>DATABV010000176.1:0-10473 GCA_036259395.1 Thermoleophilaceae bacterium | reverse complement strand
TCCCGACGACGATCGCCCCGATCACGCGGCGATCATAAATCTCACTAGGATCGCGCGCCATGCCCCGCTTCTGGATCTGGATGCAGGTCGTGATCGTGATCTGCGTCGTCGCCTCGATCGCCATCGCCCTGACGAAGCTGTACTGACGTCTGGCCCGGCCCGAGCGGTCCCGCACGGTCGTTCTCCTCGAGCGGCTGGACCCAGAGCTCCTCGGCGAGGATGCTGATCATCGACAGGATCGGCACGGCGACGATCAGCCCGACGAACCCGAACAGCTGACCGACGATCACGACGCCACCGGCGATCACCGCCGGGTGCAGCTTGACGGTCCGTGACATCACCAGCGGGATCGTCAGGTTGCCCTCGATCTGCTGGACGGCGACGTAGATGACGATCACCAGCAGCGCCTTTCCGGGCGAGTCGGTGAGCGCGAACAGCACCGGCGGGATCCCGCTGGCGAACGCGCCGAAGTAGGGGATCACCGAGAACAGCGCGGTCAGGACCGCGAAGAAGATCGCGAAGTCGAGCCCGATCAGCGTCAGACCGATGTAGAGCAGGACGCCTGAGATCAGCATGTCGGCGGCGACGCCCTGCATCCAGCCGACCCAGGCCCCGCGCAGCCGGCGCATGATGCGGTCGGCCTTGTCGCGGTAGCGCGGCGGCGCAAGTCGACGCAGGCCGTCGAGCAGCGGCTCGGGACGGATCGCCATGTAGTAGGCGGTGATCAGCATCAGGATCAGCGCCGCTAGTGCGCCGAACACGCTGAGGCTGATCGAGGTGATAGGGCCGATCAGCTTGCCGGGGTCGTCGGTGTAGTTGTCGACGAACTGGTCGACCTGGTCGGAGATCTCGCCGGGCTCCGCGCCGGTCAGGTCGTGGATCTGGTCACGTAGGTCGTCGACGATCCCCGGCACGTCCTCGGCGAACTCGTTCGTCTGGTCGACGAACGGCGGGACGAGCACCCACAGCAGGCCGGCGACCACGGCCAGTCCAGCGAGCACGGCGAGCAGCGCGCCGATCGGGCGCGGGATGTCCAGCCGCTCGAGCCGGTCGGCGACCGCGGAGATGACGATCGCCATGATCACCGTGATCAGGACGGCCAGCAGCAGCGTCAACAGCTGCCGGAACAGCAACCCGAAGACGATCAGCGCGGCGGCGAGCAGGACCGCCCGGTATGCGACGTGACCGCCGCTGCGCTCAGTCATCGCTCGATGGCTACCCCGGATCGGGCATGCCGAAGCGGTCGCTCAAGCCGCGAAGAGCGTGAGATCCGGCTCACGCTCCCCGCGCAGCACGTCGATGTCGACCTCGACGCACGCGATCCCGCGCGACTCGGCCAGCACGCGCGCCTGCGGCTTTATCTGCTGCGCCGCTAGTACGCCGCGACAGCCCGACGTGAACGACGGGTCGGCGGCGAGCCGCTCGAGATAGCGGGTCAGCTGCTCGACGGCGTCGATCGTCGCGACGCGCTTGATCTCGACAGCCACCCAGCCGTCGTCGCCGTCGCGACACATCAGGTCGACCGGACCGATGTCGGTCCCCCACTCGCGGCGCACCAGCCGGAAGCCCTCGCCGCAGTGCTGCGGCGCATCGGCGAGCAGCTCCTGCAGCTCGCGCTCCATGCCCTCCTTCTCGAGCGCCGCCGCCTCCCCCATGTCGTGCGTGACGTCGGAGACCACCTCGACGACCCGGATGTCGAGTCGGTCCTCGGTCTTGCCCGCGTGCTTGCGCACGACGATCCGGCCCGGCTCCTCCTCGATCACCGTCGGCGGCGTCATCCAGTTCTGCGGCTTGAAGCCGCCCGTGTCGGCATGCACCATCACCGAGCCGTCCGACTTGATCATCAGCAGGCGCAGGGCCTCCGGCAGGACGGCGGTCAGCCGGCCGGTGTAGCGGACCTCGCAGCGGGCGACGATCAGGCGCACGGCCGCTGAAGCTACGACGCCTGCCGGACGTCTGGGCTTGACTCGCGGGCTCTGGAAAGCTATGCCATGAGTCCCAGACGAGGAGGAGCCCGATGTCGCCGTCCAACCTGCTGCCGATCGCCGCGCTGCTCGCGGCGCTCGCCTTCCCCGCCAGCGCGGTGCCGCTGGAGCGCGACGACGAGGCGCCGGCGAGGGCGGCGGCGACCAAGACGGTCCGGGTCGTGGACGGCGCCTTCTCCCCGAAGCGGCTGACGGTCGCCAAGGACACGAAGATCAAGTGGGTCTGGTCCAAGCGCAACGTGCTGACCCACACGGTCTACCTCGACGACCGGCCGAAGGGCGTGCGGCAGTTCCGGTCGGCGCCCGCGAGCAGGTCGGCCACCTTCACGCGCAAGCTGCGCAAGGCCGGCACCTACAAGCTGCTCTGCACATTCCATTCGAACATGCGAATGCGCATCGACGTCGAGCGCTGACCGACCGGCCGCCGATGCCCGCCCAGACCACCTTCTTCACCGAGCTGGCCCTGCGCAGGCTGGAGGTGGCCGGTAGGTTCAACCGTCATGAGCGACGAGCAGGCAGTTCTGACCGAGCGCCGCGGGCGCGTGTTGCTGATCACCCTCAACCGCCCCGACGCGCGCAACGCGGTCGATGCGGCGCTGGCGCAGGGCGTCGCGGCAGCGCTGACTGAGCTCGACGACGACGGTGATCTCCAGGCCGGGGTGCTGACCGGCGCGGGCAAGGGCTTCTGCGCCGGCATGGACCTCAAGGCGTTCGTCAGCGGCGAGAGCCCCCACGTCGAGGGCCGCGGCTTCGCCGGCATCGCCCAGCGCTCGGCGGACAAGCCGCTGATCGCGGCCGTCGAGGGCTTCGCGGTCGCTGGCGGACTCGAGGTGGCGCTCGCCTGCGACCTGATCGTCGCGGCCCGCGGCGCGAAGCTCGGCATCCCAGAGGTCAAGCGGAGCCTCGTCGCGGCCGGCGGGGCGCTGCTGCGGCTGCCGCAGCGGATCCCGTACCACGTCGCGATGGAGCTCGCCCTGACCGGCGACCCGATCCCCGCCGAGCGCGGACACGAGCTCGGGCTGGTCAACCGCCTCGCCGACCCCGGCTCGGCAGTCGACGTCGCGCTCGAGCTCGCCGAGGCGGTAGCCCGCAACGCGCCGCTCGCGCTCGTCGCGTCGAAGCGCATCGTCGTCGAGTCGGCGTCCTGGGACCCGAACGAGGCGTGGGTCAAGCAGGGCGAGATCGCGGGGCCGGTGTTCGTCTCCGAGGACGCCCGCGAGGGTGCGACGGCGTTCGCCGAGAAGCGCGAGCCGGTCTGGCGCGGCCGGTGAGCCTCCTCCGCTAGCGCTCAGGTGGCCAGGCCGACTGGGCAGGCGACGCCCGTGCCGCCGAGCCCACAGTAGCCGGCGGGGTTCTTGGCGAGGTACTGCTGGTGGTAGTCCTCGGCGTAGTAGAAGACGCCGGCGGGCTCGATCTCGGTCGTGATGCCGGCGCTGTGACCGGCGGCGGCAAGCGCCTCCGCGTAGCTGGCGGCAGACGCGGTCGCCGCCTCGCGCTGGGCGTCGGAGGTTGTGTAGATCGCCGAGCGGTACTGGGTCCCGACATCGTTGCCCTGGCGCATCCCCTGGGTCGGGTCGTGGTTCTCCCAAAACGCCTTGAGTATCTGCTCGTAGGAGACCTCCTGCGGCCGGAAGACGACCAGCACCGCCTCGTTCTGGCCGGTGCGACCGCTGCAGACCTCCTCGTAGGTCGGGTTGGGCGTGATGCCGCCGGCGTAGCCGACTGCCGTCGTGTAGACGCCGGGAAGCTGCCAGAACACCTTCTCCGCGCCCCAGAAGCAGCCCATCCCGACGATCGCCCGCTCGCTTCCCTCCGGGAACGGCGGCCCGATCGGCGTCCCCAGCACGAAGTGCTCCCCCGGGACGACGATCGGCGTGTCGCGGCCCGGCAGCGCCTCCTCGACGGTCGGCAGCTCGGGCTCGCGGCGGGACAAGAAGTCGAACACGGCGTCTCCTCTGTAGGAACGCCCTCCAGGCTAGCGACGGCTCACGGCGCAAGCCGCTCGACGACCCAGGCCCCGGCGGCGGTGCGGCGGAAGCGCAGACGGTCGTGCATGCGGTTGCGGCGGCCCTGCCAGAACTCGACGCTGCGCGGCGCGACCAGGTAGCCGCCCCAGTGCTCGGGACGGGGCGGGTCCTCCACCCCCTCGAGCTCGGCCTCCAGCTCGGCGAAGCGCCGCTCGAGCCGCTCGCGCGACTCGATCACCTCGGACTGCGGACTGGCGGCGGCGGCGATCCGCGCGGCACGCGGCCGCTTGGCGAAGTAGTCGTCGGACTCGTCGGGCCGGAGCGGAGAGACGTCGCCGTCGACGATCACCTGGCGCTGCTGCTGGTACCAGGGAAAGACGAGCGTCGCGCGCGGGTTCCGATCCAGCTCGCGCCCCTTGCGCGAGCGATAGTTGGTGTTGAAGCGAAACCCGCGCGCGTCGATGCCGCGCAACAGGACGGTCCGCGCGCCGGGCGTCCCGTCGGCGCCGGCGGTCGCCAGGACCATCGCGTTCGGCTCCGGCATCCCGGCACCGAGCGCGGCGGCCAGCCAGCGCTCGAACTGCTCGAGCCAGGTCGGCGCGAGCGCGTCCTCGGACAGCGCGCCGAGCTCGTAGTCGTCGCGCAGGCTCTCCAGTCGCGCCGCCGCGTCATCTGCCGCGGGCATGGTCAGCCGCTCCTGAGCTTCGCCTGATCGGGCTGCACGCCTTCGACGCTAGCGCGTGGCTGGAACCCGCTCCCGCTGGGTCCCAGCCTGCGCATCTCTGCCCGTCCTGTGTCCCCCTGAAGCCTGCGCCGATCGTAAACGTGCCCATTCCTGGAGTCAATGGGCCATCTAGCGCCGGCTCGGCGGCCTAGGGCTCGGGCTCGAGCTGCGGGAACTGCGTGCTGAAGCCTGGGTAGGCGCCCTGCCCGACGCAGGGCGGACGGGCGACGTTGCGGTCGCCGCCGGTGGTGCGGAAGGCGTACTGCTCGGCGAGCTGAGCGAGCTCGACGAGCTCGGGCGAGCCTGTCTGGGCGGGCGGGGCCGGATCGCCGTTGGCGCACGTCCGCGTCTCGAACGAGAGCAGACCGCTGGCGAGCCGGTCGAGGCCACCAGGCGCCATGTAGGGGTTCGAGCGCGTCTGGCCGAGCGCACGCGGATAGTAGGCGAGGCCCTGTGGGCTGAGGCTCGACGATGCCCGCAGGAAGTGGATCGGGTCGACGTCGGAAATCCTCGGGTTGAGCTGCGGGTTGCGGCCGGTCGTCGTCGCCGTGACGTTGCCGAAGAACGAGCTGATCTCGCGGCGGTTCTGGCCGAGGTGGGCAAGCAGCGGGTTGAAGTTGCGCAGGAAGGGCTCGAAGTCGGCGAGCAGCGGTGGGAAGTCGCGCATCAGACTCTCGAGTGCCGGCACACCGCGGCGCGACTTCGTGATCAGCGGGCCAAGGCCGCGGAAGAAGCCCTCGAACTCCGGGCTCAGGCGGTCGAGCTGCTTGAAGGTTCCGGCGAACTCGGTCGCGGCCGGTTGGAGCTGCTGGACGACCGGATCGGCGCGGTTGGCGAACTCGGTCAGGCGCGGCAGCGTCAACCTGCTCTGGCGTGAGAAGTCGGGCAGCTCCTCCCAGATCGCCGCGAACTGGCGGTTGCGCGCGGCGGTGGTCTGGAAGAGACGGTTGGACTCGGTGATCAAGTGGGCGAGCTGGCCGTCGCGCTCGCTGATCGCCGAGAAGAACTCGCCGGTGCCGCGGATCGTGCCGCTGACCGCGCGCGACTGCGCGTGCAGCTCGGTAAGGATGTCGTCGCTCGCCTCGACAAACTCCGGGAAGTTGCCAAATGTCGCGTTGATGTCGGTGCCGCGACCGTTGACCGAGGCGGCCTGCGACTGCATCCAAGTCTGGAACGCCTGCTGGGTGTCGTCGTCGAAGGTGCGGAAGATCTCGTCGAGCTCGACGGTCGGCGCGACGGCCGACCGCGGCAGCAGCCCTCCGTCGGGGATCGAGCCCCTGGAGTCGTCGCCGGTGGTGATGTCGACATAGGTCTCGCCGAGCAGCGACTTCTGGCGCAGCATCGCGCGGGCGTTCGAGGCGACGGGCGCGTAGCGCGAGCGCATCTCGAGCGTCGCCTCGGTCGTGTTGTTCGGGCCGGTGTCGATCTTGATCACCTTGCCGACGGGCACGCCAGAGATCCGCACGTCCGCCTGCTCGGCGAGCTGGGTCGCCTCGGGGAAGCGAACCTGGAAGCGGTAGCCCTCAGAACGCAGCGGGACGACGCCGCCGAAGGAGAGCCACAGGTAGAGCAGCACGCCGACGCAGGCCATGACGAACGCGACCATCGCGAAGATCTGGAACGGACGTGGAGCCTGCTTGATCACTGCGACGCCCCCGTTCCGCAACGCTCCTCAGTGCTAGGCGCGTTGAGCAGCTTGATCAGCGTCGCGAGGTACGGGTTGATGATCTCTCCCGTGATCTCGCTCGGCTTCGAGAAGACCTCGAGCGCGTTGAGCTGGCTGCACGAGATCATGATCAAGCTGCGCCGCAGCGTGCTGATGCCGTCCTGCGACGAGATGATCGAGTTCGTGTTGTGGTTCGCCCACGGCAGGTAGTAGAGGTAGCCGTTCTTGCCCTTGCCCTCGCCGGGCGGGTCGTAGGCGAGCTCGTTGAAGAGCGCGTTGAAGACCTCAGTGAACTTGACCAGATCGGGGATCGACCGCGAGAGGTTACGCGCCGGGCGCCGCAGGTCGCGCGCGATCGGCCGGACCTCCTCGGTGAAGGGGCGCAGCTGGCGTTGGATGACCGGCTCGGTCTGGGCGAAGAACGGTCGCAGCTGACGCAGGCTCGGCCCGAGCGCCCGTGCGGTCGG
Source organism: Thermoleophilaceae bacterium (assembly GCA_036259395.1). Classification (GTDB taxonomy): domain Bacteria; phylum Actinomycetota; class Thermoleophilia; order Solirubrobacterales; family Thermoleophilaceae; genus JAAYBF01. The sequence continues at coordinate 3,664 of DATABV010000176.1, read as the reverse complement.
CTCGAGGTTCGTGAACGTGCTCTCCATCGAGCGGCCGAGCCGGTCGATCTTGGCGAGCGCGGTGTTGCCCGAGCGCAGTGCGCCCGGCAGCAGCTCGATCGTCTCGGAGAGGTTCTCGTTCTGGTTCGCGAAGCGGCGGAAGACCTCCGCGCTGCCGCCGACGAAGCGGGCGAGCTCGCGGTCGTGGGCGCCGAGCTCGGTCATGATCGCCGAGAAGTTGTGGATCACGCGCTTGAGCTTCTGGCGGCGCTGAACCACGTACTTGTTCGCCTTGGCGAAGTCGCGCGAGAGCGGCTGGAAGCGGCGGAAGGTGTTCGCGAGGTCGCGACCGCCGCCGTCGCGCAGCGTCCGCCCGGCGTCGCCGACCAGCAGCTTGAGGTAGTCCTGGGTGTCGCCGTCGAGGCTGGCGAGGAACTCGTCGAAGTTGACGTCGGCGAGCGTCTGCTTGTTCGACAACATCGCCCCCTCGTCGAGCGGATCCCCGGACGAGGGGCTGCCCGGATCGAGCTCGACGACCATGTCCTTGAGTCCCGTCTTCGGGCGCAGCAGGATCGACGCGTTCGGATAGACGCGTGCGAAGCGCTCCTCGATCCGCAGCGTCGCGATCGCCCGTCCCTCCTCGAGGTGGACGCTGGCGATGTCGCCGACCTTGACGCCCGAGACGTTCACGGCCTGGCCCTGGCCGGGCAGGATGCCCTGGGCCGACTCGACCTCAGCCTTGATCTCGAAGGTGTCCTCGCCGACGATCGGCATCCAGGCCGGCGGGTTGAGCCGCTGGTTGGACAGGATGTAGCTGCCGACGGCGACGCCGAGCACGATCAGGCCGAGCAGCGCCACGGCCGCCTTGAGGTTGCTGCGCAGCGCCTTGGCGAAGATGTCCCTCATCGGGCGCCTCCCTCGAGCAGGCTCTCGAGCGGCACCAGTCGCTGCGACGCCGCCGCCTCGCGCTCGACGTCGCGCACGAGCTGCGCTCCGATTCCACGTGGCGGGGTCGGCGGCCTGGCGGCGTTCGCACGCGAACCGTCGGCCGGGCCGACCGAGAACGATCCGTTGACGTCAGGCACGGGGTTGCGATGGCAGGGCACGTCTCGGCGCAGCGGCGGCGGCGAGCTGGGGAAGGCCGGCGCGGTGCGCAGCAGCGGCTGCGACGCGTTCGCGTGCAGCGCCTGGTCCTGGTAGTTGGTCCTGCCCGACGTGATCGGGATCGCGCCGCCGGGCGCCGATAGGCGCAGGAACGGGCCGTTGCCGTCGAAGCCGCCACCCTCGCCGGCCTGGCCCGCGACGGCGTGCCAGAACTCCTTGTAGTTCTCGGTGTTCGACGAGAACTCGCCGTCGTCGACCTTGATGTTGCCGGTCGGGATGATGACCTCCGTGATGCAGCGGTTGAAGTCGTCGGACTCGCGCACCAGTGGCCGCGACTCGTGCGTGGCGCGGGCGAGGTCGCGCGTCGCCGGCGAGATCTGCTTCAGCAGGCCACCGAGCTCCTGAGCGCTGAAGAACGGGATCGCCTGGTCGAGCCACGGCTCGGAGGCGGCGATCGTGATCGGCGTCTCGCGGACGCCCGGCAGGATCGCACGCGAGAACCGCTGCGTAGGCGGCAGCGCGGCGTCGACGCTGGCGAGCCCCTTGCGCAAGTTCGACGCTGTCGGGCCGAGCAGCCTGATCGTCTCCTCGAGCTGCGGGGCGCGCGAGGCGGTCGCGGCCATCGTGGTGTTGAAGTCGGTCAGGAACTCGCTCAGCTGGGTCTCGTTCTGCGCGAGGCCGCGGCTGACGCCCGCGATTCCCTTGACCATCCGCGACAGGTCGCGCGGCTCGGTCCCGCGCAGCGACTCGGCGCCGATCGCCGAGCCCTTGAGCGCGGGCACCGCGGTCTCGAGCGCCTTGTTGAGCGCCTGCGCGCCGGTCAGGCCGCGCACGTCGGGATCCTGATCGGCGTTGTCCGCGGCGGAAGGCTCGGAGTCGAGCGCCTCGCCGAAGCCGATCAGGGTGTCCTGGAGGTTGCGCCGGGTGTCGGCTTGGAGCGTCGTCAGGATCTGGTCGAGCTGGACCGGAGCCGACGTCTGCGTCACGGGGATCATCCCGCCGTCGGGCAGCTCCTTGGCGCCCGGCGTCCCAGGCTTCAGGTCGACGAAGAAGTTGCCCTCGAGGAACAGCCGCTGGCGCACCTTCACGGTGGCGTCCTCGCCGACCGGTCGCCCGTCGTCGGTGATCTCCATCGTGACCACCGACATGTCGCTGTCCTTGTAGCGCTCGACCTCGACCACCTTGCCGACGTCGATGCCGGCGATCCGCACCGGCGAACGTGGTGCGACGAGGTTCGAGTTCTCGAAGACCGCCTGGATCCGGTACGTCTGGGTGAACGGGATGTCCTTGCTGAACGCGAAGAAGGTCGCGATCGTGATGACGACCAGGGCGAGCAGGCCGGCTCGGACCGGCGACATTCCGCTGCGGAACGCTCTCACTGCCCGCCCCCTCGCTTGGGAAGCACGCGCACCGTCTCCTCGGTGATCAGGCCGCCCGGGTTGGCCGGATTGCCGATCGCCTGGATGTTCTCGCCGTTGATCCCGGCGCGGTAGCCCTCGTTACCGGCCTCGCACTCAGCCGGCTGGCCGGGCGCCGCGGTGTTCGGGTACGGGTTCGAGTGGAGGTAGTTGTCGACGAGCAGGTCGCGCTGGCTGATCGTCAGGTTGGGCCCGGCGGGCGGTGCGGGCGGTCCGTTGGCCGGGACGGCGGCTGGGCCGCCCTCGCTGCCGGGCGCGACGGGCAGCGCCATCGGGTTGACCGACAGGAAGCTGCCGACGACGTCGCTCTCGGAGGTCATGCTGGCGATGTTGCGGAAGAAGAGCGTGCCGTAGTTGCACGTCGTCTGCGCCGGGGTCAGGAACGCCAAGGTCGGACGCAGGACCTCCACGGTGTTGGTGATGCGGGCGAACGCGCTCGGCACGCGCTGGTCGTCGCCGAACCGCTCGAGCGTCGAGAGCGTCCGCGTCAGGCGGCGGTTGAAGCCCGGCGACCGCTGCAGCGCGGGAGTGCCGACGCGGAACGCACTAGCCAGCCCGGGCGCCGCATCGGCGAGGTAGGCGAACGCGGGGCGGAAGCGGCGGAACAGCTCCTCGTTGTGGGCCAGGAACGGGCGCTGGCGCGGCAGCTCGCGCGTCGCCGTCTCGAGCGCCGGCGGACCCTCCGAGATCGTCTCCTGCAGCGAGTCGCTGACCGAGGCCCAGGCGGTGAACGTCGTGTCGAGCGCAGCCCAGAGGTCGGCCTGCTCCTGCGCGACCGGCGCCACCTCGGCAGCGGCCTGCTCGAGCGCCGGGAAGAAGCGCGCCCAGGCGGTGCGCGGCGCGTTGAAGTTGCGCATCACCGGCTCGAGCTTCTCGACGACCGGCCCGAGCTCGGCGAACGTCCGGTTGAGCGACTCGCCACGCCCCGCGAAGCCGGCGCCGAAGGTCTCGAGGTTGGTCCGCGAGCCGACGCGGGTCGGCTCGTCGAACATGTTGAAGAAGTCGTCGATCTCCTGGGTCTCGGTCTGCGACGTCGCGGCGAGCGGGATCGTCGCGCCCTCGGCGTAGCCCTGGCTCGACTTGCCCTTGGTGATCTCGACGTACTTGAGTCCGAGCGCCGAGCGCGGGCGGATGATGATCGTCGAGTCCTTCGGCAGCGGGAC
>DATABV010000175.1:0-29390 GCA_036259395.1 Thermoleophilaceae bacterium | reverse complement strand
CCCCCCGGGCCCCCCGCGGTCCCGTGGCCGGCCCCAGTCCCCCTGCTCTCGGCGGTCATGCGTCGAGCCCCACGGCGATCCGGACCGCCTCCTGCTGATTCGTCACCGCTCGCTGCTCCCCCGTTCCCATGTCCTTCCACTCGATCCCCTCGCCGACGATCGCGACCGCCTTCGCGCCGAGCCGGTCGGCGTGCTTGAGCTGGCCCTTCAACGACCGGCCGGCCTGCTCGAGCTCGCTGCGGATCCCCGCCTCGCGCAGCGCGGTGGCCAGCGCGAACGCCGCGCGCCGGTCGCCGCCGTCGGCGACAGCGACGAAGACCGGCCGCGGGAAGCCGCCGAGCTCGCCGTCGGTCGCCAGCAGGATCCGCTCGATCCCGGCCGCCCAGCCGACGCCCGGCGTCGCCGGGCCGCCGAGCTGCTCGACGAGGCCGTCGTAGCGACCGCCGCCGCCGACACCGCTCTGCGCTCCCAGCCGGCTGCTCTCGAACTCGAAGACCGTGCGCGTGTAGTAGTCGAGTCCGCGCACCAGCGTCGGATCGACGTCGTAGGAGACGCCGGCGCCGTCGAGCAGGGCGCGAACCTCGGTGAAGTGCTCGGCGTCGTCACCGGCGAGGCTGTCAAGCAGGCGCGGGGCGTTCTCCATGACGGCGCGTGTGCCCGGATGGTCGGCGTCGAAGGCACGCAGCGGGTTGGCATCGATCCGGTCGCGGACCTCGTCGGAGAGCTCGCCGTCGTGCTCGCGCAGATAGCGCCGCAGCTCGTCGAGATAGGCCGCGCGCGCGTCGAGCGAGCCGAGGCTCGCCAGCCGCAGCCGGACCTCGCGCACGCCGGCCGCCTCGAGCAGCTCCGCGAGCAGCAGGATCGCCTCGGCGTCGAGCGACGGGTCGTCGGAGCCGAGCGCCTCGACGCCGACCTGCGCGAACTGGCGGTAGCGGCCGGCCTGGGCGCGCTCGTGGCGGAAGAACGGGCCCCAATACCAGAGCTTGACCGGCTGCGGCAGCTTGTGCATGCCGTGCTCGACGTAGGCACGCGCGACGCCGGCGGTGCCCTCGGGCCGCAGCGTCAGCGACCGCCCGCCGCGGTCCTCGAAGGTGAACATCTCCTTGCGCACGATGTCGGTCGACTCCCCCACCCCGCGTGCGAACAGGTCGGTGTCCTCGAACACCGGCGTCTCGAACGGGCGGTAGCCGTAGCGCCCCAGCACCGAGCCGGCGCGGCGGTAGAGCTCGCGCCGGCGCTGGCCGTCGTCGGGCAGCACGTCGAAGGTGCCCCGCGGGGCCTGCAGCTTGGCGGCCACGTCAGCGTGCGAACTGGCCGAGGAACGGGTTGGTCGCGCGCTCGGCGCCGATCGTCGTCATCCCCATGTGGCCCGGATGGACGCTCGTCTCGTCGGGCAGCGTCTCGGCCAGCGACTTCAACGTCTCCATCAGGACCTGCGGATCGCCGCCGGGCAGGTCGGTGCGCCCGACCGACCCCTGGAACAGCACGTCGCCGGAGAAGATCGCCTGCTCGGCGGGAATGTGGAAGCTGACGTGCCCAGGACTGTGGCCGGGGGTGAACAGCACGTCGATCTCGAAGCCCGCGAGCTCCAGCCGCTCGCCCCCGGTCAGCGTGTGCTCGGCGTCCCAGCTCTCGAACGGGCCGAACTCGGGCCACGGGACGTAGCTGTTGATGTCAGCGAGCACCGGCTTCTCGATCTCCGGCACCCAAACCTCGGCGCCGGTCGCCTTCGCGAGCGGCGCGACCGCGCCGACGTGGTCGAAGTGGGTGTGGGTCAGCAGGATGCCGTCGAGCGTCACGCCGAGCTCGCCGATCGCCGCCAGCAGCCGCTCGGCCTCGTCGCCCGGATCGACGATCAGCGCGCGCTCCGAGCCGTCATGGCGAAACAGGAAGCAGTTCTCCTGGATCGGCCCGACGCTGAACATGCGCACTTCCACGATCTGAGCCTACCTGTCAAACGCCGGCCGGAATGCCGAGGGCCGGCCTACCGGCCAGACGCCTTCGGGGGGCGCGGGGGGCGCGAGCCCCCCGACGATCTCCGCTTCGTCCGGAAGCGGTAGATCGCCGAGTCGGTGGCGTAGCCGAGCGGGACGTAGATCGCGAACATCACGGCGCCGAGCAGCAGGCCGGAAACGATCGGGCGGCCGAACAGCGCGACGACGAGGACCGCGAAGACGATCGCGGCGATCGCGGCGCGATTGATCGTGCTCTTCCACTCCGGCGGCTTGTCGAGCCGCTCGGCGCGCCGCTGGCGGGCGATCTGCTTGGCGTCCTCGCGCGTCTGCGGCTTGCCGGTGCGGCCCGCGCGCTCGATCGTCCCCGCAGCGGTCCCACGGTGCTTGCGACGGCGCTTGGTCTTCGCTTGGGCCATTCCCAGCAGCGTATCCCAGCGCCTACCGACCGGCGTGGCGCCAGGGCCGCGCTCAGCCGATCGCGGCCAGCACGTTCTCGATCAGATGGCGCCCCGGCGAGAAGCCCCGCAGCGGCACGTCGTCCGGGAAGCCCTCGAACGCCGCCTCCGGCGCGAGCCCGACCAGCTCGGCCTCGGCGACCGGCGCCTCAGCACGGACCGCCTCGACGATCTCTCGCAGCGGCGTCGCACGGTGGTCGTGGACGTTGGTCGAGACCTGCGCGCAGCCCCGCTGCTCGAGCCAGAGACCGATGGCGCGGATGCCGGGCAGGCCGCCGTTGGACTCGCGGATGCGCGCGGCGATCCGCCTTGCGACCGCCACATCAGGCGTCGCGAGGTCGACGTTGAACGCGACCAGCGGCGGTCGCGCCGCCGCGAGGACCACGCCCGCGGTCGGATGGGGACGGGCTGGCCCGAAGTCCGGCACGATCTCGCCGTGCTCGATGCGCCGGGCGAGCGCGACGGGGCCGCCCTCGCGCAGCCAGGCCCGCTCGCGGTGCTCACGCCGCGTGGCGAGCTCGCCGTAGAGGATCACCGGCAGCTCCAGCTCCGCCCCGATCCGCGCCGCGGCGGTCAGCAGCTCCGCGCACGCCGGCCCGCGCTGCGCCTGCGAGCGGTAGACGACCGGCATCACGTCGAGCGCTCCGACGTACGGATGGACCCCCCCGTGCACGCTGACGTCGATCCACTCCGCCACCGCGCGCGCCCCCGACACCAGCCCGTCCGCCAGCTCGCCCTGCCTGCCAGCCAGGGTGAGCACCGACCGGTTGTGGTCTCGGTCGGCGTGCAGGTCGAGGAACCGCGCCGGCGCGTACGCCCGCTCGATCGCCTCCAACAGCTCCGCATGCCGTCCGTCGCTGACGTTCGGCACCGCCATCAGCAGCTCGGGCGCGACGACCTCGCTCATCGGCCGATCTTCCCCCACTCCGGCCCCGCGCCGCCCTGCCCCTAGAATCGACCCTCCACGGCTCCGTAGCTCAGCTGGTTAGAGCGCACGACTCATAATCGTGAGGTCGGTGGTTCGAGTCCACCCGGAGCTATCGCAGTAGCAGCGCGAAGAACCGTTACCAGCGGTAACGGTTCGCAAAGTCTCAGGGCAACGCCTAGGGCAACACGCTGCATCCGGGCGGCTTCCGTCCACCGCCATCCCTAACTTCAGATGCGTCGGGGCTTCTTGGTCGAGTCTCGCGTCGTCAGAGAGGCGTCCCAGGATCGGGGCGCCTCTCATGCGTTCCGGGCGGCTTCCGTCCACCGCCATCCCTAACTTCACCCCTACGACGACGTGTACTCGACCATGAGACCAACATGCCCCAGCCCAGCGATGCGCGGCTAGACGACGCGCCGAACACCGATCCGACCGAGATGTCCGTCGAGGACATGGTTCGCCGGATGCAGCAGCAGCCCCGTCGCCCTCGTCGGCTTGGCGAGCGCCGGCCCTCAGCGCCGCGGCAGCTTCCGCGGCGCTCGAATGGTGATGGATACAGCGTGGAGCGCTGCGAGGTTGCCAACCCGGCGGGGCGCCCGATGATCCTGACGGTCACGACCGCGCGCGGACCGATAGAGGACGACGCTGTAGAGCGCGAGCGCGGAGTGACGCGCGGGCACCTTCACACGATTGCATCGGCTGCTCGCGAGGGTCGGTATGAGCCCGCTAACGCTTCGAGCTTCGATGGGGCGATTCTCTGCGCGCGGCGCCCGCATGTCTCCCGTGGCGGAAATCGACGTGGCTCGGGTCGACCGGCCAACCGTCGTCCCGGCCGCGCCACGTCGTCGTCCGGCGACGACAGCGGTTCTGGCGAACCAGACGAACCACCCTCACCGCGGCCCCATGGGGGCCGCCAGCAGCATCCCGGCGAGTCACGTAGCCGGCGGGTAGGCCGTGCTCTAGTAGCCGTCCTCTACCGGGTAGCTCGAGGTGTCGCATGAGCGCCGGCGAGATGACGCCTGCGCTCGCGCTGTGCGACTGCGAGCGCGTGATCGAGCGCGCCGTCTATGCATACGCCGAGGCTGGCGATGCGCTCCGCACGATCCGTGACAACAGGCTCTACAAGAAGGACTTCTCCTCGTTCGAGGACTACTGCCGTAAGCGCTGGGGATGGAGCCGGACCAACGCTGATCGCCAGATCGCGGCGGCCGAGATCCACCACGCGCTGTACGACCACGCCAAAGTGGCACCCACGGGTGCCACTTTGGAGCCCCCGCGCAGCGAGCGCGCTGCTCGCGAGCTAGCCCCACTTCGCGACGACCCGGAGCGCCTGAGCGAGGTTTGGACGAAGGTCGTCGAGAAGCACGGCCCCGAGGCCGAGGCCAAGCATGTGCGGGCGATGGTCCGCGAGATCGAGGAGCCGGCGCCGACGCCGCCCACCTCGACCATCACCTACGACGACGGGGAGGTCGTCTACCGCCGTGATAACGGCCGTGATCCCGTGCTTGAGCGTTGCTACGACCTCATCCTCCAGCATCCCGGCAGCCAACTCGTCGATGAGACGGGCCGGGTCTTCGTCTCCCCAGATGGCAACGGGGTCGTGTGCGTCGGCAAGATCGACCACGAAACCTGTGACACGCCGTCACGGGTTCCAACGGACGAGCTCACCGCACGACAGCGCCAACGCGCCGAGAAGGCCAAGGAGCGACTCTGGAAGCTCGTCAGTCGCGGTCGCATAGCCACGGGGCCAGACGACCCCCGAGAGCGGGTGCTGTCCGTCGTGAACATCGACGACGCGCTCACCGTCACATCGACCGACGAGATCGCGGAGATGGTCGAGGAACTGACCGCGGCACTTGGCGAAGCCCAAGCGCTCGACCGCGAGCTGCGAGCGCGTCTTCGGGATCGGAGAGCAGCGTGAGCGCCGCCACCGTGACGCCGCTCACTGCAGCGCCGTCCGCCACCCGGCTCGTCTACGCGCTGGACGAAGGCCCGGACCCGCGCCACGGCATTGACTGTCCGCTGTCGAGCGGCCACGCGGCGCGGATCGACCGGCACGGCGACAGGCTCTCGATTCACTGCCTGGCAGGCTGCGACCACGACGACGTCAAGCGGACGTTCGCGCCGCTTCGTGATCAAGTCCTCGCCGAGCTCAAAGGGCTTGACGCCGTCGGCCCTGCTCCGCGACGCGCGAGCGGCGGACGGGCGAGCATGGTCGTCCCGCGAGCTGTCGACTGGCTCTGGTTCCCATACCTGCCGCTCGGCAAGCTAAGCGCCCTCGCCGGTCAGATGGGCCAGGCCAAGAGCCTCGCAACCTGCTGGCTCCACGCGGCCGTGACGAACGGTAAGGGGATCAACCTCGGCCGCTCGGCGAACACGATCATGTGGAACGCCGAGGATGACGCGGCCGACACGATCCGGCCCCGGCTCGAGGCCGCCGGCGCCGATCTCGAGCGCATCTGGATCGAGACGGACATCATCCTCACCGCCGACCGGCTGGCGTCGCTCTGCGACGAGATGGGAGACGTCGCCCTGGTCACCGTCGACCCGGTGCAGGCGTACATGCCGGCCGGGGTCAACTCGTGGAAGGGCCAGGACGTGCGGTCGTTCTTCGAGCCGTTCCGCCACTTGGCGATGGAGCGGGGTCTGTCGATCCTGCTCGTCCAGCATCTAAACCGCCGTGCCGATGCCGGCGATGCGCTCGCCCGCATCGCCGACAGCCAGGGCATCCCGCAGCTCGCTCGGTCGGTGCTGATCTGGGGGCCGGACCCCTCCGACCCGGAAGGCGATCAAGGCTCGTCGAAAGCGCTCACCAGGGCGAAGGGCAACCTTGCCCGGTCGAGCGACAGCGCGACGTTCACGATCGACGAGCGCACGGTCTCGCAGGGGATCAAGGCGCCCACGCTGGTCCGCGGTGACGACAAGACGATCTCGGCCGACGAGGTCGTGTCCGATGTCGAGACGCGCACGGCCGGAGACGAGGCGGTCGACTGGCTACGCCTCACCCTCGAGAACGGACCGATGGATGCGAAGGACATCCTTGCGGCGGCTCGGGAGGTCGGCATCTCCGAGCGGACACTCAAGAGGGCCAAGAGGCCGGCTGGCGTTGTCAGCGAGCAAAGCCGCTCCGAGAGCGGGATCACGGGGTGGCATTGGGTCCTGAAGGGTGTAGAGACCCCTTGTAAAGATGATGGCACCCTTGGCCCTCTTGGCACCCTTGGCCCTCTACCCCAGGAGGCCAAGGATGCCAACGATGCCAAGAAGGCCAAGAGGTCCAACGACTTAGCGGAGGGCTTCTGCGGCTGCCGCGTGCCCGCACCCAGCCCTCGCGGCTCCGGTCCCCCACGCTGCGCCACCTGCCGCCGCGAGATCCGCGAGGTGTCGGCATGAGTGCCCTGAGCCTTGCCGATCTACTCAAGGCCCGCGCCGATTGGCTTGACGTGTACGTGGTGCCGTCCGCCGATCACGACAGCGAGGACGTGGTCCTCCGCATCGACGGCAGCTATCGCCGCGACGCGACTATCGCGCCCCGGATGGCCGACCACTTCGCAGCCGAGCTGCAGGCGGCAGGCATCAACGCGAAGCGGGCGCCCGAGCGTGACCAGTTCGCCGGCTGCCATTGTCGAGTTCCGGCGCTGTCACCTAGAGGTGGACGCCAGCCCAGCGTCTGCCAGTGGTGCCAGCGGGAGCGGAGGGCCGAGCCATGAGTCCAGCCACCCTGGACGCCTTTCTGGATGACCTCGTCGATCGCCTGGCCGAGCGACCCGACGCGCTCGATCGACTGGCAGCCAAGCTCGCCGAGCGAGTGGGTACATCTGTACCCGCGACCGACGAGTGGCTCGATGTCAACGGAGCCGCCAAGTACCTCGCCTGCAAACCTCAGCGGCTCTACGCCCTGAAGTCAGCCGGCCGAATCCCGTTTCACAAAGACGGCTCACGGCTGCTGTTCAGCAAGGCCGAACTGCGCGCCTTCGTCGAGTCCGGCGGGGCGGTGCGACCATGAGCCTGTATCCCCTCAAGCCCTGCGAGAGGAGCGGCTGCGAAGCCTTGATCCTCGGCAACCGGCGCCGTTGCGCTCACTGTTATCGTGGCGCACCGCTACCGCGTCACACGCCCCCGCGCGGCCCCGCTCGGTTTGTTGTCCTGCCGCTAGCCCCCGTTCGGCGCGAGGGCGAGCGAGCCTCGGCGGCCCCAGGGGGGGTACCCCGCATATATGCTGCCGGCGGCACCGAAGAGGGCTGCCACTCTGGGTTTGTACGGGTTTCCACGATTCCAGGGGTGCCCCAGTGAGCGCGCACGGAGTCCGCGAGTGCGGACAGTGCGGCGACGAGTTTTCGCCCTCTCGCGCGGATTCGCGGTTCTGCTCGGACGAGTGTCGACGCTTGGCGGCGGTCGAGCGGAGCCGGCGGTGGCGAGCCGAAAACCTCGAGAAAGCCCAGCGTTCCGGTAGGGAAAGGGCGGCCGAAAGGCGCGCGAAGGCGCGGGCGAGCCGAGCGGAAGTCGAGCGGGTCGCGTGCATCGAGTGCGGCGACGAGTTCGACCGTCCGTATGGCGGCCGTCGCCTGCTCTGCTCCCATACCTGCCGTAACCGCAGAACCAAGCGCCAGCGCGACCCTGCCGGCTTGGCCGCCGATCGGCGTCGAGCCCGTGCTGCCGCGAAACGAAAGCCCCGATGAAACGGCAAAGGAAAAGTGCATGAAACGCCACAAGCCCCACAAGGACTGGACCGTCGAAGACCACCTTCGCCACCAGCAGGACGGCACCGAACCCGTGAGTGACGATTACCGCGAGGCGGCACGCGAGGCGTTGGAGGACGCCGGGCTCGAGGTGCCGCCCGAGCTGCAAGAGGGCGGCAGGAAGTCGCCCGCCGCCATGACCGCCGCAGACCACGCCGCCGAGATACGGCGCGCTCCGAGAGAGAGGACCGCATGACCCCCACCGCCACTATCCCGAGCGCCGACAAGCTGCATACCCGGCTCACTGAGTGCGAGCAGGCTGTCGCCGATCTCGAGCAGGAGATCGGTGTCGCGGAACTCGAGGGAAAGCCGAGCCCCTCGGGAGCGTCCGGGAGGCTACGCAAGGCCCGCGACGAGCTCGAGCGAGTGCAAGCCGCGATTCGCGCGCTTGAGGACCGTGAGGCCAGCGAGGCCGACCGGCAGGCGATGCTTGCCGCCGCGAGGACGCGGCTCGGCGAGTACCGCTGGGCGGTCGAGCGCTACCGGCTCAGCGAGGATGCGATTCGCGCGCACGACGCGGCGGCGGAGACGATCAACCGACTGGCTGATCTCGGCATGCCGGGCCGCGTCAGCGAGATGTTCCAGACCCTCGGTATTCGTTACGCGCCGGGGATGAAGTGCGAGCCCTACGAGGGTCGCCGGGTTTTCAGAGATCGGCAGGACGAGCTAGACGTCGAGGCGGGAGTCCTGCGCCCTGCGGCACGGAAGCGCTTCTCCCGGCCGAAGATGGGGGAGTCAAATCCCTACTTCCCGTTCGGTTGGCTTCCGGGTCGTGGCCCCCTGCTCACGATCGAGCGATGCCAGGAGTTGCGGCATGAGGCCGAGCGGTTGGCGGCAGAGCAGGAGGCCGAGATCGAGCGGCTCGAGACGCAGGGAGCGGCGGCCTGATGGCTGCGGTTCCCTCCGGGCCCGGAGTTAGCCTGTAGGCACCGGCGATGCTGCGACCAAGCTCGACATACGGTGGCCCGGAGGGCGCCAAGCCTGCGGGCCGCTCGGTAGGTCTCTACGGCTGTGAGCCGCCCGCACGAAGCCTTGCGGACGCCCAGCAGATCATGGACTTCCTGACCGTCTGTGGCGATGGACAGCCGCCGAAGGTCACCCGCCGCGTCGGCTCTAACGGATGCGTGTCCTACATGGTCGAGCCTCGTCCTCGTGGCCGGCGCGCTTGTGCAGCACAAGGGAATCGTGCAGCCTGGGTCGTCCGTGGCACGCCGCGCCGTGCTCGTGCTCGTGGTGCCGGTCGCCCTGCCGCTCGTCGCTCGCAGAGCCGCTCTGCGGGCGGCAGCGACGACGACGGTTCCGGATCTAGCGACGGGGAAGGTCCACCCCGCCGCCGAGCAGCGCTAGGGACCACCTACGACCGCATCGCGAGGGCGGCGTAGTGGCGGCCGGTACCCGTGTCGGAACCGGCTACGTCGAAATCTCCCCAGATTTCAGTGGCTTCCAGCGCGAGGTCGAGCGTGCTCTCGCCTCCCGGTTCAGCGGCATCGGCGCCGAGGCCGGCAAGAAGCTCTCCGACGGCATCAGTCGCAGCGTGCGGTCCCGGCGGGACGGGTTCGGACTCGCGTCCGCGCTCGCCCCGCTGGTCCGCAAGTTCGAGAAGGCCGGCGATGACGCGGGCCGCAAGCTCGCCGACCGGATTGGCAAAGGGGCCGGCCGCGCGCGCAACGACATGTTCGGACTTGCCGACGCGCTCGGCGCGGTCGAGCGACAGTCGAGCAAGGCGGGCCGGTCCGCCAAGGTCTTTGAGCGGGACATGTTCGGCGTCGCGCGCGCCGCAGACGACGCCGGCCGGAACGTTCGCGCTAGCCGTTCACAGCTCCGCGACTGGGCGACAGGCGCCCGCGGCTCGTCTGCCGCTGCTCGCGGCCTCGGCGACCGCCTCCGGGGCGCCAGTACGCGCCTGCGCGAGGTAACCGCAGGGACGCGGGCTGCCGCCGGCGGGTTCGGCGGCATGAACGGCGCCATGGCGCGCGTCAACCGCGGTGCCCAGTTCTTCCGCAACGTCACCCGCCTCCTCCGGTTCCCGGCACTCGTCACCGGGCTCGGGCTGGCAACGCAGGGTCTCGCAGCGCTCGCCGCGGGCTTCACTGCTGCCGCGTCTTCGGTTGGGCCGCTCGCTGGCGCGCTCGTCGCGCTCCCCGCAGCTGTCGCGACCGCAGCCCAGGCGTTCGGGGCGCTCAAGCTCGCCACAGCAGGGATCGGCGACACGATCAAGGCCGCGCTTGACGCCCAAATCAAGGGCGGGTCACAGGCCGCCACGGTTATGGGCCAGCAGACCGCTGCCGCAGACCGGGTGGCCGACGCCGAGATGGCAGTTGCTGACGCGCAGCGCCAGACCAAGATCGCCCAGGACGACCTGACCGCCGCCCGCAAGGAGGCGCGCCGCGAGCTCGAGGACATGGCCCTCGCCGCCGAGCGTTCTGGCACGTCGGAGGAGGCGGCAGTCCTGCAGCTCCGCCAGCTTCGACGCGAGCTGCTTCAGACGGCGCTTGACCCGGAGTCGACCGAGCTCGACATCCGGATGGACGAGAACGCGCTCAAGCAGGCGCAGTTCGACCTCAAGCAGACCCGCATCGAGGCCAAGCGCACCCGCGCCGACTACCGCGACGCCGCCGACGAGGGCGTCAAGGGCATGCCGGCGATCGTCGCCGCCCGCCGCGCAGAGGCCGAGGCGTCGCGTGCCGAGACAGCCGCGCAGCGCGACCTGCAACGTGCCGTTGAGGCGTCCACAGAGACGATGGCCGCGCAGGGCGCAGCGGCGACCAACTTGCAGGAAGAAATGTCGCAACTTCCGCCGGCCGCCCAGGCGTTCGTCCGCCAGGTCATCGCGATGAAGCCGAGGCTCGACGAGCTGCGGGCCACCGCAGCATCCGGCCTATTCCCCGGCGTGTCGACTGGGCTCCGTGGCCTGATGGGCAATTTCGGCGTCGTCAAGGGCCTCGTCGGCGACACGGCCAGCGCGTTCGGCGGACTGGCCGCCCGGGCTGGCAAGGCGCTCGGCGGCACCGCCTGGGGCCGCGACCTCAAGCTCATCGGCGACCAGAACGTCCGGTCCATCAACCAGATGGGCCGCGCCGGCGGAAACCTCGCCGACGCCTTCCGCCACATCCTCGTCGCCGCCCGGCCGTTCGTGAACTGGCTCGGCAAGGGCACCGTCGCCCTCACCGGATGGATCAAGACCGAGGCCGAAGCCGGACGGAAGTCGGGTCGCCTCGCCGCGTTCTTCGAGCGCACCAAGCAGACCATGAAGCTGCTCGGCCCGATCCTCAAAGGCGTCGGCGGCGCGTTTCTGAACATCGGGAAGGCTGCACGGCCGCTCGGCAATGACATCCTCCGCGCGCTCGGCCGAGCGGCAGAGCGCTTCCGGCAGTGGACCGGCTCCGTCGAGGGACAGAACTCCCTCCGCAACTACTTCGCCGACGCTAAGCCAGCCATCTTCGAGACCGGCAAGCTCATCGCCGCGATCGGAAAAGCGTTTGTCGAGCTGGGCAGTCAGCCCGGTGCGGCCCCGCTTATCCGCCAGGTGCGGACGGAGCTACTGCCAGCCCTCACCGACGCCATCGGGACGATCACCAAGCACTTCGGTCCCGCGTTCGTTGACGCCGTGACGGCGGGCATCAAGCTCTTGCAGACGCTGTCTCACGAGTCCGGCCCACTGGTGGTCGTAGCCAAGGCGCTCGGTGGCGTGGCGAAAGCGCTCCGCTGGGTCGTTGAGCACGTGCCCGCCGCAGAGACGCTCGTGACGGCGTTCCTGGCCCTCAAGGCGGTGTCTTTCGCGTCGACCATCCTCGGCGTCCAGAAGCTCGCACGGCTCGTCACGGGCCTCGCAGGTACGTTCCGTGCTGCGGGGACGGCTCTCGGCGTCTCACTTGGATCAGGAGTGTCCGCGGGCGCAGCTACCGCTGCAGGTGGATCGGCAGCAGGGGGCGGGTTGCTCGGGGCGATCCGTGGCAAGGTTCTTCCGCTCGCCAAGCGAGCGGGCCTTGCCGGTGTCGGTATCGCCCTGGCAGACGGCGTCATCGGCGAGTTCGGTCGACGCTCGCGGGAGCGATCTTCGGACCTGCTCGAGTCGATCCGGGCCCAGGCTGAGGGCGGCAAGCTGTTCGGCTTCGACACGGCGAAGCTTCCGGGCGGCGCGGGGCTGCACCTTCACGAGAACGAGCGTGCGGCGCGGACTCTCCTGCCGATCCTCACCCAGCTTGGCCAGAAGCGCACGGTCCTGAGCAGGGCCGAGGTGGCGGACTTTGCTGCCAAGGCCAAGAACTTGACCCTGACGAAGCAGATGCGCAGCGAAGTGGATGGCATCATCGCCTCGCTCAGGGCCGGCTCCAACCTCAAGGTTGGCGTCGACCTCGACATGGACCCGGCGAAGCTTCAGAAGCTCGACGCCGGCATGCAGTTCCTGCGCTCGGGCTGGGCCGCGTCGATGGGTGACATCACAAAGGTCACCCGTCGAAACATGGCGATCATCCGCAACACCATCGGGATGAACACCGCCGAGGGCCGCAAGGCCGCCGGCAACAACCTGCGAGCGATGGCGACCGCCTTCCGTGTTCAGATGCAGGGGACCGGCAAGTGGACGAAGGAGGCGATGCAGCGGCATCGTCAGATCATCCGCAAGGCGGATCTCGTCAGCCCGACCAAGGCCAAGGCCACCGAGTTCGGCCGCGAGTGGGCGAAGGGCATGAACACCTCGACGGAGATCACCCGGAGGGGCTTCCGTGAGATGATTCGTGAGGCCCGGAAGATGCCGGCGCCGATGCGCAAGGTCGCTCTCGAGTCATGGCTCGCGCAGATCAGAGAGGCTCGCCGCTCGAACACGATCACGAAGGGCGAGTTCCGCAAGCTGCGATCGAACGCGCTCGCCGAGTTCTCCGGCCTCGCCATCGGTCAGAAACGGAAGTCGAAGCAGGGTGCCGATGACGTGCTCGGCAACGTCGCCCGAATGGTCACCCAGACCGGCAAGGGCTTCGGGGTGCTTGTCTCGAACGCCAACCAGGCGCTCGTGGCCTTCGGCGCCGATCGTCTCACCTACGAGGCAAAGAAGTGGCACGGCGGCGAGCAGAAGAAGCAGGCGGGCGGGTTCATCGTTCCCGGCAGTGGCACTGGCGACAAGGTCCGCACTGCGTTGCCCGCCGGGTCGTTCGTCCTCAACCGCAAGGCGACCGAGGCGTTCGGCTTCCAGCGCGGTGGTCTCGCGCCCGTCGCGCTCGAGCCGGGCGAGCGCGTCTTCCACCCTGACGAGGTCCGCCGCCACGGGCCAGCGATCGAGGCGATGAACCGTGCTGTGCCGCGCTTCCAGACGGGCGGCATGGTGCGCGTTCCGGGAGACCCGATCGGCCCCTTCTCGGACACGGTCAACCGGTCGGTCGCGGGCCTCGCCGCCGACTTCGTCAAGAAGTTCAAGTTGAACATCTCGGCGGCCTTCAACCCTGACGGCGGCCACAAGTCGCCCGGTCACAACGTTACGGGGACCGCCATCGACATCATCCCCGGGCCGGGCGGCAGCTGGGATCTCGTCGGTGATGCTGTTGCTGCGGCCGTCGCGCGGGGCCTGACCGTCTACTACGACGGCTCGCGCGGCTCGACAGCCCTCGAGGACCACGGGCCGGGTAACCATGCCCACATCGAGCTCGGAAGCGCTGGCCCCGGAGCGTCGATACCGCTGTTCGAGAAGCTCGCCAAGGTCGCGCTTCTCGGCTCGCCTGGCCCGCTTCGGGATATGGGGCAGGGCGCGCTCGACAAGGTCCGCCGTGCCGGCGATCGGATGCTCGCCAAGAAGGCGATGGTCACCGGCGCGGGTGATCCCTTCAGCGGCATCGGTGGCGGTGAGGCGGGCTACGCGACTCGAGCGCAGATGGTCGCTTGGGCGACGGAGGCGCTTCACCGCACTGGACACGGTGCGTCACCAGAGGCCATCGAGAAGATCCTCACGCTAGCCCGCAAGGAGTCCGGCTGGGAGCTTCGGTCTCTCAACGACTGGGACATCAACTGGCAGCAGGGAAACCCGTCTGGTGGCTTGATGCACGTCACGCTCGACAAGGTCGGAGGCAGCTACGAGCGTCTCTACGACCCCGTCGAGAACATGATGGCGTCGATCCGCTACCAGTTCGAGCGGTACGGCGGCCTCATCACCCACTCGCCGTACGCCAAGGGCGGCCTGGTCCGCATGGTGGGCGACTCCCTGGGGGTCGGGACGGTGGGCCTTGGGGGCCTAGGGTCGAAGATCAAGGGCCTCAGCGCCGACGTACTCGGGGGCCGCTTCGCGGCCGGCAGCGCCGGGCTGTTTGGCAAGGGCTTCAAGCAGTACATCTTCGACCTCGGCACCAACGACACGTCGGCGAGCGCTCCGGCGTCCGTGCTCAGGGCCGTCGACCGGCTCACCGGCGACGCGCCCATCCATGCGCTGACGCTCAACGGCCCGCTCGCCGCCGAGAAGAACGCGAAGCTGCAAGGCGCCCAGGGCGGCGACATCAACCTCCTGCCCTGGGCGGCCCGCAGCCGAGGGTTGCTCGAGCCCGACGGCTTCCACGCCACCGGGGCCGGGTACGGCAAGCGTGCGTCGATGATTGCCGACTCGGTTCGCAAGGCCGCCGACAAGCTCAAGCGGGAGAAGCGGACCGACAACCAGCGCAAGCGCGCTGGCCGCAAGAAGGACTCGCCCGAGGTCGTTGACGTGTCTCAGACCGCGATTGGGTCGGCGAGCAAGGCGATCAAGCAAGCGATGAAGCTCGTCCGCAACCCAAACGCTAAGAAGCGGGTTCGGTCCAAGCAGGTAAACAAGCTCGTCGACCGGCTCAAGGCGCAGTTCGATCTCCCAGGGGGGTGGCGTAACGATCTCGCGTTCTACGAGGCCGAGGAGGCCAAGACGCTTGACCGCGCCGGCCGGGCCGACGAGCAGACGTTCGACGTCATGGATGCCGAGGGGGAGCCGGTGGTCGACGCGGAGGGCCGCCAGGTGGTGTCGCTTGGCCAAATGGACGGCCGCACCGCCGAGGACTGGACCCGTGCGCGGCTTAAGAACCTCATCGAGTGGCGCAACAAGCTGATCCGGGCGCGGATCGAGGTGATGCGCCTGAAGGCGCTCGTCGAGGACCAGATCAAGCAGCGCCAACGGCGAGTGGACGAGCTGACTGGCAGCATCGCTCGCCGGTTTAAGCTCAAGGGCCACCTCGACGACCTATTTGCGTGGGTCCGGCGCCCGAAGATCAACGACAAGAAGATCTCGGGGGCGTTGCGCGAGGTTCGCCAGCTCGTCCCACGGGAGATGTTCACTCGCATCAAACGTGCGGTTGAGGAGCGCAACCGACCTTGGCTGAAGGATCGGTTCCAAGCGGTCACTCGTACCTGGCGAGCCGATCGCCGAGAGCGCTCCGCACTGACCGGGCACGTCATCCCCGCTCTGGTCGATCGGCGTGATGCGCTAGGCGGTGATCGCGGCGAGTTTGAGACCAAGCTCGGCGAGATCCAAGGGCCCGGCTACGGCATGGAGCTCTCGGACCTGTTCTCGGGGTTGCCGCAGTTGCGCCAGTTCTCCGGCTCCATCTTCGACGCCCACTCCGACCTCAGCCGCTTCAGCGAGAAGCCGCCGCTCGTGCAGCGCGACACCGCCCCCCAGGACGACAGAGACGACAGTGAGCGCATCCAGTTCCTCTCGGAGCAGCTCACGTTCGCTAACCAGCGGTCCTTGCTCAAGGACTCCCAGTTCAAGACGCTGCTTCAGTACCGCCTCGGAGACGGCATCCCGTTCGCCGGCACCTTCCACGAGGGCGGCGTCGTCCCGGGCCCCAAAGGCGCCGAGCGCATGGCGCTCGTGCAGGCCGGCGAGAAGATCACCCCGTTGCGGGAGAGCGAGAGCGGACCGTTTGCGCCGCCGATCGTCAACGTTCACGTCCACGTCGACAAGGATGCCGGCGTGGACCCGAACAAGATCCGCAGCGTCGTAAAGCAGGAGATGCGCGGCGCTGGTCGCGGAGCCCGACGAGTCCTAGGGGGTGTGTAGTGGCTGAGGAGGAGGTCGAGTTCTATGCTGGCGACGAGCTCGTCGCGTACATGGAGCACTACGGGGTCGAGCCGGTGGAGTGCTCACGCTGCGCCGCCCCGGCGCCTTTGCTTGCAGCGTCGGCGGATCGGCTCTTCCTCGCTGCGAGGCGAGGTCTCGAGGCCGACACGATGCGTGCCTTTTGGCTTCGTGACGCGATGCTCATGGAATGGGGAATTGTCAAGGTCCTCAACCCGTCGGCCGTGCTCGCGTGTCCTGGTTGCTCCAAGCCAGCCGAGGTTAAACGCACCTTGACCGAGCTGTACCTTGTCGCCGCCCAGACCGAGTACGCCTGGGGGTCTGGTTCGCAGAACTAGACGTCGATAGCGCGCTGAAGTGCGTTGAGTATGGCTCCGCCCGCTAGCGCGACTACTAGGAGCACCACGACGATCACGGTCTGCGCACCGTCATACACGAACTGACCCAGATCGCCACACGCCTCTCCGCGCGCGAGGGCTTTGCGGCAAGACTCGCCGGTGAAGGCGACGGCGATCGCGATCGCCAAGCATCCCAGTGCCCACCACGTCCCCCACCGGCGCATGGGCGGCAGGGTAACAGCGCGTCTGGGGCTACGGTCGGAGAGGCTCGAGCTGGGCGCGCAAGTAGAGCCGCACTCGACCTACCGTCTTTACCGGCTTCGGGAATCGGCCGGCGGCGATCCACTTGGAGACGGTGGGTCGAGTGACGCCCCACTCGGCGGCTACCTCGGCTGCGCTCACAAGGCCGCCTGCGGCGTCGATCGCGCGGAGCGCTTTGTCTACTGCGTCGGCCATCCCGGCGGGGGATGTTCTCGGCTCTGTCGGACGCGAGCGAGACGGCGGACCGTTCGGTCCGCTTGCGTTGCCAGCGGGCGGCAACTACAGTTGCCGTCCGCCACGAAAAAGCGGGCCGACGCAGTGCTCTGAACACCAGCGTCGGCCCTTGACACGGAAGGGATTAGCTTCCATGCCCACAGGCAAGGTAGGGCCAGCACCCGACGTACCGCCATGCGACCGATGCGGCCGCGAGGCGGCGTTCAGGGACGCCGCTGGCGAACCCGTCTGCGAGTTCTGCCCAGCCGTCGACTACGGGATCGACTGGGGCCGCTCGTCGGCTTACACGGAGCTGGCCGTCGCCATCCTCTCGGCCTGCGCCGCAGTCGGCGCGACGCCGATCCGCCGACTGCACGAGCTCGTCGACTACGCCGCGACAGCCAAGGCGGTCGAGCTGCCGCTCGCGCCCCCTGACAGCGGCGGGCTCGAGGTCATGGCCCACGGACCCTGGCTAGAGGGTCTCACGCCGATCACCGGGAGGGGCGAGGCGATCGTCGCGACACGGCGAGGGGCTGCCCAGTGATTAGCCACGACGAGTACCTCGAGCTGTGCCACAACGCCAAGGATGCGTTGAGCGATCTCCTGGACGAGACGGATCACGACCTCGGAACCTGCGAGCGGACGGCGTACAAGAGCCTCAAGCGGTACATCGCTCGGCATGAGGCCGAAGCGGATGAGCCCGAGGACGATGATGGGTGGGCTGTCGAGCGCGCCCGCAGGAAGGCGTGGGACCGCTGGCCGATGGAGCGCAAGCGGGCAGTCGTCCTAGAGCTGCTAGGCGACAAGCGACTGACCGGCAAAGAACTGGCGCAGCGCTTCCGACAGGCGGTCGCGGCCGACTTCGATGTCTACGAGGACCAAGTCCTCTACATCGTCAAGAAGATGCTCGGCGCCGACCTCGACCGGGAGTTGGAGCAGTGGGGCAGCAGGGGCCGCTACCGCTACTTCCGCAAGCGTGGCCTTGAGGGGCCGATCGCCGAACTTCAGCGTCAGTTCGACGCGACAACCCGAGAGGGGGCGTGATGGCCGCCGAGCGCCACCTTGAGGCCGTACGGGACGTACGCAGGGACCGGACCATCCCGTCACGCGGCTCTGAGGCGACAGTCGCGGCGTGGCAGGGCATCCACGCCGCCTTCGAGACAGCGATCAATAATCCGGCCGTAGACGCCGCCGAGCGGCGCTATATGCGCGAGCTGGCCGAGGTCTCGGGGCTGAGCGTCGCGGCGTGTCGCCTCGCCCGCTTCTGCGAGGGGGTGTCCTAATGCCCGCCAGGCCGAGTGAGCCCCGCCTACGGGCCGTGTCCGCAATTGCAGAAACCGACCCCCAGGCAGCCGGCAGGCAAGCGTGGAAGCTCATCGCTGCGAGCTTCGACGAGGCATTGGCAATCGACGGGCTCTCGGATGACGATCGCGCCCTGTTCACCCGCTGCCGCCGCAACGCACGCCACCTCGCGGGCACGCGGTGTCTCGGCGCGGTTCCTGACCAGCCGGGGGCGGCATGAACTCCGCTGCAGCCCTCCGCTGTAGGTGCGACCGGCCGATCCGCGACGGCGACGATTGCCTCAAGTGCGGGCGGCCACGCGCTCGGATCAACGAGACGGCATGTCACGTTGATCGCGCCGTCTCGCCCTACGCCGTTGCGGTCTTCCACCACCACGCTCAGCCGTCGCCGCGGCGCTGGCCACGCAACGCTGTTCTCGATGCGCTGCTCGCGTTTGAGGCGGCCACCGGCCTCTGGCCGACACACGGTGACGTTAGGCGGCGCGACGATCTCCCGTCCGCGTCCGTGGTCGAGCGCCTGTTCGGCTCGTGGGACGCCGGTATTCGGGCGGCGGCGCTGGCCAAGGTTGGACGCCTGCCGACCGATGGGGCTATGGGTCGAGCGTCGTCCACCCCGACTGCCAATATCAGGAGGGCATGAGCATGGCCGCAAAGCTCGAGAAGACCGGCGAGAAGGGGATCTACAGAGCGCACCGTGCGGACTGCGCGGTCGTCGACCCGAAGCAGCGCTGCAGCTGCCCCTACACCGTTGTTTGGCGGCATCGAAAGAAGCAGTACAAGAAGACGTTCCGCACCTTCAAGGAAGCGAAGGAGGCGCGCGGCAAGCGTCTGGCGGGTGACAGCCGGCCGGGCTCACGGGACAGCTTCGAGGACTACGCCCGGGACTGGCTGGCGAGCTACCGCGGCCGGACGAAGCGAGGCCGGATCTCCGACCGTACCCGCAACCTTTACCGCCGCGATGTCGAGCGCTGGGCGATCCCGTTTTTCGCCCGCTTCAAGCTCGCCGAGATCGAGCCGCCAGACGTCCGCGCCTTCGTGACGCACCTCGAGGCTTCGGGGCTGCGAGCGTCGACCGTACGCAGCGTCCTGGCGCCCGTGCGGGCCATGCTCGCGACCGCTGTAGAGGACGGCTCGCTCGCGTCCAACCCGGCCCGTGAGATCCGCGTGGGCGGCGACAGCGACGAGCAGGGCGAGGACGCGACCGAGATCCGCGCGCTGACCAAGGCCGAGCTGCGCCAACTGCTCGCCGAGATCCCCGACGAGTGGCGTCCGCTCTTCGAGCTGTTGACGCAGACTGGGCTCAGGATCTCTGAGGCGATCGGCCTGCAATGGCGCGACGTGGAGTTCGGCGAGCACCCACAGCTGCACGTCCGCCGTCAGGACTGCCGCGGCGAGGTCGGGCCGCTGAAGACAAAGAACTCGCGCCGGGATCTCCCCCTCTCCCCCGTGCTGGCTCGCTGGCTCTGGCGGGAGTCGCAGGGCAAGCGCGACACGGCCCCGATCTTCACGACGAAGGCGGGCACGCCGCTCTCGGATCGCAACGTCGACCGGCGCGTGCTCGGGCCGGCGAAGCTGGCGGCCGGAGTCCCGTGGGTCACCTTCCACACATTCCGCCATACCTGCGCGTCCCTCCTGTTCGAGGATGGCCGCGACGTGAAGCAGGTATCGAAGTGGCTGGGCCACGCGAACGCCAGCTTCACCCTCGACGTGTACGTGCATCTGATGGACGACGGCAAGGGCGACGCCGGGTTCTTTGACGACGTTCTCGGGGCCGCTCAGGGCAACACCAGGGCAACAGGCGACCCGCAGACAGCCGCAAGCGAGGGTGCCGGGAACGTCCGTAGGCTGGCGTCCTAGAGCCGAATCCAGGGACCAGCCGCAAACAGCCGCAAGCTCCCTCCACGACTCATAATCGTGAGGTCGGTGGTTCGAGTCCACCCGGAGCTATCGCGGCCGTTCCGCCGGGCGCGGATAGCGCCCGGCGGGTGGACGGGCCGTCCTAGTTGAACGCGTACTGCTCGTACTCCTCGACGTTGTCCTGGGTGACGGTCGCCGCCGGGACGATCACCTGGCGCGGGACCTCCGGCGGGACGAGCTCCTCGAAGCCCTCGCCGAGCGCGATCAGGCGCGCCATGTTGACGGCCGAGGCCGCCATGCTCGGGTTGTAGAGGAAGGTCGCCCGGTAGAGACCGCCCTCCTTGATCTGGGCCATCGCGTCCTGCGAGCCGCCGACGCCGGTCAGGAACATCTCGTCGTCGCGGCCGGAGTTGCGAATCGCCTGGACGACGCCCTGGGCCATGTCGTCGTCATGGGTGTAGACGGCGTCGATCTGGTCCTGGGCCTGGAGGATGTTCTCCATCACCTTCAGACCGGTGTCGGGATTGAAGTCGCCCGGCTGCTTGGCAACGACCTCGATGCCGCCGTCCGGGCAGGCCTTCTCGAGCTGATCGGCGAAGCCCTGGCTGCGCTCCTCGGTGACCGAGATGCCGGCCAGGCCCTGGATCTCCACAACGTTGCCCTCGCAATTCAGCTCCTGGGCGATGTAGTCGGCCGCGGAGACGCCGATCTGGTAGTTGTCGCCGAGGATCGTCGCCGTCGCCGCATCCGGCGTAGAGAACGTCCGATCGACGTTGATCACCGGGATCCCCGCCTCCTCAGCCCTGCGGGCGACCGGCGTCAGCGCCTCGCCGTCCTGCGGCAGCACGACGAGCGCGTCCGGCTTCTCCGAGATCACCTGCGCGATCTGCTGCGCCTGCGAATCGGAGTCGGCCGCCTCGAGCAGCCGGAACTCCACGTCGTCGTGCTGGTCCGCCGCCTCCTGCGCGTTCTTCGAGATCGCGCCGAGCCAGCCGTGGTCGGTCGGCGGCACGCTGGCGACGATCGTCACCGGTCCGTCGTTCGAGCCGCCGTCCTGGTCGGCGCTCTGGGCCGGCGCGCCTCCACCGTTGGCGTTGCCGCCGTCGTCCTCGTCGTCCCCACCGCACCCGGCGCCGCCTAGCGCCAGCATGGCGGTGGCCATCACCACCATCAGTAGTCGCTTGAGCGACATGGGTCCACCCCTCTTCCTTTGTTGACATCTCTCACAGCCGCGCCTCCGGCCTCTGGAGCAGCACCGCCCCAAGGACGATCGCCCCCTTCACGACTTGCTGGACCTCGGTCGAGAGGTCGAGCTGGGTCATCAAGCTGAAGATCAGCGCGAAGGTCAGGACTCCGAGGAACGTGCCGCCGATACGCGCCTTGCCGCCGGCGAGGCTCGTGCCGCCGATCACGACGGCGCCGATCGCGTCGAGCTCGTAGAGCGTGCCGCTGACCGGCGAAGCGCTTCCGAGGCGCGCGCAGAGCAGCACCGCGGCGATCCCGACGAGGAAGCCCGAGAGGACGTAGACGCTCATGATCGTCCGCCGTACCGGCACGCCCGCGATCCGCGCCGCCTCGCGGTTGCCGCCGACGGCGACGACGTAGCGGCCGTAGCGCGTGCGGTTGAGGACGAGCCAGCCGAGGATCGTGATCCCGAGGAATACGTAGACCGAGACCGGGATCCCAGCGATCCGCCCGGTTCCGAACCAGAGCAGCGAGAACGCCGCCGGGTCGCCGAACGACCCGCCGTTGAGCTCGAGCAGCCCGACGGGCAGCTTGTCGTTGAGCAGCAGCGCGATCCCACGCGCGATCGAGAACATCGCAAGCGTCGCGATGAACGGCACCACCCGTCCGTATGCGACGGCGATCGCGTTGACCGACCCGAGCGCCGTCGCGAAGACCACCGCGCCGACGATGAAGACGAGCGTCGAGCCCTCCGGATCGACCATCACCCCGCCGAACATGCCGGCCGCGGCGAGCACCGAGCCGACCGACAGGTCGATCCCGGCGGTCGCGATGACGAACGTCATGCCGATCGCGATCACGCCGACGACGCTCGCCTGGGTCAGCATGTTACGCACGTTGTCGACGGTCGGGAAGCTGTCGGGCCGCAGGACGGCGCCGATCACGAACAGCAGGATCACGGCGATCAGCAGCGCGTACTCCTGGATCCGGAAGGCGCCCAGCCGCCGCTCGGTCAGCGGCTCCTCGGCGACGGCCGGCGCGGCTCCCTCGGTCGGCGACGTGGTCATCGGACCTCCTCGATCAGGTCGGTGGAATCGGTCGGCGCGACGGCGTGGCGCAACAGCTCGCGCTCGCTCGCCGCGGCGCCGTCGACCTCGAAGACGAGCTCTCCCTCGCGCATCACGAGGATCCGGCTGCAGATCCCGACCAGCTCGCCGAGCTCGGACGAGACGACGAGCACCGCCACGCCGGCGCGCGCGAGGTCGGTGATCACGCGGTAGAGCTGTGCCTTGGTCGCGACGTCGACGCCGCGCGTCGGCTCGTCGAGCAGCAGCACGCGGCAGTGGTGCAGCAGCCAGCGCGCGAGCACGACCTTCTGCTGGTTGCCGCCCGAGAGCTCGCGCACGATCCGCTCCTCATCGTCGGGCACCGTCTTCAGCGCCTGCAGCTGCTCGCGCACGGCGGCGCGCTCGGCGCGGACGTCGAGCAGGCCGCGCCCGAAGCGGCCGAGGTCCGAGAGGCTGACGTTCTTGGTCAGGCTCCAGTCGAGCAGCAGGCCCTGCGACTTGCGGTCCTCGGGTGCGAAGCCGAGCCCCGCCGCGATCGCCGCGCCGGGGCGGCCGGGCTGGAGTCGCTTGCCCTCGACCCAGACCTCGCCGGTGTCGGGCCGCTCGAGCCCGTAGATCAGGTGCAGCAGCTCGCTGCGGCCCGAGCCGACCAGTCCGCCGAGGCCGACCACCTCGCCGGCGCGAACCTCGAAGCTCGCGCCCCGCACCTCCGGCAGCCGGCGCAGGCCGCGCACCGACAGAGCGACGTCGCCCGTCGCGCGCGGGCGCTCCGGATAGAGCTGCTCGACCGCGCTGCCGACCATCAGCTCGACCAGCCGGTCGGTCGGTGTCGACGCCGCGATGCCGGTCGCGACGGTGCGACCGTCGCTGAGCACCGTCACGCGGTCGCCGATGCGCCTGATCTCGTCGAGCCGATGGCTGATGTAGACGACGGCGACGCCGTCGGCGGTCAGCCGGCGCACGACGTCGAACAGCGTCTCGACCTCGCCCTCGTCGAGGATCGCCGACGGCTCGTCCATGATCAGCAGCCGCACGTCGCGCGACAGCGCGCGCGCGATCGAGACGACCTGCTGGGCGGCGGTGCGCAGCGCGCCGATCTTCGTGCGCGGCGAGATCCCCTCGTGGCCGAGGCGGGCGAGCAGCGCTGCGGTGTCGCGGCGCATCCGATCGAGGTCGAGCAGCGGCCCGCGGCGTGGCTCGTGGGCCAGGTAGACGCTCTCGGCGACGCTGAGGTCCTCGACCAGATCGAGCTCCTGGTAGATCGTCGCGACGCCGCGCTCGAGCGACGCCGCGGGATCCCCGACAGGCAGCGGCTCGCCGTGCAGCAGGATCTCCCCGCGGGTCGGCTCGACGACGCCGGAGACGCACTTGATCAGGGTCGACTTGCCGGCGCCGTTCGGGCCGAGCAGGCAGTGCACCTCGCCCGCCCGCACGTCGAAGTCGACGCCCTTGAGCGCCCGCACCCCGGGGTACTCCTTGGTCAGGCCGCGGACCTCGAGCGTCGGGGCGGCGGTCCCGGCCATCAGCCGACCACCAGCGGTCGCAGGTTGCGCTGGGCGATCTCGAGCCCCTGCTCGACCTTCTCCGGGCTGCCGCCCCAGACGGGATCCTCGTGCTCGACCGACAGGACGCCGTCGAAGCCTCCCTCGTAGAGCGCGTCGACGTAGCGTGCGAAGTCGACCTGGCCGAGGCCGGGGATGCGGTAGCGCCACCAGCCCATGTCCCACGGGTCCTCGTCGCGCGTCGAGGTGCGCCCGAAGAACCCGTAGCGGTTGCGTTGGGCCGTGAAGGTCTCGGCGTCCTTGGCGTGGGCGTGCGCGACGCGATCGACATGCGGCCTCAGCGCCTCGACCGGGTCGATGCCGAGCCAGAGCAGGTGCGACGGGTCGAAGTTGAGGTAGAGCCCGAGCCCGAACATCCACTCCCAGAGCTCGGGCGAGTAGGCGAGGTTGCCGGGGTAGCCGTCGGGGTGCCAGCCCTCCATCACGCAGTTCTCGATCATCAGCCGCACGCCGCGCTCGCCGGCGTAGTCGACCAGCGGCGGCAGCACCCGCTCGGCCTCGCGCAGGTTCTCCGCGACGCTGCGGCCCGGATCGCGGCCGACGAAGGTGCCGACCGGCACGCCGCCGAGCGCCGCCGCGGCGTCGATGCAGGCGCGCAGATGGGCGTGGTTGGCGTCGCGCAGGGCGGGGTCGGGATCGAGGTTGTTGTCGTAGTAGGCGAGCGCCGAGAGCGTCAGGCCGTTGGATTCCAGCGCCGATCGCACGCGCTCGGCCTCGGCCTCGTCGAAGGCGTCCGCAGCGAGGTGTGACGCCGTGAACGGGCGATCGCCGATCGTCGGCCAGGCGGCCAGCTCGAGCGCCTCGTAGCCGTGTGCCGCGGCCCAGGCCGCGATCTCCTCGAGCGGCCGGTCGGGCATGCAGGCCGTCAGGAAGCCGAGCTTCACGGCCGCGCCTCGACCAGGTCGGCGGCAACGTCGGTCCAGGCGCCGTCGGCGGCCGCCGAGGCGAGGACGGCCTCGGTGATCTGCACGGCGCGCCGGCCGTCGGCGAAGAGCGGCAGGCCCTCGGGCTCCGGGTCGCCGGCGATCGCCGCGTAGACGTCGGCGACGAAGGCGTCGAAGCAGTCGGCGTAACCCTGCGGGTGGCCGGCCGGAAGCGTCGCGAGCCGCGCGGCGTCGTCGCTCAGCAGGTCGCGGTCGCGCTGGGCCAGCGTGACGCCGTCACGCCGCCCGCGCCAGAGCTGCTCGGGGTTCTCCTGGTCGAAAGCCAGCGCCTCGTGGGCCGCGTCGAACTCGATCCAGAGCCGGTTCTTGCGCCCCGGCGAGACCTGGCTGACGACGACCGAGCCGAGCGCGCCGCCGTCGGTCTCGACGTGGACGATCGCGACGTCCTCGGTGTCGACGCCGCGCGCGGGCCCGCTGCCGTCTCCGCGCTCGAACGCGGGCCGGCCGGCGGCCTGCGCGCGCTGCTCGACGACCGTCGCGGTGCGCGCCGACAGACGCGCTATCCGCTGGCCCGACGCGAACTCGGCCAGGTCGCACCAGTGCGAGCCGATGTCGGCGAACGCCCGCGACGAACCGCCAAGGGCGCGATCGACGCGCCAGTTGTCGTCGTCGGCCTGCGAGAGCCAGTCCTGGAGGTAGGTGCCGTGCAGCAGTCGCAGCGCACCGCAGCGACCGCTGGTCAGGCGCTCGCGCAGCTCGCGGACCATCGGGTAGTAGCGGTAGACGAACGGCACGGCGCCGAGCAGGCCGACGCGATCCGACAGCTCGACGAGCTGCCCGGCGCCGCCGTCGTCCAACGCGAGCGGCTTCTCGCAGACGACGTGCTTGCCGGCGCGCAGGGCCGCGCGCGCGAGCGGCACGTGCAGGTGGTTCGGCGTGCAGACGTGGACTACGTCGACCTCGTCGGACTCGACAAGCGCCTCGGCGCTGTCGAAGGACCGCTCGGCGCGCAACCTCGCGGCCGCGGCGCGGCCGCTCTCCGGAGATGAGGCCGCCACCCCGGCGACCCTCCCGCCCGCCAGCAGGACCGAACGCGCGTGGACCGCTCCGATGAAGCCGGTCCCGACGATTCCGGCGCGTAGCTGGGCAGTCTCACCCACAGAGCCACATTCGCACACACTTTTGCCGGCTGTCAAGCAAAAGATGCTGGAGCAAAGGCCACGCTGCGTACTCTAAAGCCTTGCGACGCTCAAAAGGGGGCTTGCCCGGCGTGCTTTACTCCCTGCCTTGGCCACCCGCGACGACCGCCAGGCGCTCCCACGGCCGCTCGCCGGCGAGGCCGCGACGGCCGGGGCCGTGCTGCGCGTGATCCGCGACGCGGGAAGCCTGACCCGGGCGGAGCTGGCTCGCCGTACCGGGCTCGCACGCTCGACGGTCGCGCAGCGGGTCGACACGCTGCTGGCGCATCAGCTGGTCCGAGAGATCGGCGCGAGCGACTCGACCGGCGGGCGACCGCCGACGGCGCTGGCCTTCAACGACGGCTCCGGGGTCGTGCTCTGCGCCGATCTCGGCGTCACGCACTCGCGCCTGGCGGTCTGCGACCTCGGCGGCGCGCCGCTCGCGGAGGTCGTCGAGGACATCGAGATATCGGCCGGCCCAGAGGCGGTCCTGTCAGTCGTCGACGAGCTCTTCGGCGAGCTGCTCGGCGCCAGCGCCAGGGAGCCGGCGCACGTGCGCGGCATCGGCGTTGGCGTGCCCGGGCCCGTCGCCTTCGACCGCGGCGAGCCGACCAACCCGCCGATCATGCCGGGCTGGGACGGCTTCTCGATCCCGCGCTGGTTCGGCGAGCGCTACGACGCCGAGGTGCTCGTCGACAACGACGTCAACATCATGGCGCTCGGCGAGCACTGGACGCACTGGCGCGACCGCGGCCACCTGCTGTTCATCAAGGTCGGCACCGGCATCGGCTGCGGGATTGTCGCCAAGGGTCGGATCCACCGCGGCGCGAAGGGCGCGGCCGGCGACATCGGCCACATCCGCCTCGCCGGTCACGAGGAGGTCTGCCGCTGCGGCAACGTCGGCTGCCTCGAGGCGGTGTCCGGCGGCGCGGCGCTCGCCCAGCGGCTGTCCGAGCAGGGCATCGAGGCGACGACGAGCCGCGACGTCGTGCGGCTGGTCAAGGCTGGCGACGGCATGGCGACGCAGCTCGTCCGCGAGGCGGGCCGCGACCTCGGCGAGGTGCTCGCCGGCTGCGTCAACTTCTTCAACCCGGAGGTGATCGTGATCGGCGGCGACGTCGGTCAGGCCTCCCAGCAGCTGCTCGCGGGCGTCCGCGAGACGGTCTTCCAGCGCTCGCTGCCGCTCGCGACCGAGGAGCTACGCGTCGTCCCCAGCCGGCTCGGCGACGGCGCGGGCGTGATCGGCGCGGCGATCATGGCGATCGAGAGCGTCCTCGCTCCGCATGCGGTCGATCACGCGATTCGCAGCGG
This sequence comes from Thermoleophilaceae bacterium, assembly GCA_036259395.1. Lineage (GTDB taxonomy): Bacteria > Actinomycetota > Thermoleophilia > Solirubrobacterales > Thermoleophilaceae > JAAYBF01. Next base: position 2,139 of record DATABV010000175.1, on the reverse strand, counting down.
GGTGGCCGCCAGCCGCGCATAGCTTCACTTTGTAAAGTAAGGACCGATGCGCGTCTTCCGCCGCCTGCTCGGCTTCCTCCGCCCCTATCGCCGCGGCGTGATCGTCTCGTTCGTGCTCGCGGCCCTCGCGATGGGAACGGGCATCCTGATCCCGGCGCTGGTCGGTCGCACGGTCGACGACATCGACAACGGCGGCGGGTCGCTGTGGCCGCTCGCCGGCGCGATCGTCGCGGCCGGGCTGCTGCGGCTGATCTTCAGCGTCGTGCGTCGCCTGGTGGCGGGACGCGTCTCGCTCGGCGTCGAGTTCGATCTGCGCAACCTGCTCTACCGGCACCTCCAGTCGCTCGAGTTCGGCTTCTTCGACAGCCAGCAGACCGGGCAGCTGATGTCGCGCGCGACGGTCGACCTGCAGTCGGTCCGCTTCTTCCTCGGCTACGGGCTGATCTTCATGGCGCAGGCGTCGCTGACGATCGTCATCGCGGCGACCGTGATGATCGCCGTCAACCCCCTGCTCGCGCTCGTCGCGCTGGCTCCGACGCCGTGGGTGATCTGGGTCGCGACGCGTTACGGGCGGCTCAACCGGCCGGCCTCCCAGGAGGTCCAGCAGCGGATCGCGGAGCTGACCGCCGCGGCAGAGGAGAACGTCTCGGGCGTGCGCGTCGTCAAGGGCTTCGCGCAGGAGCACCGGCAGCTGCGCCGCTTCCACCACACCGTGCACCGCGTGTTCGACCAGTCGATGGTCTCGACCCGCCTGCGCGCCTTCTACAACCCCTACATCGGCTTCCTGCCGCAGCTCGGCCTGGCGGCGATCGTGATCGTCGGCGGGCGGCAGGCGATAAGCGGCACGATCAGCCTCGGCGACTTCGTCGCCTTCTTCGGCTACGTCGTGATGCTGACCGGGCCGATGCGGATGCTCGGCATGTCGCTCGGCATGGCCCAGCGCGCCGTCGCCTCCGGCAACCGGATCTTCGAGGTGCTCGACCGCGCGCCGCGGCTGACCTCACCGCCCGGCAGCCCGCCGCTTCCCGACATCGATGCTGTCCGCGCGCACGCGGCAGAGCCGCGCGCTTGCGGCCTGGGTTCGGTCGAGCTGCATGGCGTCACGTTCGCCTACGAGGGCGCCGAGCCGGTCCTGCGCGACATCGACCTGGCGGTCGAGGCGGGACGGACGGTGGCGATCGTCGGCGCGACAGGCGCCGGCAAGACGACGCTGGTCAACCTGATCCCGCGCCTCTACGACCCAACCGCCGGAAGGGTTTTGATCGACGGCGCCGACCTGCGCGAGGTCGATCTGCCGTCGCTGCGGCGCGAGGTGGCGCTGGTGTCCGACGACGCATTCCTGTTCTCGGCGTCGCTGCGCGAGAACATCGCCTACGCGCGCCCCGACGCCAGCGACGAGGCGGTCGCCGACGCGGCCCGCCGGGCCGGCCTCGCCGAGGTCGTCGCGGAGCTCCCCGACGGCTACGACACGCTCGTCGGCGAGCGCGGGCTGACGCTGTCGGGCGGCCAGCGCCAGCGCGTCGCGATCGCCCGCGCGCTGCTCGCCCAACCGCGGATCCTGATCCTCGACGACGCGACGTCGAGCGTCGACGCGACGACCGAGCGCGGGATCAAGGAGGCGCTGCGCGAGGTGATGGAGGGGCGCACGACTTTCGTGATCGCCCACCGCCTCTCGACGCTCGCCCTCGCCGACGAAATCGTGGTCCTCGAGGGCGGCCGGATCGCCGCGCGCGGCGCCCACGACGAGCTGCTCGAGGCATCCCCGCTCTACCGCGAGATCGCCGAGCGCGGCCTGCCGGACCAGGTCTTCCTGACCCGTGAGGACGAGGAGCGCGAGGTGGCCGGGCTGTGACAGGTGTGGGCGGAACCTGGGCGATTCTTCGAGGTGAGCGCGGCCGGACGCGCAAACTCGGGAAGCTGCTGGCGCTGCTGCGGCCCTACCGCGGCCGCGTGATCCTGATGTTCGTCGCGCTGTTCGTCGCGACCGCCGCCGCCCTGGCGCCGCCCTACCTGCTCGGCCGCGCGATCGACGACGGCATCCGCGCCGGCGACATCGACGCACTGACCTGGATCACGATTGCCTTCCTCGGCGCCGCCACGCTGAACTTCGGCGCGACCTATGCCCAGACCTACCTGACC
>DATABV010000174.1:0-6014 GCA_036259395.1 Thermoleophilaceae bacterium | reverse complement strand
GTTCTGGAAGCGCGACCCCGAGGCCTGCTGCGGGATCCGCAAGGTCAAGCCGATGCGCGAGGCGCTGCGCGGCTGCGGCGCCTGGGTGACCGGCCTGCGCCGCGACCAGTCGCCGACGCGCGCCAACGCGCCGAAGCTCGGCTGGGACAAGAAGCACGGCCTCTGGAAGGTCGCGCCGCTGGCGAGCTGGACCGACAAGGACGTCTGGAACTACATCGCCGAGCACGACATCCCCTACAACGAGCTGCACGACCGTGGTTACGCCTCGATAGGCTGCACCCCTTGCACGAACGCGGGCTCCGGGCGCGAGGGCCGTTGGGCGGGCTCCGGCCGGCTCGAGTGCGGACTCCACTAGCGAGCGCGCCATGGAGCGCAACCTGGCCCCGATGACGCGGTTCCCCCTATGACTGCTGTGAGCTACGAGGTTTCCCATCTACGCGCCCTCGAGGCGGAGGCGATCCACGTGATGCGCGAGGTCGCCGCCGAGGTCGAGCGGGCGGTGCTGCTGTTCTCCGGCGGCAAGGACTCGATCGTGCTGCTGCGGCTCGCCGAGAAGGCCTTCTACCCGGCGAAGTTCCCGTTCGCGGTGATGCACGTCGACACCGGCCACAACTTCCCCGAGGTGCTCGAGTTCCGCGACCGGCGGATGGAGGAGCTCGGCGCGCGGCTGATCGTCGCGAGCGTCCAGGAGGCGATCGACGCTGGCAAGGTCGTCGAGGAGACCGGGCCGCGCGCCTCGCGCAACCGCCTCCAGACCGTCGCGCTGCTCGACGCGATCACCAAGCACGACTTCAAGGCGGCCTTCGGCGGCGCTCGCCGCGACGAGGAGCGCGCCCGCGCGAAGGAGCGCATCTTCTCCTTCCGCGACGACTTCGGCGGCTGGGACCCCAAGGCCCAGCGCCCGGAGCTGTGGAACATCTACAACGCGCACATGAACCCGGGCGAGCACATGCGCGTCTTCCCGCTCTCGAACTGGACCGAGCTCGACGTCTGGCAGTACATCCGCGAGGAGGAGCTCGAGGTCCCCGCGATCTACCTCTCACATGAGCGCGAGGTCTTCGAGCGCGACGGGATGCTCTACGCCGTCTCGCCCTACGTCGAGCTGCTGCCCGGCGAGAAGACCTTCACGACGGCGGTCCGCTACCGCACGGTCGGCGACATGAGCTGCACCGGCGCGGTCCAGTCGACAGCCGCGACGCTCGACGACGTCGTCGCCGAGATCGCCGCGACGCGGATCACCGAGCGCGGCGAGACGCGCGCCGACGACCGCTTCTCGGAGGCCGCCATGGAGGACCGCAAGCGCGAGGGCTACTTCTAGGTGGCGGGCCCGGCCACCAACGGCAAGGTCCACGTCGACAGCCGCCCATCGGAGCTGGTCCGGGTCGCGACCGCCGGCTCGGTCGACGACGGCAAGTCGACGCTGATCGGCCGGCTGCTGTTCGACTCGAAGCAGATCCTCCAGGACCAGCTCGAGCACGTCGAGCGCGTCTCGACCGAGCGTGGCGACGGCTACGTCAACCTCGCGCTGCTGACCGACGGTCTGCGCGCCGAGCGCGAGCAGGGCATCACGATCGACGTCGCCTACCGCTACTTCCACACCGCCAAGCGCAAGTTCATCATCGCCGACACGCCCGGCCACGAGCAGTACACGCGCAACATGGTCACGGGCGCCTCGACGGCCGACCTCGCACTCGTCCTGGTCGATGCGCGCAACGGCGTCGTCGAGCAGTCGCGCCGGCACGCCTTCATCGCCTCGCTGCTGCGGATCCCCCACCTCGTCGTCGCGGTCAACAAGATGGATCTCGTCGACTGGGACGAGGCCGTCTTCGACCGGATCGTCGCCGACTTCTCCGGCTGGGCGGCCAAGCTCGACATCACCGACATCACGTTCATCCCGATGTCGGCGCTGATGGGCGACAACGTCGTCGACCGGTCCAAGAACATGGACTGGTACGACGGGCCGTCGCTGCTCTACTACCTCGAGCACGTCCACATCGCCTCGGACCGCAACCTGATCGATTGCCGCTTCCCGGTCCAGTGGGTGATCCGGCCGATGGACGACGAGCACCACGACTACCGCGGCTACGCCGGCCAGGTCGCCTCGGGAGTGATCGCCGTCGGCGACGAGGTCGTCGTCCAGCCGTCGGGGCGCACGACGCGGATCGCGGGTATCGACACCCAGGACGGCCCGCTGCAGGAGGCCTACCCGCCGCTGTCGGTGACCGTGCGGCTCGAGGACGACGTCGACGTCTCGCGCGGCGACATGATCTGCCGCGTCAACAACAGCCCGACGCCGACCAAGGAAGTCGAGGCAACGGTCTGCTGGATGTCGGAGCGGCCGCTGAGCCCGTCTGGCCGCTACCGGATCAAGCACACGACCCGCACCGCGCTCGCCAAGGTCGACGACCTGCGCTACCGCTTCGATGTCAACTCGATGCACCGCGACGAGAGCGCGACCGGCCTGGCGCTCAATGAGATCGGCCGCGTGCGGCTGCGCCTGTCGGCGCCGCTGCTGGTCGACGAGTACCGCCGCAACCGCGCGACCGGCAGCTTCGTCCTGATCGAGGAGAGCACGAACGACACCGTCGGCGCCGGCATGATCCTCGGCGCCGATGAGGATTGACCTCTGGGGGCTCACGCCCCCAGCCCCCCGGCGGGACCCTGGCCGGTATGAGCAAGGATCAACCCCACCAGGCCTCTGAGGGCTCCGCGATCTCCCCGAACGTCCGCTGGCATGCGGTGGAGGTGACGCGCGCGGATCGGTCGCGGGTGACGGGTGGTGAGGGGATGACGGTCTGGCTCACGGGACTGTCGGGGTCGGGCAAGTCGACGATCGCGGTGGCTGTCGAGGCGGCGCTGCTGGGGCGTGGGCGTCATGCGTATCTGCTCGACGGCGACAACCTGCGCCATGGGCTGAACGGCAACCTCGGCTTCTCGGCTGAGGATCGCGCCGAGAACGTGCGCCGTGTTGGCGAGGTGGCGAAGCTGCTGGCCGACGCGGGGACGGTCACGCTGGTGTCGCTGGTGTCGCCGTATGCGGCCGATCGCGAGCGCGTACGGGCCGTGCACGACGAGGCTGGGCTGCGCTTCGTCGAGGTCTTCGTCGACACGCCGCTCGAGGAGTGCGAGCGGCGCGACCCCAAGGGCCTGTACGCGAAGGCGCGTGCGGGCGAGCTGAAGGGCATGACGGGCATCGACGACCCCTACGAGCGGCCGGCCCGACCGGAGCTGACGCTGCGGCCGACCGAGCAGAGCGTCGAGCAGTCTGTCGCCGCGATTTTGGCAGCGATCGACCGCTGAGCGCGCGTCGTTAGACGCGCGCTGTACGCTTATCTCCCTAATGCGCACCGACTTGCGGGAGAATTAGCGCGATGGACCCAGCGATCGTCGCCTTCGGGCTCGGCGTCGGCGTGCTGGTCGGGATGACCGGCATCGGCGGCGGCTCCCTGATGACGCCGCTGCTGATCCTCGTCTTCGGCATCAAGCCGATCACGGCGGTGGGCACCGATCTCGCCTACGGCGCGGTGACCAAGACGGTCGGCGGCTGGCGGCACCTGCGCCAGGGAACCGTCGACATGACCCTGTCGATGTGGATGGCGGTCGGCTCGGTGCCCGCGGCGATCGGTGGCGTCTACGTGCTCGAGCTGCTCGAGCACGCCTACGGCGACGAGTTCGACGAGCTGCTGATCGTCGTGCTGGCGGTCACGCTGCTGTTCACCGGCATCATGACGCTGACCCGCGCGCTGTTCCTCAAGGCGCTGCACGACAAGGAGCGCGACTCGGTCGAGATGACGACGCGCAACAAGGTCAACTCGATCGTGCTCGGCGCGCTCGTCGGCTTCGTCTTGGGCGTCACCTCTGCCGGCAGCGGCGCGCTGATCGCGGTCGGGCTGATCCTGCTGTTCCGACTCGTCCCCTCGCGCGTGGTCGGCACCGACATCTTTCACGCGGCGATCCTGCTCTGGGCCGCCGCGGCCGCCCACCTCGTCGCCGGCAACGTCGACTTCGCGCTCGCCGGCAACATCCTGATCGGCTCGATCCCCGGCGTCTGGGTCGGCTCGAACCTCACCCTGCGCGTCGGCAACTCCGTCCTGCGCACAACGCTCGCGCTCGTCCTGATCGGTGCCGGACTGGCGCTGCTGTCGAAGGCGGGAGTCGGGATCCCGGGGCTCGTGATCGCGGCCTTCCCGGCTGCGATCGCGGTGATGGTCGTGACCGTCCTGGCCCGCGAGCGGCGCGACAAGCGCCGCGCCGCGACCGCCCGCGACGTCCCGGCTGAGAGCTAGCAGGTAGATTTCCGCGCCGCATGTTCTCGAAGGTCCTGGTTGCAAATCGCGGCGAGATCGCGATCCGCGTGATGCGCGCGCTCGAGGAGCTCGGCATCGGCTCGGTCGCCGTCTACTCGGAGGCCGATCGCGACGCGCCGCACGTCCGGCGCGCCGACGAGGCGTACCTGCTGGGGCCCGGCCCGGCGGCGGAGAGCTACCTGGTCGTCGAGAAGATCCTCGAGGTCGCGAAGCAGTCGGGCGCCGAGGCGGTCCACCCCGGCTACGGCTTCCTGGCGGAGAACGCGCCGTTTGCGCGCGCCTGCGAGGAGGCCGGGATCGTCTTCATCGGGCCGCCGGCCGACGCGATCGACGCGATGGGCTCGAAGACCAAGGCGCGCGAGCTGATGCAGGCCGCCGGCGTGCCGATCGTCCCCGGCACCACCGACCCGGTCGAGACCGTCGAGGACGCGCGCAAGCTGATCGACGACTCGATCGGCTACCCGGTCGCGATCAAGGCGGCGGGCGGCGGCGGCGGCAAGGGCTTCCGGGTCGCGCTGACCGAGGACGAGCTCCAGGACGCCTTCGAGGGCGCGGCGCGCGAGGGCGAGAAGTTCTTCTCCGACGCGACGGTCTACATCGAGCGCTACCTGCCCGACCCCCGCCACGTCGAGGTCCAGGTGCTCGCGGACTCGCAGGGCAACGTCGTCCACCTGTTCGAGCGCGACTGCTCGGTCCAGCGCCGTCACCAGAAGGTGATCGAGGAGGCGCCGGCCCCCGCCGTCGACCCGGAGCTGCGCGAGCGGATCGGCAAGATCGGCACCGACGCCGCCAAGGCCGTCGGCTACCGCTCCGCCGGCACGATCGAGGGCCTGCTCCAGGACGGCGAGTACTACTTCCTCGAGATGAACACGCGCGTGCAGGTCGAGCACTGCGTGACCGAGATGGTCACCGGCGTCGACATCGTGCGCGAGCAGATCCTCGTCGCAGCCGGCAACGAGCTGTCGTTTCGGCAGGAGGACGTCGAGATTCGCGGCCACGCGATCGAGTGCCGGATCAACGCCGAGGACGCCGCCAAGAACTTCGCCCCGGCCCCGGGACAGATTGGCGCCTACCGCGAGCCGTCGGGCCCGTTCGTGCGCGTTGACTCCGGCGCCGAGACCGGCTACGCGGTGCTGCCGCTCTACGACCCGATGATCGCGAAGCTGATCGTCTGGGACGTCGACCGCCAGGCGTCGACGCGGCGGATGCTGCGCGCGCTGTCGGAGTACGAGATCGAGGGCGTCAAGACGCTGATCCCTTTCCACCAGGCGCTGCTCGCGACCGACGAGTGGGCGCGCGGGGAGACCTGCCGCAACCTGCTCGAGGACAAGAAGTGGCTCAAGACGACCGCGCCGGAGCAGCCGGTGACGCCGGTCGACTCCGACGACGACGAGGAGAAGGTCGAGCGTGACTACGCGGTCGAGGTGTCGGGGCGCAAGTTCGACGTCAAGGTGATCGGCTCGGCGCTCGGCGCCGTCGCGGCCGCCAACGGGACCGCGGCACCCGCGCGCAAGGCGCCGAAGCGCTCGGAGCGCAAGAAGTCTGGCGGCGGCGGGCCCGACCAGCTCGAGTCGCCGCTGCAGGGCAACATGTGGAAGGTCGTCGTCAAGCAGGGCGACGTGGTCGAGGAGGGCCAGCTGCTCTGCATCATCGAGGCGATGAAGATGGAGAACGAGATCACCGCCCACAAGGCGGGCACGATCGCCG
>DATABV010000173.1:0-26042 GCA_036259395.1 Thermoleophilaceae bacterium | reverse complement strand
CCCCCGCGCGCCGGGTCGCCGTCCCCGCCGACGGCTGGACGGTGGCTACCGTCCTCGTCGCGGCCGCGGTCGCAGGACCGCTGATCGTCCTGCCGGCGAGCTTCCTGGCCGCGCCGGACGCGCTGTCGGACTTCGCCGGCCTGCTGCCCGACGCGCTCATAGCGACGGCGCTGCTGGTCGCCGGCGTTGGCGCCGGCACGCTGGCACTCGGGACGGGGCTGGCAGCGCTGGTGGTGTTCTGCGACTTCCCGGGCCGGCGCTGGATCGAGTGGGCGCTGGTGCTCCCGCTGGCGATGCCCGGCTACGTCTTCACGCTGTTCGCGCTCGGGTCCGCCGACGCGGTCGGCCTGAGCCTGACGACGGTCCGATCGACGGCCGGCGCCGTGGCGGTCTTCACGCTCGTGCTCTACCCGTACGTCTACCTGCTCGCCCGAGCGGCGTTCCTGGCCCAGGCGGGCGACATGATCGAGGCGGCGCGCGGGCTTGGGCTGACGCGCCTGCAGGCGGTGCTGCGGATAGCCGTGCCGCTCGCGCGACCGGCGATCGTCGGCGGCGTCGCGCTCGCGCTGATGGAGGCGCTCGCCGACTTCGGCACGGTCAACCTGCTCGGCGTGCAGACGTTCACGAACGCGATCTACAAGGTCTGGTTCGGCGCCTTCGACCGCGACGCGGCGCTGCAGCTCGGCGCGATGCTGCTGACGATCACGCTCGCGCTGCTGATGCTCGAGCGGATCTCGCGCGGGCGTGCGCGCTACGCCCAGGGAACCCGGCGCGGCGCAATGCCGGTGCGGCTGCACGGACCCGCGGCGGTGGCCGCGGTCGCCGGGCCGCTGCTGCTGCTGGCGCTGGTCGTGCTGGCGCCGGTCGCCCAGCTTGGCGCCTGGTCGCTGGCCTCGATCCGCGACGGTCTGCTGGCGCCGGAGTTCGCGCTCGCCGCGCGCAACAGCCTGATGCTGGCCGGGATGTCGATCGCGATCGTCGTCGCCGTCGCCCTGGTGCTCGCCTACGGCCGGCGCGCCAGCAGCTCGCGGACCAGCGCCGCCGCCCTGCGCGTCTCCACGATCGGCTACGGCCTGCCAGGATCGGTGGTCGCCGTGGCCGTGATCGTGCCGCTCGGCTGGCTCGACCACCGGCTCGACGACGCCGCCGGAGTGGGCTTGCTGCTCACCGGCACCGTGATCGGACTCTTCGCCGCCTACACCGTGCGCTTCCTCGCCCTCGCCTTCCAATCCGTCGACACCGGCCTCGAGCGCGTCCCGCGCTCACTCGACGAGGCGGCCCGCGGGCTCGGCTCCGACCGCCTCGACGTGCTCGCGCGCGTCCACGTGCCGCTGATCGCGCCGGCGCTGCTGACCGCCGGTCTGCTCGTGTTCACCGAGGTCATGAAGGAGCTGCCGGCGACGCTGCTGCTGCGGCCGCTGGGCGGCGACACGCTGGCGATCGCGGTCTGGCAGGCGACGACCGAGTCGCTCTACGAGACGGCGGCGCTGCCGGCGCTGCTGATCGTGCTGGTCGGCCTGATCCCGGTCGGCGTGCTGATCCGGCTGTCGCGGAGGGCGGCGTCATGAGTGTCCGGGTCGCCGCCGTCGAGAAGCGCTTCGGCGCGACGAGGGCGGTCGCGGGGGTCGACCTGTCGCTCGAGGAGGGCGAGCTGGTCGCCGTGCTCGGGCCGTCGGGCTGCGGCAAGACGACGCTGCTGCGGCTGATCGCCGGCTTTGAGGCGCCGGATGCCGGGACGATCACGGTCGGCGGCGAGGTCGTCGCCGGCGCGGGCCGCTCGGTCCCGCCGGAGCGGCGCCGGATCGGGATGGTCTTCCAGGACTACGCCCTCTTCCCGCACCTGCGCGTCGACGCCAATGTGTCGTTCGGGCTGGCGCGGCGGTCGACGCGGGAGCGCCGCGAGCGGACCCGCGAGACGCTGGCGCTCGTCGGCCTGGAGCAGAAGGCCGACCGCTACCCGCACGAGCTCTCCGGCGGCGAGCGTCAGCGCGTCGCGCTGGCTCGGGCGCTGGCGCCGGAGCCGGAGGTGGTGCTACTCGACGAGCCGTTCTCGAGCCTCGACGCCACCCTGCGGGCGGGCCTGCGGCGCGACGTCGAGACGATCCTGCGCGAAGCGGCTACGACGGCGCTGCTGGTCACCCACGACCAGGAGGAGGCGCTCAGCCTCGCCGACCGGGTCGCGGTGATGCGCGACGGCCGGATCCAGCAGGACGGTACGCCGGAGGAGGTCTACGGACGCCCGACGAGCCAGTGGGTCACGAGCTTCCTCGGCGATGCGGAGATCCTTCCCGGCAAGGCGGCCGGCGGAGCGGTCGACTGCGAGCTCGGCCGCTTCCCAATCCCGGCCGAGCTGGAGGGCGAGGTAGACGTCGTCGTGCGGCCCGAGTCGGTCGCGCTCGGACAGGGGCCGGCGCCGCGCGGCGACCGCGGCCACGAGGGCGTCGTGGTCGCCCGCGAGTACTACGGCCACGACCAGCTCGTCGTCGTGCAGCTGGCGTCGGGACGCAAGGTGCGCAGCCGCTCGATGGGCTTTCCGATCTGGCACCCGGGCGATCGCGTCCGGGTCTGGGTCGACGGGCCGGTCAACGCCCTGCGGCGCGAGCCGACAGCCGACGCCGCCGGCTGACGCTAAACATCGGCCGGCGAGCGACCGATGGTCGTCTCGTGAGCGGCGTCAACGACCTGGTGCTGGTGCGCGGGATGGCCGACACGCGGGTCGCGCTGCGCGAGTGGAACGAGCGCCCCGGACGCATCCTCTGGCCTTGGGTCGCTCTCAGCTTCGCCGTCGCCTGCGCGCTGCTGCTGGCGGTCTACCTCGTCGCCAAGGCGATACCCCCTGACCCGACGCTGCTGCGACTGCCTGGTGTCAACGACTCGGCCACGGCTGCCGACTACGGACGCATCCTGTATCGCAACGGGCTCGTGCTGGCGTTGCATGCGATGGCCTGCGTCGCCGGCTTCATCGCCGGCAGCTCGCTGCCGCTGTCGGCCGCCAACCGCAGCGGGGTCGACCGCTGGGTGCACGAGAAGGCGGGGCCGCTGGCGATCGGCTTCGTGATCTGCGCGACCCTCTTCTCGCTGACGACGCAGGCGTTCGGGATCGGCATCCTGGCCTCGGACGTCGCCGGCCAGCTGGGCATCGGCCCCGGCACGTTGATCCTCGGCCTGCTCCCCCACGCCATTCCCGAGCTGACCGCGCTCTTCCTGCCGCTCGCGGCCTGGATCATCGCCAGCCGCCGCCGCCGCTGGGACGAGCTGCTGGCCGCGACGTTCGTCACCGTCGCCCTCGCCGTGCCGGTGCTGCTGGTGTCGGCGGCCGTCGAGCTCTGGGTCTCGCCGGAGCTGCTGCGCGCGCTGGCCGGCCTCTCCTAGTCCGGGTCCGGCATGCTTGCCCCGTGAGAGCACCTGAGGGGTCTGACATCCGCGCGCCCGAGTTCCCGCCCAAGATGGAGTGGCTCAACGTCGCCTTCCTGCGGATGATGAAGCTCGTCAACCGCGAGGCGACGCTGATCGAGTTCTTCGACGTCGCGCGGATCAACTCGCACCGCACCCTCCCCTACCTGCGCGAGTGGCACGCGCGGTACGGAGACCGGGGGCTGCGCGTGATCGGGGTGCACTGCCCCGGGTACTCGTTCGGCACCGACCGCGACGTCGTCGAGCGAGCCGTGCAGCGAATGGGCATCGAATACGCCGTCCTGCTCGATCCGGGCTTCGAGGTCTGGCGCGAGTACGCCAACAAGGGCTGGCCTGGCCGCTACCTGTTCGACGTCGAGGGGCGGCTGCGCTCGATCCACTACGGCGAGGGCGACTACCTCGACTGCGAGCGCGCGATCCAGGAGGTGCTGCTCGAGATCGACGGCTCGCTCCAGCTGCCGGAGCCGATGGAGCCGGTGCGCCCCGAGGACGCCGAGGGCGTCCTGCTCGAGGCGCAGACCGCCGACATCGCACTGCCGGCCGACCAAGACCGGCTCGAGCTCGACGGCGAGTGGGACGAGGGCGAGGACTACCTCGAGGCGCGCGCAGCTGGGGCGACCGCGCGGCCAGGCTCGTTCAGCGCCGGAGCGGCCTACGCGGTAGTGGCAGGCGCCGGAGTCGACGAGCCGGGCCTGCGCCAGACCGACGGCCCGGTCGAGGCGCCACAGCCCGGCTTCCGCCTGTACGGCTATCAGTTCACGCCGAAGACGTAGGCTTACTCGCATGCACTTCGTCGTCGATGGCATGAACGTCATCGGGACCAGGCCGGACGGCTGGTGGAGGGACCGCGACGCCGCGATGGCGCGGCTGGTCGACCAGCTCGAGCGGTTCTCGGCCGCCAGCGGCGACGACGTGACGGTCGTCTTCGAAAGAGCGCCGCGGCCGCCGCTGCGGTCGACCGTGATAGCGATCGAGCACGCACCGCGGCCGAAGCCCGACGCCGCCGACTACAAGATCCTCGAGCTGGTCAAGGCCCACCCCAGCCCGGCGACGCTGCATGTCGTCACCTCCGACAACTGGCTCGCCGACGCCGCCCGCGATGCGGGCGCCGTCGTCGAGCCGTCGGAGGGGTTCAGGACGCGGCTGGAGGACTAGCGGCGCGCCCTGCGCTGCGCCGCCGCCTTGCGCTTCTTCGCCTTGGCCTGAATCCGCTTCAGCTTCCTGCACGGCGACTTGGTCGTCATCCGCACCCGGCGCTGCTTGGCGCGCTTGCCGTTGTGGCCGACCGTGCGGGCAATCGCGACCTGACGCCTGCCGCAGATCGACGGCCGTCCGGTCGCCGCCAGCACGCCGCCCTTGCCGCCCTTCAGGCTGAGGCTGAAGCGCGAGACGGGCGCGTCGGGCACGTTCGGGAAGGTGCTGACCAGCGCACCGCGCCGGACGTCGGTCGTCGCACGGAGGTTGATCCGGATCTCGCCGTTGAGCTTGACCAGCAGGCTCGGCAGGGTCCGGATGCGGTTCCCGGTCTCGGGATCGATGCGGATGCCCTGGACGAAGTAGACCGGTCCACGCAGCGGGCGGTTGAGCACCGGCGAGACCGCCGTCGCCTTGCCGATCCGCGTCTTGCGCGGGCACTTCGCCCGCTGTGCGGCCTCGAAGCCGCAGACCGCCTGTGCGTTTGCGGGATCGAGCGCCAGGCTCTTCGGCAGCCTGACCACCGCGCTGGCGATGTTCGACTGGCTCGCGCGCTGGGTCACGCGCGCCCGCAGGCCGGGATGGCCGCCCTGGCGCATCTGGCGTGCCCCGGTGAGCCGCATCCGCATCCGCGGCGTGAAGCCGAGCCGGTCGCAGCCGGCGAAGCGGATGAACGCGTTCGGGTGCTCGCCGACAGTGCCGTTGATCGAGTGCATCCTGCCCCCGATCTCCTTGGTCCCACACGACGTCGGGTTGTAGGTGAACCCGCGCCTGTCGAGTGTGACGTCGACGCTGCGCAGTCGAATCGGCACGCCCTCGAGGATCTGCGGCAGCGGGTCGCTGACGACCGTGACGCTCGCGTCCTCGGGATCGACGTGCAACTGCTGGCGGACGACGACCGTGCCGAGGTCGTAGGGGCCGGCGATTGCGCGGATCACCGCGACCATGCCGAACGGCGCGCCCTTGTAGTCCTCGGTGAGGTAGACCGGACCGCTGAGCCGGTACGGCTCGCTGCCCGCGCCGGCCGTCGTCGTGACGGTGCCGATCCGGCTCGCCGGCGGGCAGGCGCCCGTGTTTGCGGCCGCGTCCTCGCACTGGGTGACGCCCTTGATCTTGGCGGCGAGGCCGGGCGGGGCGTCGACCCTCACCTTGGACAGGAACTGGTTGCGATCGCCACGGCCGATGTGCACGCTGAGCGGCGAGAACTGCCCGCTGCCAGGCGACGCGGTCGCGACGTCAAAGTTCGTCCGGAAGGGGACTGGACAGCTCGCGCCGCCGATGTTGAAGGCTGGGCTCGTCGCCGTGACGGGCGCGGTCCCCGACCATGGCGTGACCGTCGTGCTCGCCGCCTTCGGACCGCAGTCCAGCGGCGTCGCCAACGGCGCCCGCGAGCCGTCGCGGAAGTCGACGGCGAGCCGGTCGAACGGCAACTGGGGGTTGTCCCTGAAGATTGCCGTGATCTGACCGGTGTTCGGATCGGGCTGGATCGATCCCTTGAGCCGGATCGACACCTCACGTCCCTCGATCGTCAGGAAGAGGCGGTACTGGTCGTTCGCCAGTGGCTGACCGACGTAGGCGCTGCCGGTCAGCACGGGCGTCGAGTTGGGGTCGTCGCCGGCTGCCGGTGGGAGCAGCGGCGAGATGACCCGCACGTCGCCAATCCGCGAGGCGGCCGGGCAGGCCTCGCCGGCGGGCACGCCGACGTTCGCGGCGAATTGGTCGTCGGTACAGGCCTGCAGGCCGTTGGCGACCGATGGGTTGATCGTCAGTCCCGGCGGCAGCGTCACCGAGATGTCCTTGGCGTGCGACTCGGCGAACCGGTTGCGGTTGGCCAGCCCCTCGTTGGCCATCGAAATGGCGACCTCGGGGCCGACGGGCGTGTCGGGCTGATCGGTGCCGGGCCTTAGATCGATCGCCGGCGCGAGGGACAGCTGCTGGCACTCCTGGGCGCCGTTCTTGACCTGCCCATCGTCGCGGTCGACTATCGCCGGCGTCTGGTCGGTCCGCGTATCGCTGAGGACCTGGCCGCCGGCCTGCGGATGCGAGAACACCGTCAGCCGGCCGACCAGCGGCGCATTGGTGCACTCGGTCGGGTTGCTGAGGAAGGGGATGCTCGGATCGGGCGCGCCTGCGAGCGAGGGGATCGGCGTGCAGAACTGGCCCAAGTTCGGCAGGTTGCCCAGCGCCACGCAGCTGACGCCGCGTCCCCGCTGGCCCGGCCCCGCGGGGTTGTGTGCCGGATCGCCCGGTGCTCCCCAAAAGGTTAGGTTGGTGCGAACCACGCCGGGCGAGGCCGGATTGGCGGGGTTGTAGGCGGGCAGGTGATCGATCGTGAAGAAGAGCCCGTAGTCGAACGGACCGAAGGCCGTCGGCTCGTCGCGCACGCCACCGACGATGTGCACTGAGTGAAGGTTCGCGAGTCCGGCGGCGAGGCCCTGCAGACCGGCCGGCAGCAACGTGTCGAGCGGTGGCGGGAGAGGGGGAAGCGGTGGAAGCGGGCTTATCGCCTCGGCGGCCTCGGCGGGATGGAAGGCGAAACGGGCGACGGTGTCCCGCCGCGGCCCCGGATCCTCTGGATGACTGAGCGGCGTCATGTTGTAGAGCGGGACATGTACCGTGATGTCGCCAAGCGCGGCCAGCGCCGAGATGTGCAGCCGCAGCTCCTCGGAGCCGATCTGGGACTCGATCGGACAGGCAAGCGCCTCGAGCTGAGCATCGGTGCAGCGCGCGAAGGCGCGCGGGTTGGGCATCAGGCCGCGCGGGATGTCCACCCGCAGCTCCTCGACATTCCCGCCGGCGGGCGGTCCGGTCGGACTGACGCGGTTGAAGCTGAAGTCGGTTACGCCGATGAACGGGTGGCCGCCGGCGAGGTCGTAGATGCCGGTGCCGCCAGTGCTGGGGTCGGGGTAGGCGTCAGTCGTGCGACCGCCGGTGTTGCTGTACGCGTCCGTGCGGTTGCGCGTCTCGTCCGCGAACACCATTCCGGTGAAGTTCTCGATCCCGAACTGCTGGGCCTGAGCGGCCGGGGCCGAGGCCGCGAGCACTCCGATCAGGGCACAGCAGAATCCCAAAAACCGCATGCGAGTCTCCGATCCACGTCGTCGCGTCAGTCCACCCATCTGGCTAAGAGACATGCCCGTATCGGGCCCGTCTCACACCCAATGTAACCCCGAAGAATGGGTTAGGAGCGGCGTCTCGGGGCCAAGGTTGGTCTGACCGCTTAGACGTACTGGAGTATCAACGGCGGCGCTTCCTAGGAGCCTTGCGCTTCTTGCATGGCTTGGCCATCTTCACGCGCTGGACCTTGCGCTTGCCGTTGTGCCCGATGAAGACGGCCCGGCTGATCTGCCGGCGGCGGGCGCAGATGCCGCGACGGGCGCGCGTCGCGACGGTCAGGATTCCGCCCTTGCCGCCCTTGAGGCGCATGTCGAAGCGCGAGACGGGAGCGTCCGGGACCGTGGGGAAGGTGCTGACGAGGCGACGGCGGGCCACGCTGGTGGTGCCGCGAAGGTTGACCCGGATCTCGCCGTTGAGCTTGACCAGCAGACTCGGCAGGGTCCGGATGCGGTTCCCGGTCTCGGGATCGATGCGGATGCCCTGGACGAAGTAGACAGGCCCCCTCAGCGGGCGGTTCAGCGCGGGCGAGACGGCACGCGCGCGGCCGATCTTCGACTTGGCGGGACAGCGGGCCTTCAGCCCCGCCTCGAAGCCGCAGATCGCACGGGCGTTGGCGGGATCGAGCGCCAGGCTCAGCGGGAGCACGACGCGTGCGCGTCCGATGTTCGCCTGGCCGCGTGCCTGGCGCACCCGGACGCGCAGGCCGGGGTGCTTGCCGAGCTTGACCTGGCGTCGGCCGGTCAGACGCATCGACATGCGCGGCTTGAAGCGGAGCGCCTGACAGCGGTCCGTCGCGATGCTCGAGCTCGACCTGCTGACGGCGCCCTGGATCGAGTGGAGCGTCGTGCCAACGGACTTCCTGCCACAGGAGGTCGGGTTGTAGACGAACTTCGACCTGTCGATCGTCACGTCGACCGCCCGCAGCCGGATCGGGACCCCCTCGAGGATCTGCGGCAGCGGGTCGCTGACGACCGTGATGTGGGCGTCCTCGGGATCGACGAAGACTGACTGGCGGACGACGACCGTGCCGAGGTCGTAGGGGCCGGCGATCGCACGAATCACCGCGACCATGCCGAACGGCGCACCCTTGTAGCCCTCGGTGAAGTAGACCGGGCCGCTGAGCGGGAAGGGCTCGGCTCCGGCACCGGATCGCGTGCTGGCCGTCCCGATCAGCGTCGACGCGGGACAGGCGCCGCGCGCGGCCAGCGTGCTCGAGCACTTCGGCATCTTCTTGACGATCGCTCCGAGGCCAGGTGGCATGTCGACCCTGACCCCAGACAGGAACTGATCGCCATCGGCGCGGGCGATGCTGGCCGTGACCGGCGTGAAGCCGCCCGCGGTCGACGAGCCGGTGCGCGCCCCGAACGCCGGTGCGAAGCCAGGCGAGCACCCGCCGGCGCCGATCGTGAAGCTGCTCGTCGCGCTATCCGGTGCCGTGCCCGACCAGGGGGTCGTGACCGCGCTGGCCGTCTTGGTGCCGCAGTCGAGCGGCGTCGCCAGTGGCGCTCGCGAGCCATCCTCGATGTCAATGTCGAAGGTGTCGACCGGCTGCTCGGGGTTGTTCGCGAAGGTCGTCGTGACCTGCCCGGTCTGCGGGTCGGGCCTGACGGATCCCTTGAGGCGGACCGACACGCCGCGGCCCTCGAGCGTCACGAACAGGCGGTACTTGTCACCGGCCAGCGGCTGTCCGACGAAGGCCGACCCCGTTACAGCATCGGGCAGCAGCGGCGACTTCGCCGCCGCGGTCCCCACCTGCGACGCCTCCGGGCACTCGTCGCCGCCGACCACGCCGGGGTTCGCGGCGAGCTGCGCGTCGGTGCAGGCCATGAGGCCGTTGGCCGCCGAGGGGTTCAGCGTCATCCCGGGTGGGAGCGTCACCGACACGTCCTTGACGTGCGAAGTCGTGATCACGTCCTTGGCGCGCAGGCCAGGCTGCGGCGTGATGTGGCGAACGACCGGACCGACCGGCGCGTCGGGCTGTGCGGTGTTCGGAGTCACCTCGATCGCCGAGTCGAACGGAACGCGGTCACAGCGCTGCGGACCGTCCCTGCCGTTGATCGTCGGAGTCGGGTCGTCGACCGAGGCGAACGCCCCGCTATGCGACCACAGGCTCAGCCGGGTGAACAGCGTCACGCCTCCACACTTGGTCGGGTTGCTCAGGAAGGGGATGTCCGGGACCGTGCTCGGGATCCCGACGCCCGCCTCAGGGCGCGTGCAGGCTCGCCCGGCCGGCAGAGGCCCGGAGATGATCGTCACACACGGGTTGTCGCGTGCGACGTCGTGGACCGGGTCGCCGGGAACGCCCCAGAAGGTGAGCTTGGAACGCAGCACGGGAGGGGTGGCCGGAGCGTCGTCGATCGTGAAGAAGAGCCCGGTGTCGTGTGGCCCGAACTGACTCGGCTGGTCGCGGACGCCACCGACGATGTAGACCGGGTGCATCCCCGCGAGCGCCGTGGCGAGCGCCGGCACGACCGGCGCCGCGTCGGCCGGATGGAAGCCGAAGAGCGACACCTCGCCGGGGTTGATCTCGACGTTGTAGAGCGGTACCTGCACCTCGGCGACGAGCGGCCCCTCCTTGATCGTCAGCTCCTCGATGCCGATCTGGCTGTCGGACGGGCAGGCGCCGCTGCCGCTGTCGAACAGCACACGCGGGCAGCGCGGGAAGATCGTCGGGTTGGGGACCAGGCCCACGGGAACGTCGACGCGGACGTTCGAGGGATTGCCACCCGCGGGGTTGCCATCGGGGCCGAGGCGCAACGTGAAGTCGGTGATGCCCTTCCACGGATGTCCGCCCGCCTGGTCGTAGATGCCGACCTGGCCGTACTCCTGCGTGGCCTGCGTCTCCGTCTCGACGTCGGTGCCGTAGACCTGGGCGATCCACTTGTCCGGATCCACGCCGAACTGGGCGTGTGCGCCCGGCGCCGCCGCGAGCGCGAGCGCAATGGCGCAAACGCCAATGAGCCAGCCTCGCATCGCTCTCCCGAACCGCATCTGGCTCGGTTCTCCCCTTATGTGACGAAACTCACACCTGGGCTGCGAGAGCCTTGCGGATCTCCTTGGGGAGCATGAAGCGGACGTCCTCCTGGACGACCTCGAACTCCGCCACATCCTCGGTGCCGCGCGCGCGGAAGAAGTCGACGAGGCGCTGAACGAGCTCCTCGGGCGCGCTGGCGCCGGAGCTGATGCCGACGACCCGCTTGCCGTCGAGCCACTCCTCCCTGACGTGGGACTCGTTCTCGATCAGGTGGGATTCCGCGCCGTGCACACGCGCAACCTCGACTAGACGGTTGGAGTTCGAGGAGTTCGACGATCCGATCACGAGCACCAGATCGCATTCGCCGGCCATCTGGCGGACAGCCATCTGGCGGTTGGTGGTCGCATAGCAGATGTCGTCGGTGCGCGGACCGGTGATGTTCGGGAACTTCTCGCGCAAGCGGGCGATGATCGCGCGCGTCTCGTCGACCGACAGCGTCGTCTGCGAGATGAACGCGACGCGGTCGGGGTCCTCGACCTCGAGCGCGTCGACGTCGGCCTCGGTCTCGATCAGCACGATGTGGTCGGGCGCCTCTCCCATCGTGCCCTCAACCTCCTCGTGACCGGCGTGACCGACGAGGACGATCGTGTAGCCGTCGGCGGCGAACTTCTTCGCCTCGACATGCACCTTCGTGACGAGCGGGCACGTCGCGTCGATCGTCTTCAGCTCACGCGCCTCGGCGTTCGCATGGACGCTCGGTGCCACGCCGTGCGCCGAGAAGACGACCGTCTCCCCCTCCGGGACCTCGCTCTCCTGGTCGACGAAGATCGCCCCGCGCTCGCGCAATTGCTCGACGACGTGCTTGTTGTGCACGATCTCCTTGCGCACGTAGACCGGCGGTCCATACAGCTCGAGCGCGCGCTCGACGGTCTGCACGGCGCGGTCGACGCCGGCGCAGTAGCCGCGCGGCGCCGCGAGCAGCAGCTTCTCCGGTACGTGGGCCATTCCGTCAGAGTCTACGTAGGAGCTCGTAGACCGTCTCACCACTCGCGTCGAGGCTGCGCTCGGAGACCCGGGACAGGTCATCGCAGCGCCGATGCCAGCACGGGAAGTCGAAGTCGATCAGGTCGATCGACGGCACCCCCTGCTCGATGAACGGCAGGTGGTCGTCCTGGATTCCGGCGCCGAAGTCCTCGGCCGGGAACACCTTCGCGACGCCAACCGCCCGTGCCGCCGCGCGCAGCCGCTGCCACAACCCCTCGTTCGAGTAGCTCTCGCGCGGGATGCGCAGCCCCCGCTCGCCGACGAAATCGAGCAGGATCATCGCCTCGGCATCGCGGTAGCGCGGGGCCGCCGCCTTGCTGCCGCGGATCCCGTAGCGGGTGAACTGGCTGTCGGGCTTGCCGGCCGGGACCTCCTCGCCGTCGAACATCAGAAAGACGACAGTCGGGCGCAGCTCGCGAGGACGAATCGTCCGTGCCAGCTCGGTGACGACGGCCGTGCCCGAGGCGCCGTCGACCGCACCGAGGAAGCCGGGGATCTCCTTCGTGTCGTAATGCGCACCGACGACCACTACGCGCCGCGGCTCGCGGCCCGGAACCCGCCCGACGACGTTGCGCAGGCCACCGGGGACCGGCTGGAAGCGGCCGTTCGGAAGCATCCGCCGCAACCGCTCGGCGAGCACACGCGACTGCTTCGAGCCCGCCGGACGCGGGCCGAGCTCGACCTGCTCGCGCACGAGCTCGTAGGCGGCCGCCGAGTCGAAGCGGTCGACCGTCGGTCGTGGCACCCGTTCGGCGGCGGCCGCCGAGCCGTCGTTGCCGTCACCGCAGGCCGCGGCGACCATTGCGGCAGCAGCAAGCGCAGCCGCCGTCGCGACCGCCCTCCGCCGATCGAACTGCCATCCCATTCCGGGGATTGTGGCGTAGGCTGCAACCGATGGCTCAAAGCCACCGAGACCGACTGAGCGCGATCGACGCCTCGTTCCTGCACCAGGAGCGCCGCTCGTCGCACATGCACGTCGGCGCGATCGTGCTGATGGAGGGACCCGTACCGACGCGCGAGGAGTTCACGCGCCACATCGAGTCGCGCCTCCACCTCGTGCCGCGCTACCGCCAGAAGCTCGCCTTCCCGCGCTTCGAGATGGGCCGCCCCTTCTGGGTCGACGACCCGCGCTTCAACATCGACTACCACGTCCGCCACACCGCGCTGCCGTCGCCCGGCTCGCTCGAGCAGCTGCGGGGGATCGCCGGTCGGATCTTCTCCCAGCGGCTCGACCGCTCCAAGCCGCTCTGGGAGATCTGGCTCGTCCAGGGCCTCGCCGACGGCGGCTTCGCGCTCGTGTCGAAAACCCACCACGCACTCGTCGACGGCGTGTCCGGCGTCGACATCGCGACCGTGCTCTTCGACCTCTCCCCCACGCCGCCGCCACGCGAGGAGCCCGAGCCGTGGGTGCCGGAGCAGGAGCCCTCGCAGGCCGAGCTCGTCGCCGAGGGCATCAAAGGGCTGATGCGCACCCCGTCGATGGTCGCGGGCGAGGCCGCGAAAGTCGTGCGCGACCCCGCCACCACCGTCGAGCGGGCGCGCGAGGCGCTCGAGGGCGTCGGCGAGATCGCCTGGGCCGGCCTCAACCCAGCGCCCGACGTGCCGCTCAACGTCGAGATCGGGCCGCACCGCCGGATCGTCTGGCTGCGCTGCGACCTGGCCGACTTCAAGGCGGTCAAGGACGGGCTCGGCGGGACCGTCAACGACGCCTTCCTGACCGTCGTCGCCGGCGGTCTCGGCAAGTGGCTGCGTTCGCGCGGCGTGCGCACCGAGGGACTCGAGCTGCGCGGCCTCGTCCCCGTCTCGATCCGCGCGACGGACGAGCACCACGCGCTCGGCAACCGGATCGCCGCGATGCGCGGCCCGCTGCCGGTCTACGCCAAGGACCCAGTCGACCGGATGCGGATCGTGCGCGAGGCGATGAAGGACGTCAAGGAGTCCAAGCAGGCGCTCGGCGCCGAGGTGATTGCCGGACTCGAGGACTTCGCGCCGCCGACGCTGCTCGCCCAGGCGTCGCGGATCAACTTCTCGACACGTCTGTTCAACCTGCTGGTGACCAACGTGCCGGGGCCGCAGTTCCCGCTCTACATGATGGGCCGGGAGATGCAGGAGATCGTCCCGGTGGCGTTCCTGCCGGAGAACCATGCGCTGGCGATCGCGGCGATGAGCTACAACGGGAAGCTGGACTTCGGGCTGCTCGGGGACTACGACGCGATGCCGGACCTGGAGCGGATGGCGGAGTTCTTCGAGGAGTCGTTGGAGGAGCTGTTGGGGGCGGCGCGGGGGAAGGCGGGGAAGAAGAAGCCGGCTGGGAAGGCTGCTGCGAAGAAGCGGACGACGAAGAAGCCCGCGGCTGGGAAGGCGAAGGTCAAGGCGGCTGCCTCGAATGGAGCTTCCAGCAATGGCAAGGGGGCGAAGCGGTCGGCGATTCGCGGCAAGGCTCAGCGGCCGCGGTTGATCGACAGCGACTAGGGCTGGGCCGTGGGGGCCGCGGGTCCTGTCTCCGATTTTGGTTTACGTGCTCGCAAGCTGCGCGCGCAAACGCAAAATCGTCGCCACCCGCGGAAGTGGCGTCTGTCGTGCTGTTGATCTCTGATGGCGAGGTAGTCGATCCGGTCTGGGACTCGGCGGTGTCGCGGGCGTTGATGCTCAGGGTCGCTGCAAAAGAAGTGCCTGAGACGGTGAGGGTCTCGCGTCCGGGGGCGTCCGTCGTCTTTGGAAAGCGCGACGTGGTGAGCGAGGGATATGGGCCTGCGATTGCGGCGGCGCGGGATAGCGGGTTTGAGGCGGTGGAACGGTTGGGCGGCGGTCGGGCGGCGGTGTTTCATGAGGGCACGCTGCACTTCGGGCATGCGATTCATTCAGCCGAGCCGGGACCCGTCATCCAACGGTTTGAAGAGACGGCGGAGCTGACGGCGCGGGCGTTGAAGCGCTTGGGAGCCGATGCGCGGGTTGGTGAAGTGCCGGGGGAGTACTGCCGCGGCGAGCACAGCGTCAACGCGCGCGGAGTGACGAAGCTGGTGGGACTCGGTCAACGAGTCGTCAGGGGCGGTGCGTACGTCGGCGGCGTGCTGGTTGTGAGTGGCGCCGAGCGGATCCGCGAGGTGCTGGTGCCGGTGTACGAGGCGCTGGGACTCGAGTGGGCGCCTGAGACGACGGGGAGTCTGGAAGACGAGGTCCCGGGGGTTGGCTGGGACGACGCGCGACGGGCGATCGAGGCGGAGTACGGGGAGCGGTACGAACTCGAGCCGGCCGAGCTGGACGGGGAGACGCTCGCGCTAGCGGAGCGGCTGATGCCGGAGCACCGGTCCTCGCCTACTGGGGCGCGCCGCCCTTAGTAGCCGAGGGCGAACTTGGCGTCCTCGGACATCAGGTCGGGGGTCCAGGCGGGGGTGAAGACGAGGGTTGGGTGGACCTTGGTGATGCCGGGGAGGTCGCCGACGAACTCCTGCATCTGCTCGGTGACCTGGGGGCCGATCGGGCAGCCGGGGGTCGTGAGCGTGAAGGTGATGAAGACCTCGGTGCCCTCGACGGCGATGTCGTAGACGAGGCCGAGCTCGACGAAGTCGAGGCCGAGCTCGGGGTCGATGACGTTCTCGAGCGCCTCGCGCACGTCGTCCACGGTCACGTCGATATCGGACATGGGGCCAATGTTAGTCGTGGGTAGGGTGCGGAGCCGCATGCCGCTCCTGCTCATAGCCGTGTTCATCGTCGTGCCGATCGCGGAGCTGTACGTGATCCTCCAGGTCGGGGACGCGATCGGGGCTCTGCCGACGATCGCGCTGCTGGTCGCCGATTCACTGCTGGGGTCGATGCTGCTGCGCAGCCAGGGGCGGTCGGTGTGGCGGCAGTTCAACGAGGCGATGCGCGCCGGGCGGATGCCGCATCGGGAGTTGTTCGACGGGATCGCGGTGATCTTTGGGGGCGCGTTCCTGATCACGCCTGGCTTTCTGACCGACGTCGTCGGTCTGCTGCTGCTGATCCCGCCGACCCGAGCGGTGCTGCGGCGCTTCGCCGTTCGGCGACTGGGAAAGCGGTTCGGGCTGGGCGCGGTCGCAGGGGTCGCAGGCCGCGCGCGGCGGCCCCGCCGACCGGAGGACACGGTCGAGGGGACGGCACGTGAGCACCGCGACGAGCCGCCACAGGGGAGAATCGGCCCGTGAGCCAACCGGCGCTGTCGCTGAACTTCTTCGACCCCGAGCACGGGTTGCACGGCAACGCGCGCTCGGGGATGACGCTGCTGTTCGAGGGGTCGAGCTCGCGTGCCCTGGCCGACGGTGCGCAGATCGAGGCGGCCGGGGGCGGCTGGCGGGCCGAGCTCAACGGCGCCTTCGAGCTCGACCTGGAGTCGGTGGCGCCGGCCGCGGACCTCGACGGCGTGACCGTCCATCTCTGTGTCGCGACCGGCAAGGTCGGCGGCAACGACGTGCGCTGCATGGCGACGGTGTCCGAGACGCACGCGGCGCCGAGCTGGGAGGAGCTCGACGCGCTGCGCTCGATCTCCGCCCTGTTCGACGAGGGCCATGCCTTCCTGGCGATCGGCCGTCGCCCGCGCGGGGCCCTTGGCCACGATGCCGAGCGGACGGTGGCCTGGCTGCTCGACGACGGGCAGGCGCTGCCGGTCGAGGACGCGCGGATCTCAACCGTCTACGACGGCGACGGCCGTCAGCGCAGCGCCGGCCTCGAGCTGTGGCTGGCCGACGAGGACCATGCGCTGCGCGGCTCGGGGACCGTCGTCGCGGGGTCGTCGCTGCAGCTCGAGGCGGCCGATGTCCACGCGGCGATATTTCGCTGGCGGCTGGGCGACCGCGAGGGCGCCGGGAGCTACGAGCTGATGACGCGCTCGGAGCCGGAGGCGGCGTGAGCGCTCCGAAGGCGGTCATCAGCGACTTCGGTGGCGTCTTGACGACGCCGCTCGGCAACGCCTTCGCGGCCTGGTCGAAGGAGAGCGGCGTCGCGCTCGAGGACCTCGGCAAGGCGCTGGTCGCCTCGCACGAGCGCCACGGCGAGCACCCGCTGTTCCTGCTCGAGCGTGGCGAGCTCACCGAGCCGGAGTTCATGGCGCGGCTGGAGCAGGAGCTCGGCGGCCAGCGGCTCGACGGCATGGGAGAGGCGTTCATGGCGGGCCTCGAGCGAAACCACGAGATGATCGAGCTGCTTGCCGATCTGCGCGATCGGGGCCTGCGCACCGCGCTGCTGACCAACAACGTCCGCGAGTGGGAGGCGCGCTGGCGCGCGATGCTGCCGGAGATCGACGAGATCTTCGAGGTGGTGGTCGACTCGGCGTTCGTCGGGATGCGCAAGCCGGAGCCCGAGATCTACCACCTGACGATCGAGCGGCTCGGCGGCGGTCTGTGCCCCGAGGACTGCATCTTCGTCGACGACCTGCCGGTCAACTGCGATGCCGCGCGCGACCTGGGCATGGTCGCCGTCCTGTTCGAGACGACCGCCCAGGCGCGCGCGGACATCGAAGCCGCTCTCGCCCCCGGCTAGGAGCGCAGCGAGACGGCCACCTCCTCCAGGTGGTCGAGCGCCTCCTGGAGGCCGATCTCCATCCCGGAGTCGATGTGCATGTCGCGCCCGAGCTTGGTCGGGTGCGCGACGAGGACCTCCATCAGCGTGCGCCCGCCGCCGAGGTCGGTGAACGTCAGGGTGTTGAGCGTGGCGTGCTCGTCGGCGTCGGGGATGCCCTCGTAGGCCTCCGTCGAGACGACCCGCTCGTTCGGGACGATCTCGCGGAACTCGCCGTGGAAGGCGACCTCCTGTCCCCCGTTCGCCACCATCGCGTAGCGCCACTTGCCGCCGACGCGCAGGTCGATCTCGCAGACGGTCATCTCGCCGCGGTTGCCGCTCCACCAGCGCCGCACCAGCTCCGGCGTGGTCCACGCCTGGTAGACGAGCTCCTTCGGCGCGTCGAACTCGCGCGTGATCAGGATCTGCTCGTCGGTCGGCAGCGTCACGTTCGCCTTGCCGCTGCTAGTCATGCAGGTCATCTCCTTCGTCCTTTCGCTTGAGGTCCTCGAGGACGGCGTCGAGCCGCTCGAACCGCTCGGACCACGTGCGCTCGTAGCTGCTCACCCAGTCGTGGATGGGCTTGAGCGCCGGCCCGTTCAGCCGATACAGCCGCTGCCGTCCCTCGTCGCGTACGTCGACCAGCCCCACTTCCCGCAGCACCCGCAGGTGCTTGGAGACTTGAGGCTGGGTCAACCCGAGCCGCTCGACGATGTCGTTCACGGCGCTCTCCCCACCGGCCAGGAGATCCAGGATCTCCCGCCGCCGAGGCTCCGCCACCGCGTTGAACGCGTCCGCCGTAGTCGCCGCCCGTGCCATGACCTCAATATATACCGATACCGGAATATGTCAAGGCGACGAGCCCGGGCAGCGCGACTGACGAGTGCGCGGGCGTGGCTGACAAGGACGCAGGGAGGCCATAGGGCGTCAGCCCATGGCCGACCGAGGACGCCGTCAGGCGCGTCCGCGCGCCGTCAGTTGTCGCTGCCCATGCGGTCCCAACAGTAGAGCTCGATCGCCTCAGCGGCGAGCTCCGTCATCCGCTCATGGGACAGGAAGGGAAGGACCGTGTCGATCGCCTGCTCCTCGCTGACCCCGGCCTCGAACGCGTCGTCGCCGCGGAAACCTGCGGCGATCCGCAGAGCCTCGCGCCGATGCTCGCCAAGCGATCCGAACGCCTTGAGCAGGAAGTCCTTGTTCGCGATCGGCTGCCCGACCTCGAGCGACGCATGCCAGGCCGCCAGCATCGACAGGTCGTCGTCGTCGAGCACCTCGACGGCCTTCGCGTAGTGAACCGCCAGCTCGTCGTCCGGGATCTCGTCGACCCACGCGCGCACGACTTCGCCAAGCAGCTGCCGACGGGCCTCTCGCCCGACAGCGTCTGCGATCACACGGATGGCCTCTTGTGGCTCGATGAAGCAGAGGGGCATGGGCCCAGAAGGTAGGGGCCGTGGTGGACGGAATGCGACCTTCGAGAAAGAGGGCCTTCCGACCGAGCATATTTGCATTATTGAACGGTGCCCCCAACCGCTTCCCATGACGGCGCCGAGAACGCCTACGAGCTGGCATATGACGAGGCGGTACTCGCTGTCTCGAGTCAGCAAGCCGCGATCGACAGCTTCCGCGGTCGCGCGGGCTTGCTCCTGTCGGGCGCGGCCATCGCGACCTCCTTTCTTGGAGGACAAGCTCTACGAACCGGCAACCCCGGCGTCTGGAGCTGGATTTCCATCGCCGTCTTCGCGCTGCTCGGTCTGGCGACCCTGGCGATCCTCTGGCCCCGGAACTGGAAATTCGAGGCGGATCCGGCCGACATCGTCGCGACGTACATCGAGGCAGAGGAGCCCCTGCCCGTAGTGGACATCCAGCGGGATCTCGCCCTCCATCGTGCCTCCGTGCTCGAGGAGAACGGCAAGCAGTTTCGACGCCTCGTCTGGAGCTTCAGGGCGGCCGGGATCCTGCTCGTCGTAGAGATCGTGACGTGGACGATCGACCTTGCCACGAAGGTAGACTGACGCCATGGCAACCCAAATCGGATCGGGCGGACAGCCCAAGCCACCGCCTCGCCCCGAGCCCGTCCGACCAAGCCCGATGCGGCCCGAGACCCACGGTAAGGACCGTCCGGCGCCTCGACCCAGTCCGCCGCCGCGCCCAGCCGCGGGGCGCTGACATCACGCGGCGCAGTGCGCCCGCGAGACGCCTCCGTGCCGGAGGCCGCATTGCTCGGCAATCGTCAGCAAGCCCCGCGGCAGTCCCCAAGCGCGTCCTACCTCACCTAGGCTCTTGGCCGACCATCTCCGTCTCGGTCTCGTCGGGCTCCATCATGAAGCGGTCTGTGACCTCGTACATGAAGGTGGTGCCGGAGAAGCGGTCGAGCCAGCCGAGTAGAGCCACAAAGCTCCAGACGGAGTAGTCCGCGTGACCGATCCTCGCACGACCGTGCCGAATCGCTTGACCTTGCTCGTCGTACGCAGCGCGACGTAGGAACCACGAGTAGTCATCGCCCACGTCAAGTCCGCCATCGTCGGTGTCGAGGAAACGACCGAAGTTGCGAGCGAACGGCTCGTTCTTTTTCTTGGAGCGCAGAAGGAGCCGGTTGCTGTCGATGACCCCCTCATCCTCGGCAGCCAGCCACAAGCCACCCTCGACGCCTGCCAGCAAATGGCGACATGCGTAGGGGTCGCCATTGCGAACCGCTTTCAAGCCCTTGAGGAGGTCGTCTCGTTGCGGCTCGTCCAGATGCGGAGCATCGAGCACCGCCCGCTCGACGTTGTCGAGGAAGGTTGGGTCGGTCATCACGGTCTCCCGGACAAGCGTCGCGATGTTCTCGGGCGCCTCGAACAGCAGCCACCGCGCATCGCTCACAGGGAGGTCAGCGACGATGAAGAACAACGGCTGACGCCGTACCTCATCGAGCTTGCGCTCTTGGTCTTTCCTGAAGTCCTCGAAGGCATCCGCGACCGCTTGCGCAGCGACCTCAAAAGGGACGCCGCGCAACCGGTGATGAAGCTGCGCGGCCGCGTGCTCGCCCAAACCTTGGAGCGACCGAAAGAAGCCGAGGAAGCCACCATCGGAAGGCTGCGACGCCTGGCGACGGAACCGCTCGGCCATCGCTACCAAGAGGCGGCGGTCAGTCAATCTCTCGGGCGGGAGACCGACACCCGCATACACCGCGCAAGCGACCCGCAGCTCAGCGCGAACCGGGTCAGCCAGGTCGCGGACCTCGTCATAGCTCAGACGAGGACTACGCAGGACATGACTGATGAGTGCGTCTATGTACCCGCCCGCATCGGCGTGCTCAGGGTCCTCGTAGTAGGAGCTCAACACGCTGTCGATAGCCGGCGACGGCTTGGTGAGCTGGCATAGACCTAGCTCAGGAACCGCCCAAACAGGCGGCAGTGAGTCGCGGTATCGGCTGAGCTCGTTCACGGAAGCCACCGTATCGAGGCAAAGTGGACCGTTCAACGGGGCTCCTCGACCGGTATGTCCCAGCCAACTGTGCGGCACAGCCTTCGTGCGAACGCGGTGGCACGTGGCTCTTTCTCATCACGGCGATGACTGTGCGTGAGGAAGCTCAAGAAAGGCTCCTCCCCCACGCGCTGGAAGGTCCACGTACGCACCCATGTCACCGGGGGTTGGCCTTCCTTGCGCTCATTCATCGTCACGAGAACGCGGTTGGAGTCCAGAGGCTCCCGACGTACTGAGACTTGAACATCGCTTCCCTCGCCGGTCGCCGTAGTGATGAACAAGCTGCCCTCGTGCAGAACGAGTGCGGCTCGACTGCCGTCCTCCAGCGTCACCCCAGAGACCAGCTCAGGCTGTCCAACTAGCTCAAGCATGAGCTGAGTGAGGCGACGCGACGCGTCGGTGGAGGGTTGGTCATTCGCCGGTCCCTCCCAGCGCCAGTCCACGATAAGCACGTTCGCCGTCTCGCGGTCCATGCATCGAAACGTAGTCGCAGGAGCGGACGTGTCAGGGCTACCTGACACGGACCGTTCAGTGGTGGTGCGTTGGTCGGCCCAGCCCTCCGGGCCGTCGAAGCGCACGACCTCCCGGGCGCCCTCGACGAGGGCTAGTCGGCGCGCCAGCGGCCGGCCGGGCTCGAACCACGAAGCGCCTGCCCGCCACACGGACACGAGCGAGCCGTCGCCGCGTGCTTCGAGCGCGAGCCCGGCGTCTCCGGTGTCGCGGGTCAGCTCGCACGCCGGTGGACGGTCGGCGGGACAGCGGCCGGCGAGACCAAACCCAGTAGTAGCCAGCGACGGGGTCGCGGGCGACGCCGACGGAGTCCACGGCCGGCGACATGAGGATGGCCCGGTGGCTCGCGCTCGCCATTCACGTCTCGAACACGAGCGCCGGGTTCTCCGCCTTATTCAGGACCTCCCATGCTTGGTTGCTCGGCCACCCGGCCGCCATCGCTCGGTCGAGCGGCGTGGTCACTCGCCGCTCGTGAGAGCGAGCCGGAGATGACGAGAAGCGGTAGTCTTCCGCCGCCCGCGCGTCATTGATGGCGCCCACCATCCGACGCTCCTCGCACTCGCCTTCGAATTGGCGTCGTCGGACACGCGATGCTCAGGCGGCCTCTGCGACCTGCTTCTCCACGCGCTCAAGGGTGCGGAACGAGACGTCGGCACCGGCAGCCTCCATCATCTCCAAGAAGCGACCATCACCTGTTAGGTACGCGAAGGCCTGCGCCTGGGTCGAGAAGCTGCGCTCCTCTCGCTTTCCGCTCCAGGTCCAGTACTGCATCTCGGAGACCTTGAGACGCGCGGTCTGCCCGTGGCTGGTTCCCTCGAACTTCCACTTGGTATTCCCTCCTACAGTCCACTCCCCCCAAGAGCGAATCGTTCTCGCCAGTGACGGTGACCTCATCCCCGCTGTCCTGGAAGCGCCACGTCCCGAGGAGGGAGGTTGCGGGTTTCACTTGGGCCTCGGCGTAATCGCTGAGGAAGGCTGCTTGCCTCTGACCTAGTGCCGATAGACGAGTTCGCTGCTCGTTCTCGCTCTCGCGTCGCTGGGCGATGTCGGCACTGGCCTCGGCGACCTTCGCATGCAGGGGGCTCCCGCCTTTGGTCGCCTCTTTAACCAGCTCCTCGGCTTGGTCTGCGAATCCTGCGTTGAGGTAGCGGAACGCGAGATTGCCTGTCGCGAGACCGCTTCCATCGTCGCTGGCGCGTTTCAGCGCCTTGGCGCTCAGGATGGTCAGGTCGGCATGGTTGTAAGCAACGCCCAGGTTGTTGCGAGCAGTCTCGTAGGTCGGCTCGAAGCTAAGGGCTGTCTCGTAGTGGTGGATGACCAGAGGCCCGAAGTCACTCTCGTCCGCGTGGGAGTAGGCGTAAGCGACATCAAGCCGTAGCCGCGCATTGTCGGGAGCGGCCTCTAGTGCCTTTTGCAAGGCAAGCGCCCGCAACTCGTGTTGGTCGTGCTGCTCGTAGAGCTCTGCGAGGGCGCGCCAAAGGCTGGCCCGCAAGCTCGGGTCCTCGCACTCGCGTAGCGCGGTCTCTATCTCGCGTAACGATTGCGCTTGGTCGCCGGCCTTGTCGAGCTCCTTGGCATAGAAGATGGTGGCCCTGGTCTTCACGTCCGAGCTCGTTGCGGCATCGCGCGCTCGCTTGAGCTCAGAAGCGGCGCCACTCGTGTTGCCCGCACGAGAGAGACAGTACCCCCGGAACAGGTACATGTGAGCTGCTACCCGCTCGTCGGCCGCCAGCTCCTCCAGCTTGACCAAGGCATCCGGCTCGAACTTGAAGACGAACCGCAACCAGAGGCGGAGCCCCTGGTCAACCTTCCCCTGGACAGGGTTCTCCTCAACCTGCTGGAGCCGTTTGAAGATGGCCTCCGCCTTCTCCTCGTCCTTAGCCTCCAGCGCGTTGCCCATACGGACGCGGAGCTTGTCGGTGTCCGTCTCGCTCTCGTAGTCGGCGTCGGTGGCAGCGGCGCCCTCAACCTCCGTCTTCGGCGCGTTTAGCTCCTCGTTCGGGTCCGCAGAGGAAGCGCTCTCGGCGGGCTCAGAGGTCTCCGCGTCCTCTGAGTCGCTATCCCGCTGTGAGGTCATCTCCAGCTCGCCACCGGGCTCTTGAACCCGAAGCTTGCTCGCGTTCGCGAGAAACCCTCGAATCTCGTTCCTGTACAGCGAGAAGACCAAGGCCAAGGCGACGATGGCGAGCGGCCCGGTGAGGTTCCCGATGTCCTCTGACCACGATGCAATCAGCTCAAACACGAACACGACCGTACTCGTGCATCCGGCCAGCATCCTGCCAAGTCCCCGCATAGAGGGCACTTTTTAGGGAGGAGTTGGCGTGAACCGATTTCGGTTCCCACTCCGGTTGAGCGTTTCCGCGCTCCTAACGTCCTCGCGTGGCGGGTGCTGCGACACGAGCGGGCGGTTCGTCTGCCCGAAGAAAGTCGAGGCAGTGGGCGGTGTCTCTCAGCTCCATCAGCGCGCTTTCTAGGGCCTTTTACTTACGCGACAAGCGCCGCCCTACTTGACGCGAAACCCGTAAGACTTGGAATAGCTTGCTCGCGTGGCCACGTGGTCATCCGCCTGAGTGGCTATGAGCCAACGTCCGCTCGGGCGGCCAGGAGCAGAGGCCGGGCTGGCCGGGGCAGTCGGCGCAGAGGCCGCGCCAAGGTTGGGGCGTTGGGATGAAACTACCGGCAGCGACCGGGGCGGCGATGTCGCGGAGCTCGCGGTCGAGGTCTTCGAGGGCCGAGGCCTCGTAGACGGCTGAGACGGGGTCGGCGGCGCGCTCGAGGAAGACGTAGGCGACCTCGACGCGGGGAGCGCCGGTGCGGAGGGCGGCCAGGGCGTAGACGAGGCGTTGGATCTCGTAGTCGGACTCGACGATCTCGGTAGGGGTCGCGCCTTCGAGGCGGTTGCTCTTGTAGTCGACGATCAGCGTGCGGTCGGACTCGACGGCGTGGACGTCGACGATGCCGTTGACGAGCAGGGTGCGGCCGCCCGCTGTGTCGGGCGCCAGCTCGAAGGCGAAGGGAAGCTCGGTGCGGACGGAGTGGGCGGCGGCGAGGCGCTGGCGGAGCCGGGAGGCGGCGAAGCTCTCGAACAGGCCGAGGATGTCGGCGACCTCGTCGTCGCGGACCGGCTCGCGGTGGGCTTCGATCAGCGCGGCGACCTCCTCGACGGTGGGCGTCACGGGCTGGGCGAAGTCGATCTCCTCCAGCAGGCTGTGGGCGATCGAGCCGCGGACGGTCGGAGGCAGGGCGTCGACGGCCTCGGCCTCTGGCTCGGCAGGCTCGGGCAGGGCCTCTCCCCGGGGCAACCGCAGGGAGCGCTCGAGGTAGAAGCGGTAGCCACACTCGCGGTGGCGCTGCAAGGCGGAGTAGCTGATCCGGCTGATCGGCAGGGCGGTCGGGGGCGCAACCGCGGCGAGGGCGGGCGCGTCCAGGGCGTCGAGGCCGGCGGGTGGTTGCTCGGGCGCACTCGGGGTCCGGTCTGCGGCTGGGAGGACCGCGTCGACCGTGTCGGGGCGGAGAACGGTGCAACGGACTGCGACTGGCCGTCCGTCGAGCTCGTGCTCGACCACAGCGCTCGTGTCGATCTCCCCCAACCCCGGCGCCAGCGCGCGCCAGATCCAGCGCATCGGCTCTTCGAGCGGCTTCTCCTCGGAAAGCTTCTCCAGGTCGGTGCCGCCGCTGAGGATCAGGTGCTCCTCGGCGCGCGTGGCGGCGACGTAGAAGACGCGCTTCTCCTCCTCCTCGTCGGCGAGCTTCTGGCGCTCGCGGATCTCCTTCAGCCGTGAGCTCGTCACGCTGCCGCCGCCGAGCTGAGCGAGGCTGATGCCGACGGCGCCGTCGTCGGAGATTTGGAGCGCGGAGCGGTCCTCGCGGCCCGGCTTGCCGAGATCGGCGACGCAGACGACGGGGAACTCGAGCCCCTTGGCGCGGTGGACGGTCATCAGGCGGACGGCCTGGACGTCCTCGGGCTCGAGCGGGGCCTCCCCTTGGCGCTCGCCGAGCTCGTCGCGCTCGGCGACGTAGTCGATGAAGCGGCGCAGGTCGCGCCCCTCCTCGGCCTCGAACTCGCGCGCGAGGCGCATCAGCTTGCGGACGTTGGCCATGCGGCGCCGGCCGGCCGGAAGGGCGAGCAGGTGGAGGTCGTAGCCGGAGCGCGTGACGCCGCGGTCGATCAGCGCCTCGAGCGAGGAGCGCGGCGCGGCGGCGCGCTCCTCGGCGAGCAGCCGGACGAAGGCGCGGGCGCGCTCGGCGTCGCGGTCGCCGAGCTGGGCGGCCAGCTCCTGGGCGCGCCCGCCGCGCGACCCGCCGTCGACCGCCACCCGGCCGCCGGAGACGCCGGCGAGCTCGGCAAGCAGCGTCCACGGCTCGACGCGGGCCCGTTGGGCCGCGGCGCGCAGGACGACCAGGGCGTCGAGCGACACGCCGCCGAGCGGTGAGACAAGCGCCGTGTAGAGAGCCAGGTCGTCGAGCGGGTTCGCGAGCGCGGCGAGGTAGGCGCGCAGGTCGCCGACCTGCTGCTGGGACCAGTAGCCGCGTCCGCCCATCACGTAAGTCGGGATGCCGCGGTCCTCGAGCGCGCGCTGTCCGAGCGTGGGCTGCCGACGTACGCGGTCGGCGCGCGCGGCTACTGGGGCCAGCAGCAGACGGCGGACCTGCGCGCGTACCTCGCCGCGCTGGCGAACCCGCTCGACGACCTGGCTCTCTACACGGCGCTGGCGTCGCCGCTCGGCGGCCTGTCGCTCGACGCGCTGGTGGTGCTGCGCGCCGCCGCGAGGACGGCCGGGGTCGAGCCCTGGACGCTCCTCTCCGCGCTCCC
>DATABV010000172.1:0-1946 GCA_036259395.1 Thermoleophilaceae bacterium | reverse complement strand
CTCCAACGTCAAGCAGGAGATCATCAACTTCCGCAAGATCATCCGGCCGCAGCGCTCGACGCTGCGCGACCTCGAGCGGACCAAGCAGCGCTACATGGCCGCCGACCTCGACGTCTACTTCGACGACATCCAGGACGCCTCCGAGCGGATCTGGGACATGCTCGAGAACTACAAAGAGGTCGTCGAGGCGCTCGAGTCGACCAACGAGTCGGTGATCTCGCACCGCGTCAACGACATCCTGCGCGTGCTGACGTCGATCAGCGTCATGGTGCTGCCGCTGACGTTGGTGGCGAGCCTCTGGGGGATGAACGTCGGCGTGCCGGGCGAGGGATCGACCGCCGGGTTCTGGGTCGTGCTGGGCGCGATGGTCGCCCTGCTGCTCGGGATGCTCGGCTACTTCCGGCGGCGGGGCTGGCTGTAGCCTCTCGCCGCGTGACCGAGATAGACCCAGGGATCTTCAAGGCCTACGACGTCCGCGGCCTCTACGGCTCGCAGATCGACGAGACGACCGCGTACGCGGTCGGGCGCGGCTTCGCGCGCGTCCTGGCGGGGATGTACGACACTGAGCCGAGCGCGCTGCGACTCGCGCTCGGACGCGACATGCGCCTGACGGCGCCCGCGCTGGCCGCCGAGTACGCGCGCGGGATGAGCGACGAGGGTGCAGCGGTGCTCGACGTCGGGATGGTCGGCACCGAGATGCTCTACTGGACCGTCGGCTCGCGCGAGCTCGACGGCGGCCTGATGTGCACCGCCTCGCACAACCCGAAGGCCTACACCGGCGCGAAGCTGGTCGGACGCGGAGCGCTGGCGCTCTCCGGCGACGCCGGGATCGGCGAGCTGCGCGAGCTGCTGACCGGTGGCGCGCTCGGCGAGCCGGCCGGTCGAGTCGGCGCGATCGAGCGCGAGGACGTCTACGAGCCGTTCGGTCGCGACGCGCTCGCCTGGATCGACCCCAACGCCGTCGCACCGCTGAAGGTCGTGCTCGACGGCGGCAACGGCATGGCGGGGCCGCTCTGCGGTCCGCTGCTGGACCAGACCGCGATCGCTCAGGTCCAGCTCTATTGGAAGCCCGACGGCGAGTTCCCAGACCACGAGCCCAACCCCCTGCTCGAGGAGAACCGCCGCTTCATCGTCGACAAGGTGCGATCCGAGGGCGCCGACCTCGGCATCGCCTGGGACGGCGACGCCGACCGCTGCTTCTTCATCGACGGCAGCGGAGCGTTCGTCGACGGCGACTTCCTGACCGCGCTGCTGGCGAAGTCGATCCTCGAGCGTGAGCCCGGGGCGACGATCCTCTACGACGTGCGCGCCAGCCGCGCGGTGCGCGATGTCGTCGAGCAGGCCGGCGGGACCGCGCACGTCAACCGTGTCGGCCACGCGTTCTTCAAGACGCGGATGCGCGACGAGGGCGCGGCCTTCGGCGGCGAGGTCTCGGGTCACTACTACTTCCGCGACTTCTACTGCGCCGACTCCGGAACCCTGCCGGCGCTGCTGATCCTCGAGCTGCTGTCGAAGGAGGGCCGGACGCTCGCCGAGCTGCTGGCCGACCTGCGCGGCAGGTACTTCATCTCCGGCGAGATCAACTCCGAGGTCGCCGACCAGCAGGCGAAGATGGACGAGATCGCCGCGCGCTACTCCGACGGCGAGCTGTCCTGGCTCGACGGCGTGTCGGTCGACTACGACGACTGGCACTTCAACGTCCGGCCGTCGAACACCGAGCCGTTGCTGCGGCTCAACCTCGAGTCGCTGGTCTCCCCCGAGCACATGGCCGCCAAGCGCGACGAGGTGCTCGGGCTGATCAGGTCGTGACCGCCGCGACCGAGCCGGGCGGCTTCGCCGTCGCGGCATCCGCTGGCGTGCACCGCCTCTCGATCCCGACCCCGTTCGCCGTCGGACGGGTCAACTGCTATCTGATCGACGACGAGCCGCTGACGCTCGTCGACGCC
>DATABV010000171.1:0-4895 GCA_036259395.1 Thermoleophilaceae bacterium | reverse complement strand
CGCGACGT
The DNA here is from genome assembly GCA_036259395.1 of Thermoleophilaceae bacterium. Classification (GTDB taxonomy): domain Bacteria; phylum Actinomycetota; class Thermoleophilia; order Solirubrobacterales; family Thermoleophilaceae; genus JAAYBF01. Next base: position 4,887 of record DATABV010000171.1, on the reverse strand, counting down.
CCGCACCGAGCTCCGACGCCCGCGCGGCGGCGGAGCCGCCAAGGCGGACCCGCGGTGCCGCGTCGGTGGCGACCACCTCGATGTCGGAGAAGGCCCAGGCGTTCAGGGCGAGCGCCTTGGCCACGGCCTCCTTGGCGCAGAAGCGCGCCGCGAGGTGCTGGGCTGGACGAGCCTTGCCGGCCGCGTACTGCCGCTCGGCCGGCGTGAAGAGGCGATCGGCCAGTCGCGGGCGACGCTGCACCGCGCGCTCCAGGCGGGCGATCTCGAGAAGGTCGATGCCGATCATCTTGGACCGCCCGAGCGAAGGTTCTTCCGGGCCACTGGCCTAAGAACGCTTCGCGCAGGCTCTGGCATGGCTTTGCTACTCGACCGTGACGGTCTTTGCGAGGTTGCGCGGCTGGTCGACGTTGAGCCCCCGGCCACGGGCGATGTAGTAGGCGAGCAGCTGGAGCGGAATCACCGCCAGCAGCGGCTGGATCAGCCAATCGGTGTCGGGCACGTAGACGACCTCCTCTGCGTGACGGCCGACCTCGTCGTTGCCGCGCGTCGCGACGGCCAGTACGTGGGCCCCGCGCGCCCGGACCTCGGCGATGTTCGACAGCACCTTGTCGAGCACCGGCGAGTCGGTCGCCACGCAGACGACCGGCGTGCGCTCGTCGAGCAGGGCAATCGGACCGTGCTTCATCTCGCCGGCCGCGTACGCATCGGTCGGCACGTAGGAGATCTCCTTCAGCTTCAGCGCGCCCTCGAGCGCAGTCGCCAAGCCGGCGTGGCGGCCGAGGTAGAGGAAGAAGCCGGCGTCCCGCCAGCGGTCGGCCATCTGGCGGACCGGGGCGTCGACCTGCTCGAGCAGGTCGTCGATCCGCCGCGGCAGGGCGCGCAGCTCGTCGACCAGCTCGGCGATCCGCGGCCGATCGAGCGTCGCGCGCACCTCGGCGATCCGCAGCGCCAGCAGCAGCATCGCCGCGACCTGCGAGACGTAGGTCTTGGTCGCCGCCACGCCGATCTCCAGACCAGCTCGAGTGAAGAGGACGCCGTCGGCGTCGCGCGTCGCCTGGCTGCCCATCACGTTGGTGACCGCGAGGACGCGAGCGCCCTTCTCGCGCGCGAGCCGCATCGCCGCGAGCGTGTCGGCGGTCTCGCCGGACTGCGTTATGCCGATCACCAGGTCGCGCTCGTCGACGACTGGGTCGCGATAGCGGAACTCCGACGCGACATCCATCTCGACCGGGACCCGCGACCAGGCCTCGATCGCGTAGCGGCCCGAGAGCCCGGCGTGGTAGGAGGTTCCGCAGGCGACGACGACGATCCGCCGCAGATCGCGCAGCTCGTCGTCGGAGATGCCGATCTCGCCGAGCTGGACGCCGTCGCCGATCAGCCGGTCGGCGACCGTCTCAGCGACCGCGTCCGGCTGCTCGTGGATCTCCTTGAGCATGAACGTCTCGTAGCCGCCCTTCTCGGCGGCCTCCTCGTCCCAGTCGACCTCCTCGGCCGGGCGCTCGACCTCGTCGCCGGCGGCGGTCGTGAAGCGCGCCCCCTGCGGTGTGATCACGACGATCTCGTCGTTCTCGACGAGCTGGACGCGGCGGGTGTCGCGCAGGAAGGCGGGAATCGCGGAGGCGACGAAGCTCTCGCCCTCGCCGACGCCGACGACCAGCGGGCACTCCTTGCGCGCCGCGACGAGCGTGTCAGGCTCGTCGGCGTGCACGGCGACGAAGGCGTAGTGCCCGCGCAGCTCGCCGTAGGCGGCGCGGACGGCGGCGACGAGGTCTCCCTCGTAGCGGGCGGCGATCAGATGCGCGACCGCCTCGGCGTCGGTCTCGGAGCTGAAGGCCGCGCCGTCGCCTTCGAGCTGCTGGCGCAGCTCGGACCAGTTCTCGACGATCCCGTTCAGGACGACGTGGATGCGGCCCGAGCTGTCGTCGTGCGGATGGGTGTTGGCCTCGGTGACGCGACCGTGCGTCGCCCAGCGGGTATGCCCGATCCCAGCGAGCGCGCCTGCCCCGAAGCCGTTGTCGCCGACGGCGTCGCGAAGTCGCGACAGGTTGCCGACCGCGCGCACCGTCCGGATCTCGCCGTCCTCGAGCAGTGAGATGCCGGCGGAGTCGTAGCCGCGGTACTCGAGCTTCTCGAGGCCCGCGAGCAGGATCTCCCTGCAGGGGCGCCCGCCCGTGTATCCGACGATGCCGCACATGGAGGACCGAGAGGGTAGCCGGCTGCGGCGTCAGGCCAGCTCGCGCTGCACGACCGCCACCAGCCGGTCGGTCACGGCGGCACACTCGCCCTCATCGGGCGCCTCGACCATCACCCGCACGAGCGGCTCGGTCCCGGACGGCCGGACCAGCACCCGCCCACGGCCCTCGAGCGCGCTCGACTCCGTCTCGACGGCCCCCCAAACTGCGGTTGCCCGATCGAGCGCACCGCGGTCGCGCACGCGCACGTTGACCAGCCGCTGCGGCAGCTTGCGCATCCCCCGCCGCTCGCTGAGGTCGCCATCGCCGAGCGCCTCGAGCGTCAGCAGCGCCGCGGCTATTCCATCGCCTGAGGGAACGAAGCCGGTCTCGATGATGTGGCCCGACTGCTCGCCGCCGAGACCCCAGCCGCGACGCAGCAGCTCGGCGAGCACGTGGCGGTCGCCGACCGGCGTCACGGCGACCTCGATGCCGGCCTCCTCCATCGCCGTGTGGAAGCCGTAGTTGGTCATCACGGTGACGGCGACGCCGTCGCCCCGCAGCCGGCCGGAACGGCGTAGGTGGAGCGCCGCGAGCGCGACGAGCTCGTCGCCGTCGACGACCTCGCCGCGGCGGTCGACCGCGAGCACGCGGTCGCCGTCGCCGTCGAAGGCGAAGCCGACGTCGTAGCCGTCCTCGCGCATCCGCTGCGAAATCGCCTCGACGTGGGTCGAGCCGACGCCATCGTTGATGTTGCGGCCGTCGGGCTCTACGGCGAGCGCGTCGACGGTCGCGCCGAGGCGGCGGAAGATCTGCGGCGCGACCTCGTAGGTGGCGCCGTTGGCGCAGTCGAGCAGGACCCGGCGTCCGTCGAGGTCGAGGTCGCCGAAGCGCAGCTCGAGCTCGCGCAGGTAGTCGCCTGCGGCGCCGTGCAGCGTGCGGATGCGCCCGATCGAGGCGGAGGAGTGCTCGGGGCCGGCGACGAGCGCCTCGATCGCCGCCTCGCGATCGTCGGGAACCTTGGTGCCGTCAGGGCCGAAGAACTTGATCCCGTTGTCCGCGTAGGGGTTGTGCGACGCCGACACGACCGCCGCGAGGTCGAACCCGTGGCGGCGGGTGAGCAGCGCCGCGCCGGGCGTCGGCAGCACACCGCCGAGCAGCGCGTGGCCGCCCGCCGCGGCCACGCCCGCCGCGAGCGCCGACTCCAGCATCTCGCCGGACTCGCGCGTGTCGCGGACGATCAGGACCTGCGGCGCGGCGGCGGCGCTCTCTCCCGCCGTGACCGTGGCCGCGCGGCCGAGGGCCAGCGCCAGGTCGGCGGTCAGGAACTCCCCGGCGGCGCCGCGGACGCCGTCCGTACCGAACAGCTCTCCCAAGGCTGGTGCCTAGCGCTTCGAGAACTGCGGGCGCTTGCGCGCCTTCTTGAGTCCGGCCTTCTTGCGCTCCTTGACACGCGGATCGCGTGTCAGGAAGCCGCGGCGCTTCAGCTCGCCGCGCAGGTTCGGGTCGGCCTCGACGAGCGCCTTGGTGATCCCGTGGCGCAGCGCGCCGGCTTGGGCCGATACGCCCCCGCCCTGGATCTTCGCGACGACGTCCATGCGGTCCTGCTGCCCGACGATCTCGAGTGGGCGACGCGCCTTCGTCTGAAGCGCGGCGCGCGGGAAGTAGTCGTCTAGCGTCTTACCGTTGATCGTGTAGACGCCGCTGCCGGGCTTCAGCGTCACGCGGGCGATCGCGCTCTTGCGCTTGCCAGTCGCGCGGTAGCGCGCGTCGGCGGCCAGGTCGAGGACCGCCTCGAGCGGACCAGGTGCCTCGTCCTCGTCGGCATCGTCGGCAGCCGGCTCCTCGCCCTCGACCGGAGCGTCGTCGGCGGCGACCTCGACCTCGGCCCCCACGTAGCTCGGCTCGTCGGGACGCTGCTGCTCCTCCTCGAGCACCAGGTCGGGCTCGAGGTGGGCGCCGGGAATGACCTCGGGCTCGTCGGCCTTGGCGTCCTTCTTGCGCTTCGGCTTCGGCTTCTCGGCCGGCTTCTCGCTCGCCTCGGGCTCAGCGGCGGCCTCCTCCGCTGCAGGAGTCTCGTCAGTCGGCTCGGCCTCGTCCTCCGCAGGAGCGTCGGCCGTCGCCTCGGGCTCCTCGGCGGCGGGAGAGTCGGTCGTCGCCTCGGGCTCCTCGGCTGCGGGCTGCTCCGCGGTCGGCTGCTCGGGAGCCGGCTCGTCCTGCGGGGTGTCCTTGGGCTCGTCGGCCATCAGTTCTCGATCTCCATGGGCTTGGGCTGCTGCGCGGCGTGCGGGTGGTCGGGGCCGGCGTAGATCTTCAGGTTGCGCAGCTGCGCGCGAGCGATGCGGTTGCGCGGCAGCATCCCCTTGACGGCGAGCCGCAGCGGCTCCTCGGGACGCCGGTCGAGCATCTCGGCGAACGTCCGGCTGCGCAGGCCACCCGGGTAGCCGGAGTAGCGGTGGTAGAGCTTTTCCTCGCGCTTGCGGCCGGTGACGACGATCTTGTCGGCGTTGACCACGACGACGAAGTCGCCGACGTCGCAGTGCGGCGTGTACTCCGGCTTGTGCTTGCCACGCAGCGCGATCGCGATCTGCGTCGCGAGCCGGCCGAGCGTCTGGCCGGTCGCGTCGACGACGAGCCAGTCGCGCTCACGGTTCTCGGGAGTGGCGACAAAGGTCTTCATGCAGCGGCACAGTGTGGCATAAGGACCGGGGGCTCG
>DATABV010000170.1:0-2979 GCA_036259395.1 Thermoleophilaceae bacterium | reverse complement strand
CCCTGCCCGAGGTCATCGCCGATCGCCACCCGCTCGTCCTCGTGATCAGCGTCCTCGAGGACAAGGCAGCCGCCGACATGCTCCGGCCACTCCTCCCACTCGCCGACCACCTCGTCCTCACCCGCTGCGCCAATCCCCGCGCCCTCTCACCGGCCACCCTCGAATCCCTCGCCGACCAACTCGACGGCCCTCCAGCGGAGATCGTCGCCGACCCACTCGCCGCCCTCGAAAGGGCCCGCGCCCTCGCGGGCCCCCAAGGCGCCGTCCTTGCCACCGGCTCCATCTACCTCATCGCAGACCTAGTCCGCGACCAAGGAGAGACACACGCATCCGCGCTTTAGCCGCAGTAGACGTCGCACCCCGCGGGTGGCGACGATTTTGCGTTTGGGCGCGCAGCTTGCGAGCACCCAAACCAAAATCGGAGACAGGACCCGCGGCCTGCAACGCCGATCCCTAACCAGAGCCGCCACAACCGCAGCATGGGACAATCCCCCGCATGGACCGCGGCGACGGACCCAGCTTTGGCGCAATGATCGCCCTCGTCGCCATCGTCGTAGCCTCCGTCATCCTCCTCTTCTTCGCCATCGGCTACGGAATCGGCCGGGTCTTCCTCTAGGCTGCCCGCCCCATGCCCCTGCTCGCCATCTTCGGCATCACTAACGACGGCTTGAACCTGGTCGTCAACCTGCTGCTGCTCTTCCTCGTGGTCCTCTGGATCGCGCTGATCTTCTGGACGCACGCCGACGCCAAGCGCCGGATCGCCGACCCGATGCTCGTCGGCTGCGCGACGGTCGCGGCCTTCTTCCCATTCGTCGGGACGATCGTCTACATGGTCGTGCGCCCGCCGGAGTACCTCGAGGACGTGCACGAGCGCGAGCTCGAGATTGCCGCCGCCGAGGCTCGCCTCGCCGCCGCTCAGGAGCACGCCTGCCCGTATTGCGAGCATCCGGTCGAGCGGGCGTTTCTGCGCTGTCCGAGCTGCCTGCGGCGCCTCAAGGAGCCCTGCGGCACCTGCGGCAAGCCGCTCGACCCGCGCTGGCAGATCTGTCCTTACTGCGAGGCCGAGCTCCCCGAGCGCGCGCCGCAGCAGCGTCGTCGCGGCTCGGGTCGTGGCCGCACCGCGTCGCCGCCCGAGGGAGACCCGCGCGCCCGGGCCAAGAAGCGGCCTGCCGGCACGGCCGATCAGCGACCTGCGACGAGCGCCGGCGGCAGAGCAGCCGAGCCCCGTCGCGATCGCCAGCCGGCGCCTGCCGACCCGCGCACCCCGGAGCACCCGGCCGCTCGGGCCCAGCCTGAGCGACCCGAGCCGCGCCGCCAGTAACCCCCCGACGAAGGAGAAGACGTGGACAGGACCCTGATCCTGGTGAAGCCCGACGCGTTCGAGCGCAGCCTGACCGGCGAGGTGATCGCCCGCTTCGAGCGCAAGGGGCTGCGGATCGCTGCGTTGAAGCGGATGGAGGTCTCGCGCGAGATCGCCGAGCAGCACTACGCGGAGCACAGCGAGAAGCCGTTCTTCGGCGAGCTCGTCGACTTCATCACCGGCGGCCCGTTGGTCGCGCTGGTGCTGGAGGGGCATGAGGCGGTCAAGGCTGCGCGCCAGCTGATTGGCGCGACGAACCCGATCGAGGCGGCGCCGGGCTCGATTCGCGGCGACTTCGGCCTCGAGGTCCAGACGAACCTCGTCCACGGGTCCGACTCGCCCGAGTCGGCGGCGCGCGAGATCGGCATCTTCTTCCCCGAGTTGTAGCCCGGCGCGGTGAGCGCGCCTCGGCTCGTCCTGGCCTCGCGCTCGCCGCAGCGGCGGGCGATCCTCGAGCAGATCGGCGTCGACTTCGAGGTCGTCGTGCCGGAGGTCGAGGAGCTGGGGGAGGGCGAGCCGGGCGCGGTCGTCGTCGAGAACGCCCTGCGCAAGGCGCGCGCCGCCGCGGGCCAGCTGGTCCTAGGCTGCGATACGGAGGTCGTCTCCGACGGGCGGGTCTATGGGAAGCCGCGCGACGAGCGCGAGGCCGAGCGGTTCCTGCGCGAGCTGTCCGGCCGCGAGCACCAGGTGGTCTCGGGACTGGCTCTGATCGAGGCGGGTCGCGAGCGGACGGCCGCCAGCTGGACGCGCGTCACGTTCCGCGAGCTCGACGAGCCGACGCTGCGCTGGTATCTCGCGAGCGGCGAGTGGCGCGAGCGGGCGGGCGGCTATGCGATCCAGGGGCGCGGCGCGGCGCTGGTCGCCGCGGTCGCCGGCGACTACCTCAACGTGGTCGGGCTGCCACTGGCTACCCTGCTTGAGTTGAAGCCTTCCTTGCCGCTTCTCCACCGCTAGCGGCGCAGGTCGTATTCTGGTCCTTCCTCCGATGGGCATCTTCTCCAACCTCACGGGAATGGGCGGCCGCGACATGGCCGTCGATCTCGGCACCGCCAATACGCTCGTGTACGTGCGCGGGCGCGGGATCGTGCTCTCCGAGCCGTCGGTGGTGGCAATCGACTCGCGCACGGCGGAGGTGCACGCGGTCGGGATCGAGGCGAAGCGGATGCTCGGCCGCACGCCGGGGACGATCCAGGCGATCCGCCCACTCAAGGACGGCGTGATCGCCGACTTCGACGTCACCGAGCAGATGCTGCGCCACTTCATCCAGAAGGTGCACCAGAACCGCTGGGCGCACCCGCGCGTGGTGGTCTGCGTGCCGTCGGGGGTCACCGGGGTGGAGAAGCGCGCGGTCGAGGAGGCGTGCCTGTCCGCCGGCGCGCGGCAGGCCTATCTGATCGAGGAGCCGATGGCCGCGGCGATCGGGGCCGGCCTGCCGGTCGGCGAGCCGACCGGCAACATGGTCGTCGACATCGGCGGCGGCACGAGCGAGGTCGCCGTCATCTCGCTCGGCGGCATCGTCGTCAGCCGGAGCGTCCGCGTCGGCGGCGACAAGATGGATGAGGCGATCATCGGGCACATGCGCCGCCACTACAACATGCTGATCGGCGAGCCGACCGCCG
>DATABV010000169.1:0-14896 GCA_036259395.1 Thermoleophilaceae bacterium | reverse complement strand
CCCCCCCCCCGCGGTCGTGCTCGTCGTCTTCCTGACGGCTGAGCGATGGCTTGCCTACTGAGCGTCGATGACCTGGAGTGGACTGCCGCCTACGAAGTGGCCCTCGAAGGTCGGGCCATGGGTCCCACCGCCGACGACCTGGCGGTCGGCAATCAGCGCAGTCCATGCATCGCCGTCGTCGAGCCGGAATGTGACGTTGCCGTCCGCCGTGCCGAACATGTGGCTGTAGCAGATGTCGACGTCGGCCTCGAGGTCGCCGGCCGGGGTGCGCATGATCTCACCGGTCCAGGGCTCGGAGCCTCGGCACGCGCTCGCGGCGCTCGCCCAGCCGGTGAAGGCGATGTTGCTGATGTAGATGTCGCCGTAGCTGCCAACGTTGACGTCGAACGCGAGGCCGCCGCTGTCGGTGTGCATCCAACCTCCGCCCCACGAGGGAGGAAGCTCGTAGCCGAGGTCGACAAGGTCGTTCGCGACCTTGCGAGACTCGCAGCCACCAGACACCTGACCTGCGATCACCGCGACGTAGTAGCACTGCTCGCCGGTACTGGGGTCGTGGACCTCGACGGGCGTTTGTGCGGTCGCGGTCGCGGTGAGTGTCGCCATCGAGGCGAGTGCCGCGGCTGCGACAAGCATGAACTTGCGCATGTGGTTTCTCCTTGTTCGGGTATCACGTCACTGACCCTGACCAATCAGGGTCAGCGGTTTGGGTTACCGCGCCGACGTGGCGCGGGGACTTCCGCCACGAACCCGGAGCGAAGGCATCGGCCTTCGATCCGGGGCGTGGGCAGAAGAGTGGGTCAGCGCCGCCGCTTGCCGGTGGCGCGGCGCTTGGGACAGGGGACCTTGATCCGGACGTTGCGGTCGTGACGCCGGCCGTTGTGGCCGTCCATGTCGGCCTCGGCTATCTGCCGACGCGCCGAGCACAGGTTGATCCTCGCCTTGCGCGTTCTGGTGACGGCGAGGATGCCGTTGCGGCCGCCTCGGATGTTGAGGTTGAACCGCGACACCGGCGCGTCGGGCACGCCGGCGAAGGTGTTCACCAGCCGCTTGCCCCTGACGCTCGACTCGCCCCTCAGGTTGACCGCGATCTCGCCCCTGAGCGCGACGACGATCATCGGCAGCGTGCGGATCTCGTTGCCGGTGTCCCTGTCGATCCGGACGTTCTTGACGAAGTACACGTTGCCGACCAGCGGCCGCCTCAACAGCGGGCTGATCGCTCGCGCCCGCCCGACGATGCTGCCCTTGGGGCAGTGGCGCTCGAGGTCGGGCTTGGTGCCGTCCTCGAACTCACACAGCGCCCGTGCGTTGTCGGGGTCGAGCGCAAGCGACTTCGGCAGCCGCACGACCGCCCGCTCGATCCCGGCCTCCCCGGCCCGCTGCCGCACCACTGCGCGCACGCCAGGATGGCGGCCCGTCACCCGCTGACGCTTGCCGGTCAGCCGCATCCCGAGCCTCGGCTTGAACCGCAGCGAACCGCAGCCAATCGCCTGGAAGGGCACCGCCGGCGTCGCGGCCGCCCCCTCGCTCGAGGCGATCGTCGCGGCGACCGCCTTCGGCGAGCAGTCGGACGGGTTGAGCATGAAGCCCGGCCGATCGATGCTGATCGTCACCCGCCGCACGCGCAGCGGTATCCCATGCCAGATCTGCGGGAACGGATCCGAGACCGCGGTCACGCTCGCGTCGGTCCGATCGACGTGAAGCGCCTGCCGCACGACGACCGGCGTGAGGGCGAACCGCCCGCGGAACGGCCCCGCCTCCACGGGGACGACCGTCGCGAGGCCGTAGGGGGCGCCCTTGTAGCCCTCGGTCAAATACACGTCGCCCTTGCGCTCCAGCACGAACGGACTGCCGGCCCCCGCGGCCGCATCGACGGTCCCGATCCGCGAGGCGATCGGGCAGGCGCCGGCGTTGGCCTGGGCGTCGCCGCAGAGCGGCACATCGCCGACGTTGGCGAGCAGGCCGGTCGGCATCTCCGCCGACAGGCCCGCCAACCACTGCTGACCGTCCGCCCGGGCCACCGTCAGCGAGAACGTCCCGTTGGCGCGGCCGCGCCGCTCGCTCATTCCGGCAGCGAGCGCCGGGGAGAAGCCGTACCCGCAGTTCGCGTTCGTCGTGAAGGCTCCGCCGTCGGCGACCGAGGCCCCACCGCCGCCGTGGGCGGCGGTCCAGGGCGTGAGGGTCGTCGCCCAACCATGGGTGGCGCAGCGCTGCGGGGTCGCGACCAGGCCGCGGTCGCCGCCCTTGAACCTAAGCTGCATCGTCTCGAACGGGACACGGGGGTTGCGATCGAACGTGGCGGTCAACTGCCCGGTAGCCGGATCGGCGACGGCCGAGCCGAACACCTTGGCGACCAGGCCGCGCTTCACGTTGCGGACGACGACGAACATGCGGAACATGTCGCCTGACGTCGGATCGGTCGAGCGCGGCATGCCGAGCACGACCTCGCCACGCAGGTTCGGCGTGCCGGGCACCTCGCCGTAGGCCGCCGGCAGCAGCGGCGTGTAGACGTCAACCGTGCCGATCTTCGATCCGTCGGGGCACTCGGCGCCCCGGCCGTCGAACGGGTCCTCGTTGTTGAACAGCGGCGGATTGCCGTTCCGGGTGAGGCCGATCTGGGCGTCGCTGCAGCCCTCGAGGCCGGCGGCCCCGGAGGGATTGACCGAGACGCCGCGCGGAAGCGTCACGACGGCGCGATCGAGTTGCGCCGTGCCGAGCCCGGCGTCGGACTCCCAGTGCGCGGGCGCTCCGGTCGCGTCGTCGGGATTCGTCGCGACGGCGGCCGGCGGGTCGTTGTTCTGCGGGATCCGCAGGTCCGCCTCGATACCGGTCGGCGCGTCTGCGGCCGTGGTGGTCGGCCGGACGTCGATGTCGGCGTCGAACGGCACGGCGCCGCATCGCGCGACGAGCGCGTCGGCGAACGCGGGGTAGGTCAACATTCGATCGGGGTCCTGCCACGAGGCGATCCCGAGCTCGGTCACCGGCGGCGCCGGTGCGCACTCGGTCGGGTTGGTGAAGAACGGGCGTATCGGGCCCCAAGAAGGATCGTAGGACTGCGGCTCCTGCGTCGGATCGCTGTTGGTCAGGCCCGTCTCGGGCATGCCGCCGGCAGACCCCCCAGCGTACTGGTGGCCCGCATACCCCGCGCGCGGGCGGAACTTGTCATGCGACGAGGCCCAGGGAACCCCCCACAGCGTGATCGTCTGGCCGAGCACCGGGATCCCGCCCGGAAGGTCGACGGCGAGCCCGTCCACGCCGAAATCGCCCTCGGTACGCGCACGAGCGACGATCGGGATGTTCGCCTTCGCGTTGTTCGTCGCGACGGAGACGATGAGCTCAGCCGTCTTCCCGTCGCGCGGCTCCGCGTTGTAGACCGGGTACAGGGACTGCATGTACGGCGGCGTGCCCGTCTGCACGAGAGTGACGGTGGCGACGCCGACCTGGGTCTCCGGCGGACACGTCGTGGGCGTCGTCTGCATCGCCTTGGACGGACAGCGCGGAACGGCGTTCGGATCGCCGACGACCCCCGGCGGCAACGAGACCTTCACCGTCCGCGCCTCGCCCTCGCCCTGAAGCGTGACCGGAGCCGAGCCGTACAGCGCCGGATGCGGGGACCGCTGGAGCCAGAACGACGCCGTCGCATCCGGGTGCGCGCCGGCCTGAGCGACCGGGTCCAATCGCCACGACGGCTCGCCGCCCGGCTGCCAGGTCGTCTCGCGCGGCGGCGTCGGCGTCTCGCCGACCGGGTCGTACGGCGTGCCGTGGTCGATGCAGTGCGCGAAGCTCGCCGGCGGCGTACCGACGCCGACCCCCGACGTGCTCGCCTCGTCGAGGTCGCAGGTGCCTGCCCACCATGCCGCCGAGCTCGTGCCCGGCCAGGCCGCGCCGACTGCGTCGGCGATGCCGAAGCCCACCCCATGAGTGTGATCCGCGCTCGCATCGTGGGCGAGGACCGCTGAACCCAGACCCGCGATTGTCGCGACGACCCCGACCAGGGCAAGTCGGCGCAGCAGGACGCGGGGGCGCGGCATGGGTACTGCAATGGCCGACGTCATGAATCGATCCTCAGTTCGCATGGCTCGTGATCCAGTCCGATAAGCGGTCGCGCGTGTACCGGCCGTCACCGGCCCGCCCTCCTCAGAACGACCTTCACTCTTCGCGGCTCGGCGTCGGCCTGCGCTACCCGCAGCCTCACCCGAAGCGGCCGGCCCGTCCGAAGATGACGCCGCGCCGACTTCTTCAGTCGCAGCCGGAGCACACGTGCCCCCGGCTTGCCGACGCGGATCGAGCGACGCGCGACGACGATCGTCCGCGACCTCCGCCCCACCTTCACCCGGGCGCGCGCCGTCGCGGACACGCGTCCCGCGGTGTTCGTCCGCACGCGAAGCCGGATCACGCCGGTTCGCGCGGCGCGGCGAAGCGCCCTGCGACCCGGGCGAACCGCCCGCAGGCGCGCGCGCCGATCGGGCGTCGCGTTCCCCCCGCCGGGTCGATCCGTCTGAGGATCCCCGGCCAGCGGCGGTCCACCACCAGGGCCCTGGCAACCATCGGCAAGCGAGTCGCAGCCCTGCGGCCGCGGCGGCGGCGGCGGGAAGCCGCCCCCCACCCGCGCGTCATAGACATCGAGATCGCCGTCGTCGATCTCACGTGGGTCGATTCGCTGGGAGGTGAAGAAGAACACGTCCTGACCGTCGGCGCTGTTGCCGGAGTACCAGGCGTCGTCGCTCGTCTTGCCGGGCGAGATCAGCGACAGCTCGCCGGCGCGCCACTCGTAGGTGTCCATGTGATTGCCATTGGTGTCCTCAGGCACCAGCGGCACGCGGCTCTCGAAGTAGACCGAAAGCTCTCCGGACTCGTCGATCGCGAGGTTGTCATGGTGGCGACCGTCCAGACCGACCCGCTCCTGACCTGCTGGACGACTGGGGGCGCCGGGCGGACTGGGGAAGCCGAAGTCACCGTTGCAAAACGCCACGGGTCGGTCGAGTGGGTCGTGGTCACAGGCATAAGGCGCCGATCCAAGCGGTGGCGTCGTGATCCGCGTCAGCTCATGCGACCGCTCGTCGTAGAGGTAGATGTCCGAGGCGGAGTCCGTGTCGTCCTCGGTCAACCGCCCAGGGGTCTCGAACGCTATGGCAGAGCCGTCTCGGGTTCCGCGCACGCAGTTCACCGCCTCCCGCTGGTGATTCACGTTGCTCGTGCTCGAGAACACGTTCGCGTACCCGGACTCCGAGCCGGAGCCGGCACAGTTCGCAACGTCGGAGAGCACCCCTCCCTCGACGGAGTACGGAATCTGCGCGATGAACCGCCACCGCGCCTCGCCTGACTCCGTGGCGTCGAAGACGTAGAGGTTCCGGGTGCTCGAGGCGGTTCCAGGCTCGGTGCCTGAGGGCCCCTCGTTCCAGGGGTCATCGGCGGCACCGATGGGGGCGCCGGTGACGAAGTAGACCCTCGCCCCGTCGTCGGATACGTATCGGACCGAGCTTCCGCTTCCGACGGTCGAATCCGAGGGAACGGGGTTCGTGTTGGGGTCCGCGGTGCCGGAGGGGCCACCGGAGATGCGCATCAGCGCACCGTCCGCGGGATCCGCACTGGTATTCGCCGTGAGGTCGTAGCGGTAGATGTCCCATGAGCTCGGTGACGCCGTGCCGGTCGTGACGCCGCCGGGTGTAATGGCCCCCCCGTTCGGATCGTCCTCGACCAGCGGCGCGTTGGTCTTGAAGTAGACGTACCGCCCGTCAGCCGAAGCTCCCTGGAAGATCGCCCCGGCGCCCATCAGCCCGATCGCTTGGCCGTCCACCTCCGAGCGCGATATCCAGCGAACGGTCGCGTCGCCGTCGGCGTCGTACTGGCGAACGAACAGCTGTGGCGGACAGTCGGTGAGCCGGAAGCTCCCCGTCCCGCAGGTGACGGGAACGCCAGCCGTCACACGCGGATCCGGACTCGTGAAGAACACCCGGCTCCCATCCCGAGACATGGCGGTGGCCACAGGCCCATAGATGGAAGGCGAGCCGCTATCCGCACCGCCGGCACCGACCGCCGCACCGCGCGGGCTGGTCACCGATCCTGCCTCGCATGGCTGCGCGTCGATGAAGTCGTCGTTCGTGGCGGCGCTGTTCTGCTGGCCCTGAACGACGCCGGTCGCGCTGTTGCCGGCGGCAGCGGACATCGTGAACGTCCCGGCTCCCACCGCGGTGATGAAGGTGTTCGCAGGCACCGTTCCGGCAGGAAGCGCGGGGTCGACCGCAACCACGCGATGACCGACGCCAAACGTCCCCACCAACATCGAGTTGACGGTCACCTCGGCAGAGCCGGCCGTGAAGGTCACGTTGCCGAGAGCGCTCGCGGGCCCGGGCACCGTTCCGTTGTCATTGCGGCTGGGGATCAGCGTCGCGGTCGATCCGGTGCCGGTGCACTCGTTGACGAGATGGCGAGGCCCGGAGCCCACTGGCTCCTGGCGATAGATCGCGCTTCCCGAAGTCTGCGTGAACGCGTCTGCGGAGTGGCCCGGGTTCTCAGGATTCGGGTAGTCGGGATGGCTCGGGTCATCGGGACCGAGCAGACCGCGGTACTGGCCCCACCTCACCATCCGAGCGCCCTCGTCGTCGATCAGCGCCGCGTCGTCGGTGAACGAGTCGATCGTGGCCCCGAGCGGCGGGGCCATCACCCACTCGTACCAGCCAGACCCATCGAGGCCGCCGGTGTCTCCCATCAGCTTCGTGCTGAACGACGAGCCGGACTGGAACAGCTCGGCGGCGTGGTGCCAGGCCAGCGTGTCGAGGTCCGCGGACACGGCCTGGAGCGACTCGAGGCTTCCCGTCGCGCCGCGTGGCGAGACGACGTTGGTTACCGACTCGCCGGCCCACCCGTCTGAGCCTCGCCTGACGATCGTCGTATCTACGGAATGCGGAAAGTCGGTTCCGGCCTCTGGATCGAGGATCCCGTAGCGAAGCCGGAAGAGGAGCGACTCGCCGTCCTTGGACGGCGTCCCCGGATTCACGAGGCCCTGCTCGGTCGCTGCGAACTCACCTGTGCGCCTGTTCGTCTTGTCCGCAGGGGTGACCATCTCATAGGCCCGGCCCGCAGGCGGGGTGGCGCTCGCGCGAGTGCTGAATGTGCGGTCGTCGCCAAAGGCGGTCCCCTCCGCGTTCGTCGCGACGAGCCGGTAGTGGTAGGAAGCGCCTGCCTGCAGCCCCTCGATGGCCTCCACGAACGGCGCCTCCGTCCCCGCCGAGCCGGCGTCGCCATCGGGAATCGGCGCCTTGAACCCGTACGCGGCGGACGGCCCGTACTCGAAGTGGTAGCTGGTGGGAAGGTTGTTCGGATTGATCCGGCCCGTCAACTCGACGGTCGTCGCGGTCCTGCGTTGGACTGGACCGGTCGTGACCTCGGGCGCCACCGCCGGCGTGGTGAACGTCGTCTCAGCGGAGATGGTCGTGCCGGCGTCGAAGGTCCGGGTCGTGACCAGGCGAGCGCGGTAGAGCGTGTTCGCCTCGAGCCCGGTCACGCTGTCGTCGACGACGATGTCGGCCGATCCGTCACCCAGATCCACCGGTGCGGCGGCTGCCGTCCATGTCGATCCGTCCTTGCTGTACTCGAAGTGGTACTTCGTCGAGAAGCCGGTCGGTCCGTTCGGATTCACCGTGCCATTGAGCGTTGCCTCATGCGCGCCGACGCCAGTCGGCAGAGCGATCGTCGCCGACGGTGGCGGCTCGGCACCGTTCTCGTCGAGAATCAGGATTCGTTGCCCGATCGTCCCTACTGAAGCCGAGACATACAGCCGATCCAGCGCTCCCGAATGGAGAATGCCGAGGCCGTTTGTCGTCTGGTCGCCGGCGTCGCGCATGTGGAAGTCCACGATGCTCGGGGACCCGCCCCCTGGCACAGCAAACTCGTATATGACAGTCGCTGCGGCGCCAATATTCGGATTGACGGTCACGAAGAGATTGCCCGTCTCCGGGTCGACCTCCAGCGTCTCGGGAACCGCGAAAGCGCCGGCGAGATCCCCTGGATACAACTCATTGAACCGCTGCCCCGAAATCGGCGCCAGAAACGATCCTGAGGCTGTGTCGTAGCGCTTGACAGTCACGTCGCCAACATCGATTCCGTAGACGATGCCAGCAGCATCGACGGCGACGTTCTGCGGGTTGCCGCCGAAGAATGGGCTGGCGGCCCCACCGCCGACGATCTCCCCATCGTCCACGGTCGGCGCAGCGCCTGTCGCAAGATCAGCGAGCTCGAAGATCTGAATCCGACGGTTTCCGGTCGATCCCGACCCCGGGTCAGCGACGACAACCTTGCCGCTCGCGGGGTCGCCGTCGCCAGGACTGACGTCGAGCCTCCAGTTGGACGTCCCCGATCCAAACTGCCCCTCCCCTGCCCCCGTCGTACCGGCCTTGCAATCCGCAGCGACCGTGCAGACCTGGAACGTCGTCACGTTGGTCGCGTCGCTCGGGCTGCCGTTCGCGATGACGTCCCAGCCCCACGCACGAACGAACGTCCCGTCGGCCTCGAACTGCTGGACGCGGAAGTTGCCGCGGTCGGTGACGAAGACGTCGCCGGTGTCCTGGTCGACGGCGACGCCGGCCGGGTTGTTCAACAAACCACCCAGCGAGCCAGTGGTCCCGCCCTTGCAGTTCGCCGCCGTGTTCGGGGTCGTCGGATGCGTGACGTCGCAGACCTCGAAGGCGGTCGTGCCCACGTCGTTGGCGGCGCCCGCGGTGACGACGTCGCGGCCCCAGGTCAGCTCGAAGTTGCCGTCGGCGTCGAGGCGTTGGATGCGGTGGTTGGACTGGTCGACGACGTACACCGTGCCCGGGTCCACCCCGCCGGCGCCGGTCTGGTTGACGGCGATGTCGCGCGGGTTGTTGAAGAGGCCGCCGTCGGCGGCCTCGCCGCTCGACGCGGTCGGGACTCCGACGAACGAGTCCCCGCCCTTGGACCCGAACGCGACGACCGCGGCGAAGAGAGACGCCACGATGGCGAGGGCCAGGCCCAGCGCGAGCGTGCGCACCGGCACGCCGAGCATCGACGCTCCCGCCCCACGATCGCCGTTGCGCATCCGCAGTTCGTCTCCCAAGCCTGATCTCACGCGGTGGTTCCTCTCTCCCTGGTGCAGCCTGTCGTGTTCGGCGCGATCTGGAGACCGCGTGTGGAAGCACCATAGATCGATCGTTCTATGGATGTCAAGGCACAACCGGGAGGGCTCACGGCCGTCAGTCGGCGCGCGATTTTCCGCTTTATAGCGGTCAATTTGATCACCCGCGGATCTAGCCGACGCGTTCGTGAACGGAGTCGATCAGGCCGGTCGCGGTCCGTACAAGAGGGGTCTGTAAAACGCATGGTTCCCGTGCTGGACCAACCTCCGCCGATCGGGTATGGTCGGTTTCGAGGCGCCGGCCCACCGACTCCCGGAGGTCCGCCGTGAGGTCCCGCAGCGCCGCCGCCCTTGCCGCCTCAGCCCTCGTCGCCGCCTTCCCCGGAGCCGCGGCGCTCGCGGCCGATCCGCCCTCCCTCCGCACTACATATCCCTGCTACAGCAGCGGCGAGAGCGTGCTGCTCACCGGGTCGGGATTCACGCCGGACGGAGAGGTCGCGCTGAGCCTCAGCGGACAGCAGCTGACCACGCTCGACGCCGACACGGACGGCGGCTTCTCGCTCCGCCTGCAGGCGCCGGACGCGCTGTTCGGCACGACCAGCCTGCGCTTCACCGCGACCGACAGGGCCCAGCCCCGGCTGAGCGATCATGCGACGCTTCGCATCGCCGACAGCGACGTCCTCGTCACCCCGATGGCGGGCACGCCCGAGCAGCCGCGGCGAATCCGCGCGTGGGGCTTCTTCGGCAGCCACGCCTTCTATGCCCACGTCAAGCGCCGTGGCGCGAGGCGCGCGCGCAATATCTACCTCGGCACGCCGCGCGGCCCGTGCGGCGTGCTCGACGTCGAGCGGCGCCTATTCCGGCGCACGCCGCGACAAGGGGCGTACGTCCTGCAGTTCGACGCCCTGCGGCGCTACTACCCCAACCTCGAGTCGAGCGTCACCTATCGCCTGGATGTCTTGGGCCCATAGACCAAGCACGCCGCTTCGGAGCGCCCGGGCGGCTTCCCGCCGACGACGCCCCTCAACCCTCCGCGCGTGAACCGCCGCGCGCGCTTCACGACCCTCTCGCGCTTGCGCTTCGAGCCCTTCCTCACCGGCCGCAGCACGCGCCACTGGAAGGTCACCTCGCCGCGCAGCTTGAACCGCGCCCCGGCCGGCGGGTCGGCGATCCCGCGGAACGTGAACCCCCGCTGTGCCGCCCGAAACCTCGCCGACCCAGCGCTCACCCACGTCGACGGCGCGCCGGTGTCCACGTAGCGGCGCTCCTTCGGCCGGTACCACTGCAGCTGGAAGCGCATATACATCCGCTGGCGCGTGCCGTTGCCAGGCATCCCGGCCCGGATCCCGACCGAGTTGCGCTTGCCGTCGGTGTCGCAGACGTTGACCGTCGCCCAAGGCGCCTTCTTCGGCACGGCGTGCGCCTCGGCGCTCGAGACGAGCACCGCGACGGCGGCCAGCAGGAGGGCGAGCGGGACCCAGCGCATCGCGCTCGATCGTAGAGAGGATCCGCCGGCGTCGCGCCATTCGGCCGGCGGTTGGCGAGTACCGGCCTATCATCCTCCAATGCTCGAGGGCGGCGACACCGCTGAGCTGCTCGCCAGCGTCAAGGTCTTCTCGGGCCTCGAGCCGCGCGAGCTGGAGGAGGTCGCCCGCGTCGCGGTCCCGCGCAGCTTCGAGCGCGGCGAGGTGATCTTCCGCGAGGGCGACCCGGGCGACACGTGCTACGTCGTCCGCTCCGGGACGGTCAGCATCCGTCGCGACCACCCCGACGGCCGCAGCCGCGCGCTCGCCGAGCTGCGCCACGGGGCGATCTTCGGCGAGCTGTCGATGTTCGGCGCCGAGACGCGCTCCGCCACCGCTGAGGTGCTCGAGGAGACGAGCCTCGTTGCGATCCTGCGCGCTGACATGCAGCGCGTGATCCGCTCCTCGCCCGACATCGCGTTCAAGATGCTCGCCGAGCTCGCCGACCGCGTCCGCCTCGTCAACGAGCAGCTCAGCCGCCAGTCGTTCCAGACTGTCTCCGGCCGCGTCGCCAGCACCCTGCTCGCCCAGGTCGTCACGCGCCAGTCGGAGGGCGCCGGCAGCCACGACGTGCTGATCAAGGCAACCCAGGCCGAGATCGCCCAGCTCGCCGGCACCTCGCGCGAGAGCGCCAGCCGCTTCCTCTCCACGCTCGCGCGCGAGGGCGTGGTCACGCTCGGGCGCGGCAAGGTGACCGTGCACGACCCGCAGCGGCTGCACGGCTTCATCCACTAGCCGCGTCAAACCCCGCCGCCCCGGAGACGCGCTCGTACTGGCAGACATAGCCACGGGCGTTTTCAGAATATGGTTCGCCCGGTGACCGTCACGCCGTGGGGGGACTCGCGCGAGCTGCGCGCACGAAAGCTGCGTCCGGGACCGGGCGTCCCGCGTGCCGACGTCGAGGCCAACCAGCGCGAGCGCCTGTACGGGGCGATGGTCACCGCTGTCGCCGACCACGGCTACGAGGCGACGCGCGTCGCCGACGTGCTCGAGATCTCCGGCGTCTCGCGCAACACCTTCTACAGGCACTTCGACAACAAGCTCGACTGCTTCCTCGCGACGATGGACGCGATCGCCGTCGGCGGCGGCGATGCGGTCGTCAGCGCCTACCGCCAGCACGACGGCAGCTGGGACGAGCGGCTCGCCGCGGCGCTCGACGTCCTCGTCGCCGGCATCCTCGCCCAGCCGGCCGCGTCGCGGCTCTACTACGTCGAGAGCTACGCCGCCGGACCGCGAGCGATCGCGAAGGTCGAACAGATGGGCGAGCAGCTAGAGCAGCTCGCCCGTCATGCGCTCGATGCCTCGCCCGAGCACCGCGGCCTCCCCCGTGACCTGCTGCGGGCGATCCTGCGCGGGTTTCGGCGCGTCTTCCAGACCCGCCTGCGCAGTGGGCGCGAGCACGAGCTGCCGGAGATCGCTCCGCAGGTGCTCGACTGGGCGCTCGGCTACACGACGCCGCCAGAGCCGCTGCGCCAGCGCAGCGAGCCGTCGCGCGCGCTGTTCGAGCCGCCGGCGGCCGCCGACCCCGCTGACCCGCGCGAGCGGATCCTCGACGCCGTCGTCGCGCTGATGGCCGAACGCGGCTACACGGGCCTGACGATCAACGACATCGCGCAGCGCGCCGGGGTGTCGCTGACGACGTTCTACGACCGCTTCGACGGCAAGGACGAGGCGATCGTCGCCGCGCTCAGGCACTGCGGTGAGCAGGTCCTCGCCGCGGTCAGGCCGGCCTTCCAGGCGGCGCCCGACTGGCCGCGCGGCGCCGCCGCGGCGATCGACTCCTTCTTCGCCTACCTCGCGATCGAGCAGCCGTTCGCCCAGTTCGGCGGCGTCGACGTCCACCTCAGCAGCCGCTCGATCGTCGCGGTGCGCGAAGAGATGCTCGCCGGCAGCCAGGCGTTCCTCGCCGACGGCTTCCGCGCGCACCCCGAGACCCCGGCGATCGCCGGCGAGGCGATCGGGGCGGCGATCGACGCGCTGCTGTTCGACCAGATCGCCAACTGGGGCAGCGACCGCCTCTACGAGCTCGCCCCGATCGCCACCTACCTCGTGCTCGTGCCGTTCGTCGGCGTCGAGCAGGCCTGCGCGATCGCCAACTCCGGCCCCTAGCAGCGATTCGCGGGCCCGCCTCCGCTAGGCTGCCCGCGGTGTTCGTCCTCAACTTCTACTCGCCCGTCTTCATCGACCAGCTGAAGCGCGGTCGCAAGACGGCGACGATCCGGCTCGGTGACAAGTCGGCCAAGTACCGCAAGGGCGAGGTCGTGCTCGTGACGGTCGGGTTCCAACACGCCCCGCGCGAGCGAATCTTCGAGGCGGTGATCGACGGCGTCGAGGTCAAGCGCGTCAGCGAGCTCTCTCCGCGCGACGTCGAGCACGACAACCCCGAGTTCCGCCGCCTCGACGAGACCGTCCACTTCCTCGAGCAGATCTACGGCCGCAAGGTCGAGCAGGACGACATCGTCACGGTCGTCCGCTTCTCCCAGATCTCCGACCGCCCGTCCGAGATCACCGAGCGCCTGCGCCCGGACGCCCCGTCGCAGAACTGAAGACGGAGCGTCCGAAGCGCTAGACGGACCGACGCTACTTGACGTCGAGCTCGTCGATCATCCCCATCGCGACGTGCGGCGGGCCACCCGCGCGGTTGGTGATGAAGCAGACCAGCGCGTACTTGCCCTTCTTGAACTCGAGCTCGGCGATCTGCGCCTGACCGCCGTCGATCACCGCGGTGCCAACGCCGTTCTCGAAGTCGACCGGCGGCGGGCCCTTCGGCTCCTCGTTCGACTTGAAGAGCTTCTCGACCTCGGCGAAGGTCGCCCCCTCGTTGATCGGCATCGCGATCAGGTGGTGGAGCTCCTTGCCGGTGTTCTCGAACGTGAAGCGGTTCATCCCGGGCTTGATCCCCGACGCCTCGAAGCTGAAGTCCTTCGCGGTGATCGTCGCGTCGGTCTCCGGCAGCTCGGCTGAGGTCGCCTCGCCGGTGACCTCGAACTTCGCCACACCGCCCTTGCGGGCGTTCGGCGGCGCGTTCTCGGCGCTGCTCTCGCTGTCGAGCAGGAAGTAGGTGCCCGGCTCGAGCACCTCGGTCACCGTCGCGCTCTCGCCCGGCGCAACGGTGCCGAGCCCGCCCCCGTCGGTGATCCACTCGGGGATGCCGGCGCCCTCGCCGGAGTCGATCGATTTGGAGATCACCTCGTCGGCCGTCCGGTTGCCCTCGACGCGCAGGATCTGGGCGTCGTGGCGCCCCTTGCCGGAGTTCTTCAGCGTGATCTCGACTACGCCGGCCTCGATCTCGCTCGGACCGTCGATCGCGACCTTGTTCCTGCTCGGCTCGGTGGTCTCGAAGGTGACGGCAGCGGTCTCGGCGGACTCCGGCGAGCCGCCGCCCGACGACTCGTCGTCGTCGGAGCCGCAGGCGGCCGGCACGAGGCACAGCGCGGCTGCGGCGAGCAGGACAGGGAAGCGTCTAGACGCCATGGAGGCGACTCCTCTCGTTGATTGCGGACATCCTCCTACCTGGAGCGGCCGGAAGGCAAACCCTGGCACTCGGCTTGGTAGAGTGCCAAAGAAGTTCAACGGACTCAGTCGTAGACGGAGGTAACACCCCTGATGAAGCTCAAGCCTCTCGGCGATCGCTTGATCGTCCAGACCATCGAGGAGGACGAGACGACCGCCAGCGGCATCGTCCTCCCGGACACCGCCAAGGAGAAGCCCTCGCGCGGCAAGGTCGTCGCGGTCGGCGACGGGAAGTGGGATGAGGACGGCGAGAAGCGCATCCCGCTCGACGTCTCGGAGGGCGACGAGGTCCTCTACTCCAAGTACGGCGGCACCGAGGTCACCGTGGAGGGCGAGGAGCTGCTCGTCCTGCGCGAGTCCGACGTGCTCGCCAAGGTCGCCTAGCCCCACAGGGCAGCGCGGACCGGAAACTTCTTAGGAACAACGGAGGAACGAAATGGCTCACAAGGAGCTCAAGTACGACCAGGAGGCTCGGGCGGCGCTGCAGGCCGGCGTCGACGCCGTCGCCAACGCGGTCAAGGTAACCCTCGGCCCCAAGGGTCGCTACGTCGTGCTGGACAAGAAGTTCGGCGCGCCGACGATCACCAACGACGGCGTCACAATCGCCCGCGAGATCGAGGTCGAGGACGTCTTCGAGAACCAGGGCGCCCAGCTCGTCCGCGAGGTCGCGACCGCGACCAACGACGTCGCCGGTGACGGCACCACCACCGCCACCCTGCTGGCCCAGACGATCGTCCGCCAGGGCCTGAAGAACGTGGCCGCCGGCGCC
>DATABV010000168.1:0-14506 GCA_036259395.1 Thermoleophilaceae bacterium | reverse complement strand
GTGGACGAGCTGACCAGCGACAGCGCTGCGCCGCCGACCGGCGGCGGGCGCCTCGGGTCGGTGGCATCGGAGCGCTTCGGCTACTGGAACGAGGCGTTCGATGCATTCGGCGAGCGTCCGCTCGCCGGGCTCGGAGCCGGGTCGTTCGAGCTCGCGCGGCTAGCGCATCGCAACGATGGCGGTACGGCCCGGCGCGCCCACGGCTTCGTCGCTCAGACGGTCAGCGACCTCGGCTTGGCCGGTGCGATCGCCGCCTTGACGCTGCTCGCCGCCTGGCTGGCCGCCGCGACGCGCGCGACCGCGCTGCAACCGCGCCGTTGGTGGCAGGCGCCGGCGCGCGCCCGTCCACGCTGGGATAGCGAACGCGCGGCGCTCGTCGCGCTCGCGCTCGCGGCCGTCGTCTACGGCGTACAGTCGGCTCTCGACTGGACCTGGTTCGTTCCCGGGTTGACGGTCAGCGCACTGGTGGCCGCCGGCTTCGTCGCCGGCCGAGGCCCCTCGACCGCCGCGCGTCGCCCGCGGGCCTCGGCGCCCCGGCTGCTTGCCTGCGCGGGCGTCGTCCTGATCGCCGTCTTCTGCGGCTGGGCGATCTGGCAGCCGGTCGCCGCCGACCGAGCGACCGCGCGCGCCTACGACCTGATCGGCGCCGGCAAGCCACTCGCCGCGCTACGCGAGACCACCCGCGCACGCGACCTCAACCCGTACTCCCCCCAACCGCGCTACGCGACCGCGGTCGCGCTCGCCGACCTCGACCGCGAGCAGACCGCGATCGCCGTGCTCCGCGCAACTGCAGCCGACCGGCCGCGCGACCCCGCTCCCTGGCTGCGGATAGCCACGATCGAGCTCGACCGCCGCGACGCGCCCGCGCCAGCGCTTGCGGCGGCCGAGCAGGCGCTGCGCCGCGATCCTCACTCGGCACGGATCGTCGCGACGCGCGACCGCGCGGCCCAGCTGCTCGCGGCACGCCAAGCCGCGAGCGCTCCTGCGCCCAGCAGTCCGTAGCCGCGGCCTCCACGCGGCGGTATGCTCGCTCGGCCGAGCAGGGGAACGCCGATGACGAGCGGAGCGTCACGGATGGAAAGCGGGATCGCAGAAGCCGAGCGGGATGCACTGTGCCACGCGCTCACGCGCGTGGTCGCCGAGCACGGCTGGATCGGCGCGACAGCCGCGCGTCTCGCGCGTGAGGCGGGAATCGAGCCAGCGCGCTTCTACGACCACTTCCGCAGCCCCGAGGAGTGCTACGTCGCAGTCTTCGACCGGATGCTCGTCCGCGTCACGCGCTGCGCGAGACGTGCGGTCGCATCGCGCACGTTGACGCTCGGGACAGATGCCTGGCAGGAGCAGCTCGACGCCATCTTCAGCTGCGTGCTGACTTTCTTCTCCGTCGAGCCGGCGCTCGCGCGGACCTGCCTCGTGGAGGGACTGTCGGCCGGTCCGGCGGCGCGGGCTCGCCGCGACGACGCGCTCGGTCGCTTCACCGGATACGTCGAGGGGCTGCGGCTCACGCATGGAGAGCCGATGCCTCCCCTTGCCGCCGAGCTGATCGTGCTCGGCACGACCGAGCTGATCCACACCCGCGTTGCACGCGGCGAGGCGGAGCAGTTACCGAGCCTGCTGCCGGAGCTGCGCCGGCTCTGGTCCACCACGGTCGAGCGGCAGGTCGAGCGGCCCGAGCCGCTCGTCGCCTGAAGCGTCAGGCCGTACAGATACTTGTCGGTGTCTGGTTAGCGCCCTCCTGCGGGCCTGAATCAGGGCCCCGCGAATACCGCACCACTGCCGCTTTGGAGAGCCGTGTGCGCGATGTCTCGAGGCGGACGGGGAGGCAACTGGAGAACGTCGATGTACCTAGAAACTCGAAATTTATGGTTGCGTCGAGAGAACTCGGCGTCTATGGTGGGCCCATGTGGGACCAGGCGAACATCAAGCTGACCGGGGGACCGCACGGGATTCCACGTCCGGTCGTCACGAAGATCCAGCGCGACCGCCTCATGCGCGCGATGGCGAAGACCGTGGCCGAGTACGGCTACCAGGAGACCACGGTGCGTCGCTTGCTCGGACGCGCCGGACTCTCGCGACGGACCTACTACGAGCTGTTCGAGGACAAGGAGGACTGCTTCCTCGCCGCCTACGACGAGGCGGTCGAGCACGTGCTCGGCCTGACGGTCGAGGCATACCACCAAGGCGAGTCGCCCGAGGCGAAGATCGAGCGCGGACTGCGCGCCTTCCTCCAGTTCTGTGCCGACGAACCGGACATCGCGCGGATGTGCATCGTCGAGGTGCTGGCCGCCGGGCCGGCGGCCCGTGCTCGGCGAGCTACGACGATGGAGCGCCTCGCGGGCCTGATGGAGGGCGCGCTCAACGAGCTGCGCGGGGACGATCGACTGTCGAAACTCTCCGCCCGTGGGCTGATCGGCGGGGTACACGAGCTGATCTACACGCCGATCGACCGCGGCGAGACCGAGCACCTGCCCGACCTCGCCGACCAGATCGTCTCGAGTCAGATCGCACCACTGGTCCTGGTTTAGACGTAGAACTAACGGTTCCGCTCTAGAGAGCCCCGAGCCGGACACAGCGGCGTACCATTTGGGTACCCACAGGGTGTCCGGTGGCGGTAGACTGTCGGCGTGCAGCCCGCTCTCGCGAAGGACGGCCGTGGCCTCTAGGAAGGGCGCCCGCTCGGGAAGCGGAGGCACTCCCCGGCGACCTGCCCGCCGCCGACCGGACCAGATCCCGGGCGGTCGCCATGGGCTCGCTCCGGAGCAGGTCGCGGAGTCGCAGCGCAGCCGAATCCTCGCGGCGATGACCGACGCGGTCGGCCGCGATGGCTACCAGGCGGCTCGCGTCGCCGACGTCATCGCCCACGCGGGCGTCTCGCGCAAGACCTTCTACGAGCACTTCGAGGACAAGGAGCACTGCTTCATCGCCGCCTACCAGCAGGCGCTGGCCCGACTCCTGTCGGTGACGCTCGAGGCGTTCGAGGCCCAGGACGAGTGGGTCGATCAGCTGCGCGCCGGCCTGACGGCGCTGCTCAATGCACTCGCATACGAGCCGACGGTGGCGCGCGTCTGCTTTGTCGAGGTGCTCGCCGCCGGCCCGAACGCCGTCGCGACCCGCAACGAGGCGATGCGCGGTTTCGCCTACATCTACGACAGCGGCCGACTGGAGTCCGACGGCGACCTGCCGGGCTTCACGGGCATCAGCATGGTCGGCGGGCTCAGCGAGATCCTCTACCGCGAGATCACCGCCGGTGCCACCACCGAGCTACCGCAGCTGATCCCCGAGCTGATGTACATGAGCGTGCTGCCATTCGTCGGCGCGGATGCCGCCGCACGCGAGCTCGAGCGCGGTCGCCGCCGCCGCGAGAGCTCCCAGAACTAGCTCAGACGCGGCGATGCGCGCGCGGTACGCGCTGACGTGCCGCCAGCTCGACCTGCTTGCGCGCCGTCACGTCGACCGTCGTGCTCACGACGCCGCGACGGGCGCCATCGTCGTCGACGAGCGGCAGCGAGGTCATCTCGAGCCAGACGTGACGCCCGTCGGGCTGGGTCAGCCGGCGATCGCAACGCTCGGCGTCCATGCAGTACTCGCCGCGCACCATCTGCGGCACGTCCTCGAGGAAGTCGCTCATCGGCCGGCCCACGACATCTGCGGCCGGTACCCCGAGCAGCTCGGTCATCGCGCTGTTGACGTAGGTCGTCATGCCGTCGCGGTCAGCCACCCAGATCCCAACCCCGATGTGATCCATCAACCACGCGGCCGGGGGCATCCAGCCGTCGCCGGACGGCGGGCCATCGTCGCCGGCCGCCCCGTCGCCCCGATCGCCGCCGCCGTCCTCGTCGCCACCAACATGGCCGCGGCCGCCGTGCGGGGCCGCCGCGCGGGCCCCCACCTTCGCGGCTACACGACGCATCACGACCTCCTCGCGCAGCGAGTACTCCGGCTCGCCGGAGTCACGCAGCGCGACGATCACGGCGAGAGCCCGGCCGTCGACCAGCACCGGCGCGAGCAAAGCATGGGCACGCCGCATGCCGATCCCCGTGTCGACGGCGAGCTCGCCGAGGCGGCTGCGGCGGACGCGCGTCGGTGCGCCGCTGGTAGCGACCTGACCGGGCCAAAGGCCGCCGGCGCGGAGCGGCGGCTGGTGCAAGACGGCCCCGAGCGCGTAACGCAGACGACGATCGCGATGGAAGGTCGCGGCGGGTTCGAGCCGGCCGTCCTCCAGAACCCGCCAGACGACGCAGGCGTCGCCGACCAGGTCGGCGCCAGCCCGCGCGGCATGCGCGAGGATGGCGTCCTCGGTGCGGATCGGCGCTGCGGCCGGCACGCCAGCGGCGAGCGCCACCCGTGCCGGAGCCGACACCCCGGCGAGGCCGCTCGCCTGCGCCGATTCGACCAATCCACCTGCGCTCATGCGGAACTCCTTTCCAGACCGAGGACCTAGGCGGTTTGCCTTTCGGACCAGGCGGCCCAACGGTTCAGCCACCGTAAGTCGAGCGTTTTACGGCAGCAACCCCCCGCTTGGGGGGGATACACCGTCGTGAGACACGGGCCTGTTCACCGGAGCCGCAGCCGTACCGCAGAAAGCAGGACGGCCGCCCGAAAGACTGGACACGCGCTTTTATAAACTGTACGGTTTATGGTTATGGGTCCTGATGGCGAGAAGCTCGCGGAACGGCCCGAGGCAGCCGCCAGCCTCGACTCTCGGCTGCTCGCCAAGGTCGATGCGGCCTTCGAGAGCGCAGCTCGACGGGCGCAGACCGCCCTCGAGATCACCGATTCGAGCGATGACGTCGCCGACCGGTTCGAGTCAGCACTGCTCGCGGTGCTAGAGGCCGCCGCGTCCGAGCCCGACCTCACCCGGCTCGTGCTGGTCGAGGCGCCCGGGCTCGGGGCCCCCGCGGTGGAGCGCAAAGAGACAGGCCTGCAGCGCTTCGTCGACCTACTCGATCGCGAGCTGGCGGCCGGCAACGGCGGCGCGCCACCGCCGCTGGTCGCGGAGATGGTCGTCGGTGGGATCTACGAGGTGGTGCAGGGCGCCGCACGCGCAGGCGACTTCGCGAGCATGCCGAGTCTCGCCGGTGAGCTGCGCCAGCTTTGGCTGCCCGCGCTGCGCGGCCGCTGACCACAACCCTCATAGGCCCCTCTGCTCAAGCCAGACGGCGCTTGATGGCAGAGCCCTTTGTTCGTAAAGTGGTCTGACCAATTATGGTCGCCCCGCTGATCGACAGCCCTAGCGCGACGGCGGTCATGACACCGTGGGGACGGGCCGCTGGGCTGCGCTCGCGACAGCTGCGCCCAGGGCCAGGCAACCGACCGGATGCCGTAGAGCGCAACCAGCGCGAGCGGCTCTACGGGGCCACGGTCGCCGCCGTTGCCGCACAGGGCTACGAGACGACCCGGGTAGCGGACATCCTCGCGCTCGCGGGCGTGTCGCGCAGCGCCTTCTACCACTACTTCGACAACAAGCTCGAGTGCTTCCTGGCGACCCTCGACGCGCTCGCCGAGATGACCCGCGCCCAGGTGGTCGAGTCCTACCGCGACGCCGGGGAGTCGTGGCACGCCCGCCTGCAGGCCGTCTTCGAGGGCATCGTCGCGACAATTCTCCTGCAGCCGGCCGCCGCACGCGTGTGGATGGTCGAGGTCTACGCAGCCGGGCCGGAGGCGGTCGACCGGATGGAGCAGGTCGCCGACCAGCTCGAGCTGCTGGCCACCGCGGCGATCGGCGAGACGCCCGAGCGCTCCGACATGCCGGCCGAGGGCGTACGGGCGGTGCTCGGCGGCCTGCGTCAGATCGTCCAGACCCGCCTGCGACATGGCAGGGCGGAGGAGCTGCCGACGCTCGTGCCGGAGCTGCTCGATTGGGCGCTCGGCTACAGCACTCCGCCGACGCGCCTGCGCAAGCCGCGCAAGCCGCCACGACTACCCGCCACCGTCCCCGACCCGAACGAGCAGCGGCGCAAGATCCTCGCGACGGTCACCGAGCTCGTGGCCGACGAGGGCTACCAGGCGATGACCGTCACCGAGATCAGCCAGCGTGCGGGGGTCTCCCTGACCACCTTCTACAACCACTTCGCCAGCAAGCGCGAGGCGTTCATGGCGGCGATCGATGACGGCGAGCGCCAGCTCGTCGAGATCGCGCTGCCGGCGTACGAGCAGGCGGTGGACTGGCCGCACGCGACCCGCGACGTCATCCACGCCTTCTTCGCGTTCAACGCGACGCATCCCGCGATGGCGCAGCTCGGCGGCCAGCGGATCTTCTCCGGCGGCGCGCAGGGTTTCGACCGCCACGAGAGCGCCACCGGGCGCTTCGGCGCTGTGCTGCGCGCCGGCTACCGCGAGTATCCGGAGACCTCACCGGTCGTAGCCGAGGCGGTCAGCGGCGCGGTGGCGGCGTTGCTCTACCAGCAGATCCGGCGGCGCGGGCCGGAGAGCGCCTACGAGGTGGCTGGCATCGCGAGCTTCCTCGCCCTGGCGCCATTCGTCGGCGTCGACGAGGCCTGCACGCTCGCCAACCAGGGCTGGCGGCCGGCAGTCAACGCGTAGCGACGACGAGCAACGAGCCGTCGACACGGCGAACCCGACCCGCGTCGAAGCCGAGGTCGTCGAGCAGCTCGCTCAGCGAGCGCGCTGTGAGAAAGCGCAGGTGCGGCGACAGCGGCGGGAACCGCCGCTCGAACCCGCGCACGAGCACGTCGAGACCGGTCAGTCGCGAATGGGCCGGTGTCGTGAGCGCCAGCCGCCCACCGGGGCGCAGCACGCGGCGGGCCTCCGAGAGCAGCAGCTGGACGTCGCGCACGTGCTCGACCGTCTCGGCGCAGAGGATGAGGTCGAAGTCGTTGTCGGCCAGCGGCAGCGGCGCGTCGGGTTCGAGAGCCACCGCTCGCGCGCCGGGCAGTCGCCGTAGCGCGCGCTGCAGCGCCACGTCCGACACATCGGCCAGCGTGAGGTGCTCCGCGTCGAGCAGCGCCGCGAGCCGCCCGTCGCCGCAGCCGAGGTCGAGCGCCGAGCCCACGCGTCCGAGCCCGGCGACGAACTCGGCCAGCCGTGCCGGCGGCGGGCCGGCGTCCTCGGGCACCAACCGCCAGAGGTCGTCGTCGTAGGCGCTCGGCACGGGCGAGACGCTAACGGCGCGCGACGAGCATCAGCGTGTGGCCGAACCGGGCGGCCCGGGGACGCTCGCCGAGCGAGCCGTCGAGTCGCCACGTCGCGCGCTGCAGCGGCGGCGGCAGGCGGCGCCAGCCGTAGGTGACCGCGACCACCTCGGGGTCGAGGCCGGCGGCGTGCGACTCGCGCTCCAGCCGAGCCGCGGTCAGCGGGATGTCGTCGGGGGTCCCGTGGACCGCCACGCCGAGGCCGATCCGATTCGCGAGCGCGAGCCCGGCGCCGACCGGATGCAGCGCGCCAGGCTCCATCGCGACGAGCACGCCGCCAGGGCGAAGCAGGCGGGAGGCCTCCGCGAAGACGGGCGCGAGCGGTCCCTGGAAGGCGATGTGGTGCAGCACGTAGCGGTAGAGCACGACGTCGAACGAGGCGTCGCCGAGCCGGTCGAGCTCGCCGGCACGGCCGACGAGCCCGACGTCGAGCTCGCCGCTGTCGACCAGCCGCCGCGGCCACTCCTCCTCGAGCTCGACACCGGTCATCCGCCACGCCGGCGCCGGGAAGAGGTGGCGGCCGGGGTCGCGACCGCAGCCGACGGCCAGGACGTCGCCGCCGGCGGCGAGGTCGAGGCGCGCGCCGAGCAGCGCGCGCTCGCGCTCGCGCAGGCGGTCGTAGTGCAGCTTCAGCGTCGCCGGGTCGGACAGCCGGTCGAGCAGGTTGTCCGGCGTGTACTGCTCGCTCACGCCGCGGCGCTCACCAGGCGCCGTGGCGGCGGAAGACGGCCGGGATCGTCTTGAGCAGGACCGTCAGGTCGAGGAAGACCGACCAGCGCTCGAGGTAGAGGAAGTCGAGCCGGACGAGCTCGTCGAAGTCGAGCTCGGAGCGGCCGGAGACCTGCCAGAGGCCGGTCATCCCCGGCAGCACGAGGTAGCGCTTGCGGTGCCAGTCGTCGAGCAGGTCGTAGTCGCGTTGGGGCAGCGGCCGCGGCCCGACCAGCGACATCTCGCCGCGTAGGACGTTGAATAGCTGCGGCAGCTCGTCGAGCGACCAGCGCCGCAGCAGCGCGCCGACGCGCGTCACGCGCGGGTCCTCGCGGATCTTGAAGATCGCCCCTCCAGCCTCGTTGCGGTGCTCGAGGTCGTCCTGGCGGTGTTCCGCGCCCTCCTCCATCGTCCGGAACTTGAGGCAGTCGAACGCTCCGCCGCCGATCCCGGGCCGCCGCGAGCGGAAGAGCACCGGCCCGGGCGAGTCGAGCTTGATCGCGACTGCGATCAGCGCCAGCAGCGGCGAGAGCACGGTCAGCAGCAGCACCGCCCCGACGAGGTCGAACGCCCGCTTGAGGACGAAGTCGGCACCCTCGAAGACCGGCGGCTTGAGCTCGAACAACGGCAGCGACTGGCCCGGGACGAACTCGACGCGGTCCATCAGGATCTCCATCGTCGACGGCGCGACGCGGATCCGCTTGCCGTGCTCGTGGCAGCGGTCGACCAGCTCGACGGCCTGATCCTGCGGGAAGGCCGGGTCGGCGATCAGGACCTCGTCGACGGCGTCGAAGTTGCGCTCGAGCCCGTCGAGCGTGCCGAAGTCGCGCAGCCGCCCGTCGCCCTTGCGCGGCGTCAGCGACACGTAGCCGAACGGCTCGACCTCGGAGCTGTCGCTGAGCGCGTGTGCGACAGCGTCGATGTGGGTGCCCGAGCCGACCAGTACGGCGCGGCGGCGATAGCCGGCCGCGCGCAGCACCGCCCCGGTGACCCGCTCGAAGGTCCAGCGGAACGCCGAGACGTAGACGATCGCGAAGAACAGCGTGCCGTAGAAGATGTAGTACGACGAGAACTGGTGGCCCTCGATCACCGCGTAGGCAAGCACGATCAGGGTCACCTGGAAGAGCCCGGAGACGACGTTGGTGAACCCGGGTCGCTGCGCGCGGTCGCGGTAGAGGCCGGACCGCGCGAACAGCAGCAGCATCACCAGGCAGGCCAACGGCGCGTACTCCTGCGCCTGCTCGAAGGTGCTGCCGAGGATGCCCGGCGCGCGCACGGCCGCCTTGATCGCGAGCGCCGTCCAGATCGCCAGGAACATTCCGGCGACGTCGAGCGCCGCGAGCGTCAGCACGCGTCCACCGCGTCGCAGCGCTTCGAAGCGCAGCACCCCCTTGAGCAGCGGGACGCTGCCGGCACGCACGTCGCGCGCGGGGAGCCTGGCCGGCGCCGCCCGCGGCTCCAGCTCTCTCAGCTCTCTCGCCAGGCCATCGCCCATCAGCTGCAGCTCGCCTCCGATAGCTCTCGTTCGCGCCCTGCGCACCACAAGAGCAAACAGGTCAACCAACGGAATGTAGCGGAGGGCGCAGCCGGAGCGGTGCTATCGGCACGTTGAGTGCTCGCGGGGGCGAGCTCCGGCGAGCACCGTAGCTGTGGATGTGCGCGAAGGGGGGCGGGAAACGGCCGAAACACCCCTCTAGGCCCGGACCGGACGGCGATCAGGAAGGCACGGGGCATGCGCGGCAGCGACGCAGAGCGGTTGATCGAGGAGCATGGCGCTTCGATGCTGGCGACGGCGCGGCGCTGGTCGGCGACCGACGAGGACGCCGAGGACGCCTTCCAGCGCGCTGTCGAGCGTGTGCTGCGCAGGCATCCGACCGGCGAGGCCCAGGAGCTTCGCGGCTGGCTGCGCACGACGGTCAAGAACGAGGCACTCGCCATCGCTCGGCACCGTCGTCGAATCGTCACCGGCGGCACGGCGGAGTCGCTCACAGGCACGCGCATGTTCTCCACGCACGAGACGCCGAACACCGACGCCCGCGCCGAGCAGCTCGAGCGCCTACGGCTCGGCAGCCAGGCGCTGCGTCGGCTCAAGCCACAAGAGATCAGGGCGCTTCAGCTTCAGGCCGAGGGCTATAGCTACAAGGAGATCGCCGAGATCACCGGCTGGAGCGCGACCAAGGTCAACCGCTGCCTCGCCGAGGGCCGCCATGCCTTCCGGCAGGCGATCGAGGGCATCGAGTCCGGGTCGGAGTGCGGCCGCCTCGCGACCACACTCGACGCCTTCGCGGCCGGCGATGCGTCCTCCGACGAGGTCGCCCCGGTGCGTCGTCACCTCGCGACGTGCCTCGCATGCCGCGCACGCCTCCGCCAGCTCAGGGCCGCCGCCTAGCCGTATCCTCCTCCCATGGCCACCACCCCCGACGCCCGCCCTTCGATCGCCCCGATCGTCGGTCCCGACGACCCTCGCCGCTTCACGGACTCCGGCATCGAGATCAAGCCGCTCTACACCGAGGACGACCTCCCACCCGATCTCCCGGAGAAGCTCGGCAAGCCAGGCGACTACCCCTTCACGCGCGGCGTTCACGAGCGGATGTACCGCGACCGCCAGTGGACCATGCGCCAGTACGCCGGCTACGCGACCGCGCAGGAGACCAACAAGCGCTTCCACTACCTGATCGACCACGGGTCGACGGGGCTGTCGATGGCCTTCGACCTGCCGACCCAGCTCGGGCGCGACTCCGACGACCCGCTCTGCCTCGGCGAGGTCGGCCGCACCGGCGTCGCGATCGACACGATCGACGACATGCGGCGCGTCTTCGACGGCATCCCGCTCGACAAGGTGTCGACGTCGATGACGATCAACGCGCCGGCGGCCTGCCTGCTGCTGCTCTACGAGCTGGTCGGCGAGGAGCAGGGCGTCGAGTCGCACGTCCTGCGCGGCACGACCCAGAACGACATCCTGAAGGAGTACATCGCGCGCGGGAACTTCATATATCCCCCGCAGCCCGCGATGCGGCTGACCACGGACCTGTTCGCCTACTGCCGCGAGCGGGTGCCGAAGTGGAACACGATCTCGATCTCCGGGTACCACATGCGCGAGAAGGGCTGCTCGGCGGTCCAGGAGGTCGGCTTCACGCTCGCCAACGCGATCGCCTACGTCCAGGCGGCGATCGACGCGGGCCTCGACGTCGACGAGTTCGGCCCACGCCTGGCGTTCTTCTTCAACGGCCACAACAACGTCTTCCAGGAGGTCGCGAAGTTCCGCGCGGCACGCCGGATGTGGGCGCAGATCATGCGCGAGCGGTTCGGTGCCACGAACCCGAAGTCGCAGACGATCCGCTTCCACACCCAGACGGGCGGCGTGACGCTGGCGGCCCAGCAGCCTGAGAACAACATCGTCCGTGTCGCGCTGCAGGGCTTCGCCGCCGTCTGCGGCGGCACGCAGTCGCTGCACACCAACGGCTACGACGAGGCGCTCGCGCTGCCGACCGAGAAGGCGGCTCGGATCGCCCTGCGCACCCAGCAGATCATCGCCGCCGAGTCGGGCGCGACCGACACCGTCGACCCGTTCGCCGGGTCGTACTTCATCGAGGCGCTGACCGACGAGATCGAGGCCGGCGCCCAGGCGCTGATCGACAAGGTCGACGACATGGGCGGCTCGGTCCAGTGCATCCCGTTCATCCGCGCCGAGGTCGAGCAGTCGGCCTGGGGCTACGAGGAGCGCTACCGGATCAAGCAGGACATCGTCGTCGGCGTCAACGAGTACGTCACCAACGACGTCGACGAGGTCGAGACCCTGCGCGTAGACCCGCAGTCCGAGCACGAGCAGGTCGCGCGGCTGAAGGAGTTCAAGGCCAACCGCGACCAGGCGGCCGTCGACTCCGCACTCGCCGAGCTGCGGGCCACCGCCCAGGGCACCGGCAACCTGCTCCCGCCGATCCGCGCCGCGCTCAAGGCCCGCGCCTCGATCGGCGAGGTCTGCAACGTGATGCGCGACGAGTTCGGCGAGTACTCCGAGGCCTGAGCCGGTGAGCGGGGTCGCGGTCACCCCGCGTGACCGGGTCGAGGCGGCGATCTGCGTCGCGCTGGCGAAGCTGCCGCTTGGCGCGCAGCGGCTGCTCGGGGGCACGCCGATCCGAATCGACGGGCTCGAGCTGCACCCGACGTCGCAGCTGCTGGTCAAGCTCGAGCAGCTCGCCGACGTGCCGCCGGTCGAGAGCCTGCCGGTCGCCGACGCGCGAGCGCAGGTGGGACGTCAGGCGGCGCTGCTGACCGGTCCCAAGCTTCCCCTCGCGCGCGTAGAGGACCATTCGATCCCAGGGCCGGCCGGGGAGATCCGCGCGCGGCTCTATTCGCCATTCCCGCCCCCAGCTGAGGGCTTCGACAGTCCAGGCGATGCGAATCCTTCATCGGCGGCACCGGGCGGGCTGCTCGTCTACTACCACGGCGGCGGTCACGTGATCGGGACGCTCGACACCCATGACAGCGCCTGCCGCTTCCTCGCGATGCACGCCAGCGCCGGGGTCCTCTCAATCGACTATCGGCTGGCGCCCGAGCACCCTTATCCGGCGGCGGTCGACGACTCGATCGCCGCGCTCGCCTGGGCGTCGGAGAACGCCAAGCGGCTCGGCTTCGACCCGGCGCGGATCGCCGTCGGCGGCGACAGCGCCGGCGGCAACCTGGCGGCAGTCGTCGCGCTCGCCGCGAAGGCCGGCGAGGCGCCGTTGCCTGCCTTCCAGCTCCTGATCTATCCCGTCTGCGACTACGTCGAGAAGCGGCGCTCCTACGAGTTGTTCCGCGATGGCTTCCTGCTCACCGCCGCCGAGATGGATTGGTTCCGCGACCACTACCTGCCCGACCGCGACGCCGCCCACGAGTGGCGCGCCTCCCCACTCCAGGCCCCGGACCTCTCCGGCCTCCCGCCTGCCTACGTCCTGACCGCCGGCTTCGACCCGCTTCGCGACGAGGCCGAGGAGTACGCCCGCGCCCTGATCGCCGCCGGCGTCCCGACTGCGCTGCGCCGCCACGACGGCCTGCTGCACTCCTTCGTCAACCAAACCACCCTCCACCGCGGCGCGCACGACGCGATGCTCGAGGCCGCCGGCGCCCTTCGCCTCGCCCTCGCGCCGCATTAGGCCGCTGGGAGGTCTCTCCCAACTGGCAGGAGTCGTCTGCCGCCGGCCGAAACCGACCGGGATGGCCGATCTGACCGCACAACGCACGCTGGTGAAGTCGCCCCCGGAGCTGTGGAGCGAGCTGAGCGAGGTCGAGAGCCTCGCGAAGCACCTCGGCGAGCTGGGGGAGATTCGGATCACGAAGGTCGAGCCCGAGTCCACGGTCGCCTGGGAGGGCGAGGAAGTGAGCGGAACCGTGGCGCTCGAGCAGTCCGGCTGGGGAACGAAGGTCACCTTCACGGCGACCGTCCCCGAGCCGGGCCCGGCCGACCTGCCGGCGCCCGCCGAGCCGGAGCCGGCGGCGGTCGCCGTGGAGCACGAGCCGGTCGTGGTCGAGCCCGTCGCGGTGGAGCCCGAGCCGGTCGCGGTCGAGCCCGCCCCGGTCGAGCGCGAGCCGGAGCCCAAGCGGCAGGGCTTCCTCGCGCGCTGGCTCTTCCGGCAGCGGACGCCGCGTGGCCTCGCCGTGGACCCGACGCCCGTTGCGATCGAGCAGGTGCCTGCTCTGGAGCCCACGCCAGCGCCCGAGCCGGTGGTCGATCCGGAGCCGCAGCCGCAGCCCGAGCCCGAGCCCGAGCCGCTGGTGGCCAACGCCGAGGCCGAGCGGATCCAGCGGATCCTCGACGGCACCCTCGAGGCGCTCGGACAGGCACACCACCGCCCCTTCTCGCGCGGCTAGCACGGCCTAGCGGCGCCCGTCCGTGGCGCGCCGATACGATGCCGCGCCCTATGCGCCAGAAGTCGCCGGAGACCTACGAGGAGAAGCTCGCCCAGCTCGAGGAGCTGCGCGAGCAAGCGATCCACACCAACCCGCAGGCCGAGGAGAAGCAGCACGCGCGCGGCAAGCTGACCGCCCGCGAGCGCGTCGAGAAGCTGCTCGACCCGGGCAGCTTCCAGGAGCTGGACACCTTCGTCCGCCACCGCACGTTCGACTTCGACATGCAGAAGAACCGGCCGTGGGGCGACGCGGTCGTGACCGGCCACGGCACGATCGACGGTCGCCCGGTCTGCGTCTTCTCGCAGGACTTCACCGTCTTCGGCGGCTCGCTCGGCGAGGTGATGGCCGAGAAGATGTGCAAGATCATGGACCTGGCGGCCAAGATCGGCTGCCCGGTGATCGGCATCAACGACTCCGGCGGCGCGCGGATCCAAGAGGGCGTCGTCTCGCTCGGCGCCTACGGCGACGTCTTCGTCCGCAACGTCCAGTGTTCCGGCGTGATCCCCCAGATCTCGCTGATCATGGGCCCCTGCGCCGGCGGCGCCGTCTACTCGCCCGCGATGACCGACTTCATCTTCATGGTGAAGGAGACCTCGCACATGTTCATCACGGGCCCTGACGTGATCAAGACCGTCACCGGCGAGGAGGTCGAGTTCGAGGAGCTCGGCGGCGCGATGACCCACAACACGAAGTCGGGCGTCGCGCACTTCGCCTCCGAGGACGAGGAGGCCTGCCTCGAGGACGCGCGCTACCTGATG
>DATABV010000167.1:0-4831 GCA_036259395.1 Thermoleophilaceae bacterium | reverse complement strand
TCGACAACCCGAAGGTCGAGATCGCCGTCGAGCTCGAGAAGCACGCGCTCGACGACGAGTACTTCACCGACCGCAAGCTGTTCCCGAACGTCGACTTCTACTCGGGCCTGATCTACGAGGCGATGAACATCCCGACCGACATGTTCACGGTGATGTTCGCGATCCCCCGCACCGCGGGCTGGCTCGCCCAGTGGAAGGAGATGCTGGAGGACGACGAGACGAAGATCGCGCGTCCGCGGCAGATCTACACCGGCCCGCGCCAGGCCGACTACGTGCCGCTCGACCAGCGCTAGAGGGGCGCCGGCGGCCAGGGCGGCTGGCCGTCGAACACGGCGAGCTTCGCCTCTTGCTCGGCCTTGGGGAGCCAGAAGACGTTGCCGCCAGGGCCACGGCTGCACTGGCGCATCCCGCTGTGGCCGTTGGACGAGAGGCCGGGGCGTGAGATCCAGAGGTAGGCGTCGGCGAAGCGGGAGGCCGTGCGGGTCGTCGGCAGCGGCCCGAGACCGGCGTTCTTCGGGTTGCAGAACCGGTTCTTGACGTTGCGCGCGTTCGGGTTCTTGATCCTCAGGCCGCCGCGGCCGTTCTCGGCTGTGTTGACGACGTAGCGCTTGCCGCCGAGCCGGCGCGCGATCTTGTCGCCGTACTCGACCTGCTCGTGGGTGTAGTAGAAGTGGGTCGTGTTGAGCGCGAAGCCGCGCACGTGGCGAACGCCCGCCCGTCGCAGCAGCTTGATCGCGCGCTTCTCGTCGAGCCAGCGCGAGGAGCCGATGTCGATGTAAGTCGCGAGGTTCGGGAGGCTGCCGAGCCGCCGGGTAACGGCGCGCATCAGGGCGAGCCGCTGCTTGGCCGCGCGGCGGCTCAGGCACTTGCCGATCACCGGCAGGCCGTCGGGCTCGAGGATCACGGTCGCCTCGTGGGCGATCGGGCCGATCGCCGCGATGAACTTCTCGATCCAAGGCAGGTAGCTGCCGTTGCGGGGCCGGTTCCACGCCCCGCCGCCGTCGTAGTCGCGGTGGCAGGCCTCGTGCTCGAGCTGGCGGATCGCGAAGACCGGATAGTCGCCGACGTAGGGGTCGTCGGCGCCGGCGTTGCCCGAGTAGCGCGTTTGGCAGTCGGGGCCGCCCCACTGGGTCGCCATCGTGTTCGCGACGTAGTTGCGCACGATCCGGAACGGGTCCTGGCGCACGCTCTTGCCCGCGAGCCACTTCGCCTGCGGGACGTGGGCAATCCGCTCGAGCAGCGCCACGTCGCCGCTGCGGCCCTCGCGCTGCGCCCGCCAGAGGTCCGGCCAGACGGAGTACGGCGCGACGCCGCGCATGTGCCCGCTCGAGCAGTCGATCCACTGCCGC
Organism: Thermoleophilaceae bacterium; assembly: GCA_036259395.1. Taxonomy (GTDB): domain Bacteria; phylum Actinomycetota; class Thermoleophilia; order Solirubrobacterales; family Thermoleophilaceae; genus JAAYBF01. The sequence goes on along the minus strand of DATABV010000167.1, from coordinate 3,482 downwards.
TTGCCGACCTGCGGGCTGTCTGGCGCGGCGCTAGCGGGCGCGATCGCCACGGCGACCGTGAGCAGCCCCAGGGAGAGCGTCGAGACGCCTCTGCGCTTGACCGGCATGAACACCTACGTACCCGGCGTCCGGCGCGCTGACGTCCCGTGCAGAGATTGCAGAGCTGTGCCCGCCCGAGGCTGAACGATCCCGAATCAGATGCGGAAGACCGGGACGAGCCGCTTCTCGTGCTCGGCGTCGATTCGCGCGACGACCTCGACGTGCTGCTCGAGGCCGGAGCCGCGCAGCTTGGTGGCCAGCAGCTCGTCGACCTGGAAGATGCCCGCCGAGTTGTTCATCGCGATCTCGATCGTGACGGCCCGCTCCTCGCCGGCCTTGATTTCGACGCTGTCGATCGCCGCGGCCGACAGCGAGTGGATGTTCGGCCGGCGGTTCTCGAACGGGACGCGCGAGCGGCCCTGGGCGAGGTCGAGCGCGTCGGCGACGCGGACGATCCCCGCCTCGATCGTGATCGGGTCGCCGCGGCGGCGGTGGCCGATGATCGCGTGCAGCGCCTCGGCGGCGACGACCGTCCGCTCGGGCTCGGAGTAGGCGTCGGCGAGCAGCTCGGGCAGCGCCCGGGCGGCGAGGAAGAGGCTGTAGGACTCGTGGTCGGCGCGGTGGATCGACATGCCGGTGTCGTGGAACAGGCAGGCGGCGGCGATCACGACCTCGGCGTCGCGCTCGCGCATCAGGTGGTCGGTGACCATCGCCGGCTCGACGCCGCGCTTGGCGAGCAGCCGGAACAGCCGCAGGGCGACGTTGAGCACAACCTGGATGTGGACCCAGGAGTGGTCGGACATCCCGAGCCGGTCGGCGAACACCTGCTGCATGTGCCACCAGCCCTTGACGCGATCGTCGCCGTTGGCCGCCTCGAGCAGCGCCTCGAGCTTGCGGTTGCCGCGGCTCGGCGCGTGCACGGCCACGCCCTCGATCGCGTCGCGCGGGCTCAGCGGCCCGGCGGGCGGTGTGGAGGGCGCCGGTGTCTCGGCCTCGCTCATCGCCGCCGAACATAGCTCTACGCTGCGACGGGTGAGCGGCTACCGGGTCACGGCGCGCAAGGGGCCGAAGGTCGAGCGCGAGACCTATGCGGACCTGAACCAGGCGCTTGCCGCGATCGAGCGCCACGTCGGCGAGATCGAACGGACGGCGCACGCGCGCGCGACCGGCGGGCGGCTGATCCGCCGCTTCGAGCCGGTCCAGCAGGTCGTCGGGCGGGTCGAGCTGCGCGGACCGGACGGCGCGCGCGGCGGCGTAGACGTCCGCGGCGACTCCTCCAGCGAGGCCTACACCGGCCGCTTCCGGCGCACCCTGGTCGAGTCGCTGGCAGGCGAGTCGCCGACCGATGCGCTGCGCCGCGCGTTGAGCGCCTAGCGCGCCCACCCGGCCGACCGCTATAACCGCGCGATGGCCGAGGTCTGGCGAGTTCCCCTGCCCGCGGGCGCCAAGCCGCCGCTGCGCGTGTTCGTCAACGCCGTGCCGCAGCAGGAGGGGCGCGACTACGAGCTCGGCGACGGCGAGCTGCTGTTCTCGCGCTCACTGGTCAAGGAGAAGGTCGGCTTCTGGCGCTGGACCGCGATGTTCCTCGCGCTGTTCGGCAGCTACGGGCGCAACGACTCGGTCGACGTCGAGTACACGGTCGACGGGCGCAAGGTGGTCGCCACCAACCTCGAGTTCATCCCGCCGCCCGGCCGCTCGATCCACGGGTAGCCTTTTCGCATGCGAATCGACGCCATCCTGGCCGAGCGGCGCCCGGTCTTCTCGTTCGAGTTCTTCCCGCCGAAGACCGACGAGGGGCTGGTCAACCTGCGCGAGACGCTCGCCGTGCTGAGCGACGACGAGCCGGACTTCGTCTCGGTGACCTACGGTGCGCTCGGTTCGACGCGCGACACGACGATCGACATCGTCAAGTGGATCAAGCAGGACCTCGGCATCGAGGCGATGGCGCACTTCACCTGCGTCGGGGCGACGGTCGAGCAGCTGCGCGCGACGCTCGACGAGATTGAGGCGGCCGGCGTCGACAACGTCCTCGCGCTGCGCGGCGATCCGCCCGCGGGCCAGCAGGAGTGGGTTCAGACCGAGGGCGGGCTGCGCTACTCGACCGAGCTGATCGAGCTGCTCGACGAGAGCTACGGCTTCGCGGTCGGCGCCGCGGCGTTCCCGGAGGTCCACCCCCAGGCCGAGAGCGCGGAGTCGGACATCAGCTTCCTCAAGGCGAAGCAGGACGCCGGGGCGAGCTTCCTGATCACCCAGCTCTTCTACGACAACGAGTTCTACTTCGACTTCGTCGAGCGGGCGCGCGACGCCGGCGTGACCGTCCCGATCATCCCGGGGATCATGCCGGTGATCAACCTCCGCAACATCAAGCGGATCACCGAGCTCTGCAAGTCCGAGATCCCCGAGCCGTTCGAGCGCCAGCTCGAGGCGCGCGAGGACGACCCCCAGGCGCTGCAGGACCTCGGTGTGGCGTACGCCACGTTGCAGTGCGTAGACCTGCTGGCGCGCGGGGCGCCCGGGATCCACTTCTACACGCTGAACAGGTCGCCGGCGACGCGGGCGATTCTCGCCGCGCTGCGCGCCGCGGAGCCCTGGACGCGCGCCGCGCAGCCGGTGTGACCTAGGAGCCGACCAGTCGCCAGCGCTCCGGGTCAGAGCCGTCGACCCGCTCGACCTGGCCCGTGACCTCCAGCCGCCGGATGTAGGAGAGCGTCAGCGACAGCGCCCAGTTCATGGCGGCGCGCGGCACCCGCTCCAGGCCCAGACCCGCCCCGGCGATCTCGAAGGCCGTGCGCGGCTCGCCGGAGAGCGCCTGGTGCACGCGCGCCAAGGCCTCGTCGACGAGGTCGAGATGCGAGTCGATGTGCCCCTCGAGGTCGCGCGCCGGACGGCCGTGGCCGGCGAGGATCAGGTCGACGTCGAGCGCGCGCACCCTTTCGAGGCTGGTCAGGTACTCGCCGACCGGGTCGGGCGTGTAGCCGAAGTCGAAGTAGAGCGAGGGGCGGCCGAGCACGTGGTCGCCGGAGATCAGCAGCCCGCGCTCGGGCTGGTGCAGGACGACGTGCGAGGGTGCGTGGCCGGGCGTCTCCACGACCTGCCAGCAGCCGAGGTCGGTGTCGACCTCGACGCCCGGCACGAGGTCGCGGTCGGGCAGCTTGACGCCGGCGATGCCGAAGTCGCGGTCCTTGTTCTCCTCGCGGTAGCGCTCGAGCGCCGCCATCGGCACGCCGCTCTGGCGCGCGACCTCGATCCGGCGCTCGAACGCCGCCGCCGGATCCTGCGCGGCGGCCGTCATGTGGCCGTGGTTCGGGTGCATCCAGAGCTCGCAGCCGGCCGCCTCGCAGATCGGCGCCGCCAGCCCGTAGTGGTCGGAGTGGGCGTGGGTGCACACGAGCAGGCGCACGTGCTCGAGCTTCAGGCCGACCATGTCCAGCGCGCGCTCGAGG
>DATABV010000166.1:0-7458 GCA_036259395.1 Thermoleophilaceae bacterium | reverse complement strand
CGGCGGGCGCGGCCGGAGCCCTTCCCAGGCCGGCCAGGGTTCCGCGGGGGGCCCGGGGGGCGCGAGCCCTTCCAAGGCCGGCCAGGGTTCCGCGGGGGGCGCGGGGGGCGCGAGCCCCCCGACCTCATCGGCGCGTCGCCGCCGCGTGGTGATCGACTCGCAGGCCTCGCGCCGGGCGCCAGGTCCACCGCCGCAGCAGCAGACGCCGCCGCGCCGCCGCGGCCGCCGCAGGCGGACCCCCTGGGTGGAGCCGGACTTCAGCCAGCAGGAGGAGAAGCCGCATGAGGAGCAGATCACCGACATCAAGTCTGGCGCGACCGTCAAGGAGGTAGCGGAGTCGCTCGGCCTCTCGGCGCCGGACGTGATCAAGAAGCTGATGGAGCTCGGCGAGATGGCGACGCTGACCCAGACGCTCTCCGACGAGGCGATCGAGATCCTCGCCGACGGCTTCGAGAAGAAGGTCAACATCGTTCGCGCCGCCGACGAGGTCACCGACGACGTCGTCTTCGAGGACGACGATGCCGACCTCGTCGAGCGCCCGCCGGTCGTGACGGTGATGGGCCACGTCGACCACGGCAAGACGTCGCTGCTCGACGCGATCCGCGAGTCGGAGGTAGCCGCGGGCGAGGCCGGCGGCATCACCCAGCACATCGGCGCCTACCAGGTCCACCACGGCGACCACACGATCACCTTCCTCGATACGCCCGGCCATGCCGCCTTCACCGCGATGCGCGCCCGCGGCGCCAGCGTCACCGACATCGCGGTCGTCGTCGTCGCCGCCGACGACGGCGTGATGCCGCAGACCGTCGAGGCGATCGACCACTCGAAGGCCGCTGAGGTGCCGATCGTCGTCGCAGTCAACAAGATCGACAAGGACGGGGCTGACCCGCAGCGCGTCCGCGGCGAGCTCGCCCAGCACGAGCTAACGCCCGCGGACTGGGGCGGCGACACCGAGTTCGTCGACGTGTCGGCCAAGGCGCGCACGAATCTCGACGAGCTGCTCGAGACGCTGACGACGCTGTCCGACATCCAGGAGCTGAAGGCCAACCCGAACACCGAGGCCTCTGGCGTGGTGATCGAGTCCCGCCTCGACCCTGGCCGCGGGCCCGTGGTGTCGGTGCTGATCTCGCGCGGGACGCTGAAGGTCGGCGACGCGGTCGTCGCCGGCGAGCACCCCGGCCGCGCGCGTGCGATGCACGACTACCTCGGCGAGCGGATTAAGGCCGCGACGCCGGGCACCCCGGTCGAGATCCTCGGCTTCGACGGCGTCCCCGAGGCCGGTGAGCAGTTCCGCGTCGTGGCGAACGAGCGCGAGGCGCGGCGCATCGCCGGCGAGCGCGCGAACCGGCTTAAGACGGAGGCGCTGGCGCGGCGCGCCGGCGTGAAGGTGTCGCTGGAGGACGTCCTCGCGCGTGCCCAGAAGGGCGAGCTCAACGAGCTCGCGCTGATCGTCAAGGCTGACGTCGCCGGCTCGCTCGAGGCGCTCGCCGACGAGATCGCCAAGCTGCCGCAGGACGAGGTGGCGGTCAACCTGATCCACACCGGCGTCGGCGGCATCAACGAGTCGGACGTGATGCTCGCCTCGGCCTCGAACGCCGTGATCATCGGCTTCAACGTCCGGCCGGTCGGCGATGCGCGCGCGGTAGCCGATCGCGAGGGCGTCGAGATCCGCGGCTACTCGGTCATCTACAAGGTCGTCGAGGAGCTGCGCGCAGCGATGGAGGGCATGCTCAAGCCCGAGGACGTCGAGGAGACAGTCGGCACGGTCGAGATCCGAGCGATCTTCCGCGCGTCGCGCGTTGGCACGATCGCCGGCTCGATGGTCACCGACGGCTCCGTGCGGCGGGGCGCTACCGTGAGGCTCGTCCGCGACGGAACGATCGTCTACGACGGTCGGATCGGCTCCCTGCGCCGCTTCAAGGAGGACGTCCGTGAGGTCACCACCGGTATGGAGTGCGGCATCGTGCTCGAGAACTTCGCCGACGTCAAGGAGGGCGACGTGCTCGAGGTCTACGAGACGCGGCAGGTCGAGAAGACCCTTCAGTAGGCATTCGGGCGAGGGCGAGTAGGATGCCCGCCGACCGCATGCGGCGCGTGAACGAGGCCTTGAGGGAGGTCCTTTCCGCCCGGATCGCAGGGGGCTTGAAAGATCCCCGCGTTGGATTCGTCACCGTGACAGCCGTCGACACCAGCCCGGACCTCCGCCACGCACGTGTCTACGTGAGCGTGCTCGGCGACGAGGAGGAGCGTGCCGACAGCCTGGCCGGGCTCGAGTCCTCGCGCGGCTTCCTGCAGGCCGGCATCGCGCGCGAGCTGCGGATCAAGCACACACCGGCGCTGCGCTTCATGCACGACGAGGCGCTCGAGCGCGGGATGAGGATCTCCGAGCTGCTCGACGAGGTGGACGAAGAAGGGCCACGATCGTGAGCGGGGTCGGCACCGAGCTCGACCAGGTCGTCGAGGAGCTGCGCGGCGCCGACAAGCTGCTGCTCACCACCCACGAGAACCCCGACGGCGACGCGCTCGGCTCGCTGCTCGGCATGCACGGGATCCTGACCCAGCTCGGCAAGGACGCGCTGATGTACCTCTCGCCCGACGAGTTTCCGTTGCCGCACGAGTACCGCGACATGGAGAACCGCGACATCATCGGCGGCCCGCCGGCCGACATGGACGAGCGCGTGGCCGTCTTCCTCGACTGCGGCAACATCGACCGGATGCCGGTCGACTTCCTCCAGCGCGACGGCATCCACATCCTCAACATCGACCACCATCACGACAACACGCGCTTCGGCACGGCGAACCTCGTCGATTCGAAGGCGTCGTGCACCGCGGAGATCGTCTGGCGCCTCTCGAAGGAGCTCGGCGTCGAGCTGACGACCGAGATCGCACGCGCCCTCTACGTAGGCCTGATCACCGATACCGGTCGCTTCATGTACGAGAACACGACGTCGGAAGCGCATCAGATGGCGGCCGAGCTGATCGAGGCCGGGGTCGAGCCGCACGTCATCTACAGCCGGATCTACGAGTCGCTGCCGTTCGAGCGGATCACCCTGCTGCAGCGCGGGCTCGCGACGATCCGCCGCTTCGACGGCGGGACGATCACGATGCTCCACCTGACCGCCGAGGACTTCGAGCAGACGGGGGCCGTCGAGAACGACTCCGAGGGGATCATCGACCACGCCCGCGCGGTCGAGGGGACCGCCGTCGCGGTGCTCGTCCGTGAGTTGACCGGCGACCGCGCCGGCAAGCGCAAGGTCTCGCTGCGTGCGACCGACGGCCGCGTCGACGTCTCCGAGATCGCGCGCAGCTTCGGCGGCGGCGGTCACCGCCAGGCGGCGGGCGCCACGACCGAGCTCGACCTCGAGACGCTCACCGAGGCGATCCGCGAGCGGGTTCGCGCTCAGCTCGCCGCCTGACGGCCGGTGAGCACCGCAGCGTCAGGCGTCATCCTCTATCCCAAGCCGGCCGGGGTCACCTCGCACGACTGCGTCGCGCGCGTCCGCCGGACGCTGCCCCGCAAGACGAAGGTAGGCCACGCCGGCACGCTCGACCCGTTCGCCACTGGCCTGCTGTTGATCCTCGTCGGCCCGCTGACGCGTGCGCAGCGCTGGCTGCTGCCGCTGCCGAAGACCTACGTCGCCGTCGCCCGGCTCGGTTGGCGGTCGGACACCGGCGACCGCGACGGCGAGCTGCAGGAGACCGGCAGGCGGCCCGAGGATCCGCGCATCGCGACCGGCGACCTGATGCAGCGCCCGCCGGCCTACAGCGCCGTGCGCGTCGGCGGCGAGCGGCTCTACGAGAAGGCGCGCCGTGGCGAGGCGGTCGAGGGCGCGCCGCGTCCGGTCACCGTCTACCGCGCGGAGCGTCTCTGGCACGAGGGTGACCGCGCCGCCTTCGAGATCGAGTGCTCGTCGGGCACCTACGTCCGGCAGCTCGTCGCCGGCCTCGGCGACGCCTACTGCGAGGAGCTCGAGCGCACCGCGATCGGGCCCTTCCGCCTCGCCGACGCCGATCCCGAGCGGATCGTCACGCCGAACGCGGCGCTCTCCTTCCTGCCCGAGCGGCCACTCGACGCGAGCGAGGCCACCGCCGTCGCGAACGGCATCCGCGTGCCGGCGGTGGATGGGGAGGAGGGGGCGGCCACGCGCCTGACCCATGGCGGCGAGGTCGTCGCGATCGGCGAGCGGCGCGGCCACGAGCTGCAACCCGTCGTAGTGTTCGCGCGATGAAGGTCATCTCGCTGGCGGACATGCCGCGACTCGAGCCGGGCGCGGCGAGTGGGCGCCGGGTCGCGATCGGCACCTTCGACGGGGTCCACGTCGGCCATCGCGAGGTGATCCGCGGCGCCGACACGGTGCTTACCTTCGACCCGCACCCCGTCTCGGTGATCCACCCCGAGGCGGCTCCTAAGCTGCTCGCGCCGTTCTCGATCAAGCGCGACCTGATCGCGGGCCTAGGCGTCCAGGAGCTGGTCGTGATCCCCTTCGACAGGGAGTTCGCGTCGCGCAGCGCCGAGCAGTTCGTCGACGACGTGCTGGTCGGCCAGCTCGGCGCGCAGAGCGTGTCGGTCGGCGAGAACTTCCGCTTCGGGCGCGGCGCGAAGGGCACGCCCGAGTTCCTCGCCGCCGACGACCGCTTCGAGACGCGCGTCGTGCCGCTCGTCGAGGCCGCCGGCGAGACCGCCTCCTCGAGTCACATCCGTGGGCTCGTCGCCGCCGGCGACGTACGCACCGCCTCCGAGTTCCTCGGGGGCCCGTTCCTCTTCGAGGGCGAGGTCGTCGCCGGCGACCAGCGCGGCCGCGAGCTCGGGATGCCGACCGCCAACCTCGTCCCCGACGACGCGCTCGTCTGTCCCAGCAACGGCGTCTACGCCGCCTGGGCGCACGGCCACCCGGCCGCCGTCAACGTCGGCGTGCGGCCGACCTTCGACACCGGCCGCGGCCTGCTGATCGAGGCCTACCTGATCGGCTTCGACGGCGACCTCTACGGCGAGACCCTGCGAATCGCCTTCGTCGAGCGCATGCGCGGCGAGAAGCGCTTCGACTCGGTCGACGCCCTCGTCGAGCAGATGCACGCGGACGTCCGCGAGGCAGAGCGAATCTGCGCCGCTACCAGCTACTAGGCGGGGTCCTAAGCACCCAGGGCTGGGCGTTGGTGGCCGCGGGGCCCGTCTCCGGTGGCGGTTTCCGTGCTCGGCTCCGCGGCGACTTCGCCCCGTGCCGAGCGCTCCTTGCCGCTTAGGGCGCTCACGTGGACAGTTGGCAGGGGCTGCGCGCCTGCTGCGCCTGCGCGCGCAATCCCGCCACCGTCGCCACCCGCGGAAGCAGCGTCTACAGCCGCCTTCTGCAAACCATCCAGGAGGAAGTCGTTACGAAGACGCAGCGCGGGTCGCGCTACTCGGCCGGCACGTCCCATCCAACGGTGCGGCAGAGCGCGAGCGCGAACGGCTCGTTGTCAGGTGCGTCGTCATTTTGGCCTCTGCCGGTTCGTCGAGTGCGCATACGCAGAAAGGGGCCGCCATCCCGCTCGAAGACCCAATTGCGAACCCGTCCAGCCTCGCCGCGCGGCTCAACCATGACCACACTTATACGAGCCGCGTCTAGTGGCTCCTTGCGGACCTCTACATCACCGCCGGCAGTTGCCTTAGCGATGTAGAGGGTGTGACCTTGAAGGACCACGACCGCCTTGTCCTCGTTGCCGACCTCGATGGCAGCAATCGCATCCGCCGCGGACTCGGGCACGAGCCTCCGCATAGCGCGCCTAAGGGAGTTGTGGGCACCGGCAGGTGCGCCGTCGATGCCGTGCATGTCGTCCCACTGGCCAAGGATCACGTCGAGCCGGTTCACCGCCCTCATACGCGGACGGTAATCCGTCAACCAGACGTGAACCGCACGCGACACGCTTACCGAAGTCGCCGCGGAGCCGAGCACGGAAACCGCCACCGGAGACGGGCCCCGCGGCCACCAACGCCGAGCCCTAGCCCGAGACCCTGCCACCAGCGCCGAGACCGCGTCGCCCCGGCTGCTATCTTCCCCGGCCGCATGACGCTGACCGTCGACCAGAAGCAGGAGATCGTCTCCAAGCACGGCAAGGACGCGAACGACACCGGCTCCGCCGAGGTCCAGATCGCGCTGCTGACCGCGCGCGTCAACGAGCTGACCGAGCACCTGCGCACGCACAAGAAGGACCACCACAGCCGCCGCGGGCTGCTGATGCTGGTCGGCAAGCGCCGTCGCCTGCTCGACTACCTGCAGCGCACCGACCTCGACCGCTATCGCGCGCTGATCAAGGAGCTCGGCCTCCGCCGATGATCGAGGCCGGGGAGCCCGCCCCCGACTTCTCGCTGTCCGACCAGGACGGCGACACCGTCTCGCTGAAGGACCTGGAGGGCCAGTACAGCGTCCTGGTGTTCTTTCCGGCTGCGTTCAGCCCGGTCTGCACCGACCAGCTGAGCGTCTACGAGGAGGTGCTCCCGGACCTACGCGCGCGCGACGCCGTGCTCTATGGCGTCTCGGTCGACGGGGCGTTCGCACTGAAGGCGTTCCGCGAGAGCCTTGGGACCACGATTCCGCTGTTGTCGGACTTTCATCCGAAGGGCGAGGTGGCGAAGGCCTACGGTGTCTGGGTGCCGGACCGCGGCGTCGCGACCCGGGCGTTGGTCATGATCGGTCCCGATCTGCGCGTCGTCTGGACCCACCAGCCGCCGAGCCCGCTCGAGATCCCGGGCGCGAACCTGATCTTCGACGCGCTTGACGGTGTCGCCGCCTGACGCCCGGGCGTGAGCCTCGGCTCGAGCCCGCTTCCGCCGCTCGCGCCGGACGACCACGTCCGCGGTGCCGGACGGCTGGTGATCGAGTACGCCGACCTCGAGTGCCCCTACTGCGCCCGGGCGAACCTGCTGCTGGCCGAGCTGCCCGTACGGCGGGTCTTCCGCCACTTCCCGATCGTCTCGAAGCATCCGCGGGCGCGCGTGCTGGCCCAGGCGCTCGAGGCGGCGGGGATCCAGGGACGCTTCTGGGAGATGCACGGCTCGCTGCTCGGCGACCAGGGCCACCTCGACGATCCGCACCTCTGGGAGCGCTGCACGGAGCTGGGCGTCGACGTCGCGCGGTTCGACTCCGACCGTCGCTCGGACGCCGCCGCCGAGCGGGTGCAGCGCGACTTCCGCTCGGGCGTCCGGGCCGGCGTCATGACGACGCCGACGCTGTTCGTCGACGGCGTCGCCCACCCGGGCGTGCCCGACCGGGACCTGCTCGCCCGCCTCGGGGGATGACCGTAGCGCTGCTAGGCTGCGCGGGACTCCTATCGAGAAGTCATGAAGCGAGCCGCCAACCGGAGGCGGCATTGAAAGGAACATATGAGTGATGTGACCCGGGTCTCAGTTGAGGTCGGCGGTGCCGAGATCAGCTTCGAGACCGGAAAGCTCGCCAAGCAGGCGAGCGGTTCTGTCGTAGTGCG
>DATABV010000165.1:0-2853 GCA_036259395.1 Thermoleophilaceae bacterium | reverse complement strand
GACCATCGTGTAGGGGTGCAGCACGTAGGAGCGGATCTGCGAGCCCCAGCCGACGTCCTGGGCCTCGCCCTTCTCCTTGGCGATCTCCTCCTGGCGCCGCTGCTCCTCGCGCTCGATCAGCTTCGCGCGCAGCATGCGCATCGCCGTGTCCTTGTTAGCCGACTGCGAGCGCTCGTTCTGGCACTGGACGACGATGCCGGACGGCCGGTGGGTGATCCGCACCGCCGAGTCGGTCTTGTTGACGTGCTGGCCGCCGGCGCCCGAAGCGCGATAGGTGTCGATCTGCAGGTCGTCGGGCTCGATCTCGACGTCGACGGCGTCCTCGACCAGCGGGGCGACCTCGACCCCCGCGAACGCGGTGTGACGGCGGGCCGCGGAGTCGAACGGCGAGATCCGCACCAGCCGGTGGACGCCCTTCTCGGCAGAGAAGAGGCCGTAGGCGTTCTCGCCCGCCGCGGTGAAGGTCGCCGACTTCAGACCCGCCTCCTCGCCCTCGCTGGCCTCCTTGAGCTCGACCTTCATATCGCGCGCCTCGGCCCAGCGCATCAACATGCGCAGCAGCATCTCGGCCCAGTCCTGCGAGTCGGTGCCGCCCGCGCCGGCGTTGACGGTGACGACCGCGTCGCCGGAGTCGTAGTCGCCTGAGAACAGCCGCGCCTCCTCGAGCGCCGCCAGGCGCGCCTCGATCGACGCCCGCTGCTCGCCGACCTCCGCGGCGATCGACTCGTCCTCTCCGGCCAGCTCCTCGAGCTCCTCGAGGTCGCCGATGTCGGACTCCAGCGTGCGGAACTCGTCGAGCCGGCGCTGGACGCGCGAGTGCTCGGCCGACACCTTGGCCGCGGTCGCCTGGTCGTCCCAGAACCCCTCGCTGCCCATCTGGCGCTCGAGCGCGTCGGCGCGCTCGCTCAGCGAAGCGGGGTCAAAGGTAGTCCGCGAGCAGCTTCAGCTGGTCGCGGAGGCCACTGGCGCTAGGCGCCATGGCACTTTTTATACTTCTTGCCGGAGCCGCAGGGACACGGGTCGTTGCGGCCGATGCGGTCCTCGTCCGCGACGACACGGGTCTCCACGCGGGGGGCTGCCTGGACGTCGTCGAGCGCGAGATCGGCGGCGTTCTGGACGCCGGCCGGAGCCACGCCGGTCGCAGCGGCGGCCTGCGCGGCGGCGCTGAGCGCGCTCGGCTGGTCCGCGGCGGTGCCGCCGGCGTAGTTGAACGACGCCGTCGAGGTGTTGTTCGAAGAGGCGCCCCATGTGGTGCGGCGCGCGTCGCCGTCGGCGCCCTCGACCTGGACGTCGACGACGAAGATGTAGCGGCCGAACTCCTCCCAGATCGCGTTCATCAGGCCGGTGAACATCTCGAAGCCCTCGTTCTTGTAGGCCACGAGCGGATCGATCTGGGCGAACCCGCGCAGGTGGATGCCCTCGCGCAGGTAGTCCATGTCGTGCAGGTGCTCGCGCCAGCGCTCGTCGATGATCTGGAGCAGCATGAACCGTTCGAGGGCCCGCATCAGATCCTCGCCGAGCTCCTCCTCGCGGTCGCCGTAGGCCTCGACGATGTCCTCGCGCAGCTCGGCGATCAAGGACGCGCGGTCGACCTGCTTGGGGTCCATGTCGGAGAGGTCGAGGCCGACGGGGTACATCTGCTCGAGCTGGGTGTAGAGGCCCTGCAGGTCCCAGTTCTCGACGAAGTCGCCCTCCATGTACTGGTTCGCCAGCCGCTCGACGACCTCGGCGAGCTGCTCGCGCGCCGTGTCGGACATGTCCTCGCCCTCGAGGATGCGGTCGCGGTACTCGTAGATGATCTCGCGCTGCTGGTTCATCACGTCGTCGTACTCGAGAACGCGCTTGCGGATCAGGAAGTTCTGCTCCTCGACCTTCTTCTGGGCGCCCTCGATCTGCTTCGAGAGCATGCTGGCCTCGATCGGCTCCTCCTTGCCATCCTCGCCGGTCGGACCGAGGCGATCGAGGATGCGGTAGATGCGGTCGCCGGCGAACAGCCGGACGAGGTCGTCCTCAGCCGAGAGGTAGAAGCGCGACTCGCCCGGATCCCCCTGACGGCCTGAGCGGCCGCGCAGCTGGTTGTCGATCCGGCGCGACTCGTGACGCTCGGTGCCGAGGATGAACAGCCCCCCGGCCTCCATCACCTTCTCGCGGTCCTCGGCGACCTGCGCCTCGAAGCGCGGGTAGGCCTCCTCCCACGCCTTGTCGTACTCCGGCGTGCCGGGCTCGTACTTGCCGCGCAGCTCGAGCTCGGTCAAGTGCTCGGCGTTGCCGCCGAGCTTGATGTCGACGCCACGGCCGGCCATGTTGGTCGCAATCGTCACCGCTCCCGGCCGCCCCGCCTCGGCGATGATCTCGCCCTCGCGCTCGGCGTACTCGGGCTTCGCGTTCAGCACGGCGTGCTCGATCCCGCGCTTGCGCAGCTCGGCCGAGAGCAACTCGGACACCTCGACCGAGATCGTGCCGACGAGCACCGGCTGGCCGGCGTCGTGGCGCTCCTGGATCGCCTCGGCGACGGCGTTCCACTTGCCCGGCTTGGTCTTGTAGATCTGGTCGTTCTGGTCGACGCGCGCCATCGGCCGGTTGGTCGGGATCTCGACCACCTGCAGGTCGTAGATCTTCATGAACTCGGTCGCCTCGGTGAGCGCCGTGCCGGTCATGCCGGCGAGCTTGTCGTAGCGGCGGAAGTAGTTCTGGTAGGTGATCGTGGCGACGGTCTGGTTCTCCTCCTGGATCGCCACGCCCTCCTTCGCCTCGACCGCCTGGTGAAGGCCCTCCGACCAGCGCCGGCCCTCGAGGATGCGGCCGGTGAACTCGTCGATGATCTTCACCTCCTTGTCGATCACCTCGTAGTCG
>DATABV010000164.1:0-2852 GCA_036259395.1 Thermoleophilaceae bacterium | reverse complement strand
GCGTCGCGCGACCGCGCTTCCAGAGCTCGCGCCAGTGCACGAGGCCGACGCGGTCGCCGGGAAAGCGTGCGTCCCCAGCAGCAGGTTCTCTGCGACGGTCAGACCGGCGAAGGTCTCGAGCTGCTGGTGCATCGCGACGATGCCGTGATCGAGCGCCTGCGCCGGGTGGCCGAACTGGACCGGCTCGCCGTCGAGCTCGATCCGCCCGGCGTCGGGCTGGACCGCGCCGCAGAGGACCTTGATCAGCGTGCTCTTGCCGGCACCGTTCTTGCCGACGATGCCGACGACCTCGCCGCGGCCGAAGTCGGCGTCGACGTCGTCCAGCGCCACCACGGACGGGTACTGCTTGCGCAGGCCGCGGACGGCGATCGCGCTCGCCGGCGGCCGCTCCGAGGCGGCCGCCGTCACTTCCAGATCCTCGTGCTGGGAGCGATCAGGATCGCGATCGCCAGGATCGAGCCCTCAAAGACGCTCGCGGTCCAGTCCGGCAGGTCGACGATCGCCAGGCCGGTGGTCACCATCTGGACGAGGACCACCGAGATCGCCGAGCCGAGCACGCTGAAGCGGCCGTTGGCGCGCAGCGCGGCGCCCAGGAACGCCGCCGAGAACGCCGCCAACAGCAGCGGCGAGCCGGGGTTGGAGTACGTCGAGCCGGCCTCGGCGAACAGCAGCACGCCGCCGATCGCGGCCGCCAGCGCCGACAGGACGAAGCCGTAGGTGCGCAGCCGGCGGACCGCCATGCCGGCCAGGTAGGCCGCTGTCACGTTCTCGCCGATCGCGTAGAACTTGCGCCCGACGACCATCCGCTCGGTGAGCAGGAAGAGCAGCAGCGCGAAGCCGAGCGCGAACCAGATCGGCAGCCGGATGTCGAGGAAGGAGTCCTGACCGAGCGACAGGAAGCCTGGCTCGAGGCCCGAGTAGATCGTCTTTGAGTCGGTGATCCAGAGCACCAGGCCCGAGTAGACCGAGCCGAGTGCGAGCGTGATCACGAACGACGAGCCGCCGAGACGGGCGATCAGGAAGCCGTGCAGCTTGCCGATCCCGATTGCGACAGCGAGCGCGAGCAGGACCGCGCCAGCCCAGTACCACTGCTGCTCGGTCTGCAGCACGACGGCGATCGAGCCCCCGAAGGCGACGACGCCGCCGATCGAGAGGTCGAAGTCGCTCATGATCAGCGGCACCGTCACGCCGCACGCGACGATCATCGGGACGGCCGAGCTGGAGAGGATGTTCGAGAAGTTGTCCCAGGCGAGGAACTGGTCCGGCTTGGCGATCGCGAACACGAGGAAGGCGAGCGCGAAGGTGCCCAGCACGCCCCAGCGCCGCAGGTGCGGGCCGGCCGTCCGCCACCACGGCGGCGCCGATCCCGGAGGAGCGTCCTGGAGGCCCGCCGGGTGGCGGGCCTCCATGGATGCGTCGGTCGTCACAGCCCGAACTCCTCCGTCCACTTGGCGGTGAAGAACGCCGGGTAGTCGACCACCAGCCGCTGGACCACGAAGTCGGGCCGCAGCTCGTAGGAGACGTCCAGGTTGTCCTGGGCCACCATGTCGTAGGCGAACATCTGCTCGTACTTGTGCCAGCAGTCACGGCAGATCTCGCGGTCCTCGGCGACCGCGCGGGCCCACTCGTCGACCGCCATCCAGGAGCTCGCCCCGAGCGCCGCGTTGCCGACCGCGGTGACCGAGCCGTTCTCGACGAGGTCGAGCGCGGCCGGCGTGCCGAGCTGGACCGACACGACCTTGACCTTGTCGGTCGCGTTGGCCTGCCGCAGGCCCGCCGCGATCGGCGGCAGCGTGAAGTCGCAGCAGGTGTAGATCGCCTTGAGGTCCGGGTTCGCCTGGACGATGTCCTGGGTCGCGCCCTGGATGTCCGCGTTCGGGTCCTCGAAGTTGACCTGGTGCTGGGCGACGATCTCGACGCCCTTGTTCTGCTCGGCCATCAGCTCGAACGTCTGCCGCCGCTGGAGCAGCGAGTAGATCGGGTCGAAGCCGAAGGTCGCGACCTTGCCCGCCGGCGTCCCGGGCTGCTCCTCGTTCTCGGAGGCGAGCAGGTCGAGCAGGTACTGCGACGCGAGCGCCGCCTGCGCGTAGTCGCTCGGGACCGGGCTCAGCGCGACCAGCGGGGAGTCGCGGATCGTGCCGCCGACGTTGATGAACGGAATCCCGCGGTCGGCCATCCGGCGCAGCTGCGACTGGATCGTCGCCGCCTCGACCGAGATCCCGAAGATGACGTCGGGGTCGCGGCCGATCAGCGCGTCGAGGTCGGTCGCGGTCTTGCCCGGGTTGCCCTGCGGGTCCCGCTCCTCGTACTCGACCCCGAGCGCGTCGAGCGCGTCGGTCAGCGCGTAGCCGATCAGCTGATCGGACTGCGCGTTGCCCTGGACGTGCAGGATGCCCGCGGTCAGCCCGTCGGGCAGGGTCAGAGACTCTCCGGAGGCTTCGGCGCCCTGCTTCGAGGCGTCGCCGCTGGCCGCCGCACTGCCTCCGCCCGAGCCGCCGCCGGACTCATCGTCGTCGCCGCCGCAGGCCGCGAACGCGAACATCGCTGCCATGCAGAGCAGCGCCATGGCAAATCTCCATCGCCCCCTCCAGGCACCGGCTCGAAGACTCATCTGAACTCCTCTCCTGGGGTTGCACTTCCAAGTACTACTCTTATCATGATTCGCCTAGACATTGCAAGAGGTCGGCGCAATGCTTGGCGGAACGACCGCGATCTGAGAGGAGCTGCGAGTGGACGGACGGCTGACGGGCAAGACGGCGGTCGTGACCGGAGCCGGGTCGGGGCTCGGGCTCGCCTCCGCGCGGCGCTTCGCCGCCGAGGGCGCCGCCGTCGCGTGCGTCGACCTCGGCGAC
>DATABV010000163.1:0-9011 GCA_036259395.1 Thermoleophilaceae bacterium | reverse complement strand
CCGCGGCGTGCCGGTGCGTGCCGACGAGAAGATCGGCACTGGCCGCTTCGAGATCCTCTGCGCCGGCGACGGCGAGGAGCCCGGCCTCGAGGAGAGCGTCGACGCGGTCGCCGAGCAGGAGCGTCCGCTCGTCGTCCCGGTGGGCAGCCCCAACTGAGCATCGCGACGCCCCGGCCGGCGTCCGGCGGGGGTACGGGGGCGCCGGTCCTCGGCTACCTCTAGTCTCCCGCGTCGTGGCGAAGCGGCGCGAGAACCCTCCCGTAGAGCAGCTCTACGCGAAGCGGCACAAGATCTTCGCGGTGATGATGATCGGCTGGGCGATGAGCCTGCTCGACGTCTCGATCGTCAATGTCGCGGTCCCGGAGCTGCAGCAGGAGCTCGACACCGACGTCAACTCGATCACCTGGGTCGTCAACTCCTACAACCTGTCGTTCGCGGCGCTGCTGATCGCCGCCGGCAAGCTCGCGGACCAGTTCGGCCGGCGGCGCTTCTTCATCCTCGGGATGGGCGTCTTCACGCTCGGCTCGCTGTTCTGCGCGATCTCGCCGTCGGCCGACGTGCTGATCCTCTCGCGCGTCATCCAGGGCGCTGGCGCCGGCATCCTGGCGCCGCTGGGCTTCGCGATCACCGCCGCCGTCTTCCCGATCGAGGAGCGCGGCAAGGCGCTTGCGACGATCGCGATCGTCGCGCTCGCGGCCAGCGCCTCTGGGCCGGCGATCGGCGGGGCGATCGTCGAGCTGGCGAGCTGGGAGTGGATCTTCATCGTCAACCTGCCGCTCGGCGTGCTCGGCATCGTGCTGGCGCGGCGGATCTGGCCCGAGACCTACGACCTCGACGCGGACACGCGGATCGACTACCTCGGCATGACGCTGCTCGCGCTGGCGGTCTTCTGCCTGACCTTCGGCCTCGTCGACGCCAACCACCGCGGCTGGACCGACGGCCTGACGCTCTTCCTGCTGCAGTCCTCGATCCTGCTCGGGATCGCGTTCGTGCTCTCGCAGCGCCGCGACGGCGCGATGATCACGCGCAGCCTGCAGTCGAACAAGCAGTTCGTGGGGGCTAACGTCGCGATGCTGCTGTTCGCGGCGGGCGCGCTCGGCGCGCTGCTGCTGATGGCGCTGACGTTCGTGAACCTCTGGGGCTTCACGATCTTCGAGGCAGCGTTGGCGCTGATGCCGGTTCCGGTGACGGGAATCCTCGTCTGGCCGATCGTCGGCAAGGCCGCCGACAACCGCCCGCCGCGCGACCTCGCCGCTCCGGCGCTGGGGCTGATGGCGGTCGGCCTGCTCTGGGTCTCGTTCACGCCGGCGCTCTGGGACGGCTGGGTCGACTACCTGATCGTCTTCCCCGGTCTGGTGCTGATCGGCATCGGCATGGGCACCGGCTTCCCGACCATCAACGTGGGCGCGATGGGGGCGGTCCAGGGCCAGGAGCTCGGCCTCGCCTCGGGCATCCTCAACACCTCGCGCCAGCTCGGCGCAGCGATTGGGATCGCGCTGCTGGTCGCGACCTTCTCGATGACGCTGACCTGGCACGGCCAGTCCGCGGTCGACGATGTCGCCGACCTCGCCCAGGAGTACCAGGTGCCGCCGGCCGTCTTCGCAGGGCTCATGCAGCGCGACATGAAGGTCTTCGCGGGCGGCTCGACCGATCGCACCGACCCGGGACCGGGCTTCGACGAGCAGGTCTTCCGCCGGACCGCCGGCGCGGCGCGCAACTCCTTCGGCTGGGCCTACCGCGCCGCGATGCTCCTGATCCTGCTCGCGATCCCGTTCACGCTGACGATGCGGCGCTCGCCGGCGATGGCGCGCGCGGCCGCGATGGCAGCGATGCAGCAGGCACAGGAGGCCCAGCAGGACGGCGGGCCGCGTGCCGGTCCCGGGCCGACGATCCGCCGCGGCCCGGCGGGGACTCAGCCAGCGGGCTAGGATTCCCCCCGCAATTCGGGGAAATGGCTTCCCCACTGGCCCGAGACCCTCACTAGGAGGAATGGATGAAGCTGATCGGAGTTGGATTCGGTCGCACCGGCACGATGTCGCTCAAGGGAGCGCTCGAGCAGCTGGGCGCCGACCCCTGCTTCCACATGATCGACCTGATCATGGGGGAGAACAAGGAGCGCGACCTGGCCTACTGGAAGAAGATCGCCGACGGCGAGCCCGTCGACTGGCACGAGGTCTTCGACGGCTGGGAGGCGACGGTCGACTGGCCGGCGGCGGCGCGCTGGCGCGAGATCGTCGACGCGTTCCCGGACGTGCCGGTACTGCTCAACTACCGCGACTTCGACGGCTTCTACAAGAGCTGCCAGAACACGATCCTCGCGGTCAAGCAGGCCGCGATGGCGGGTGAGCTGACCCAGGACGCCAGCCGCGAGCCGCCGTCGCCGGTGCTCTGGGAGGTCATCGAGAAGCTGATCTGGCAGGGCGACTTCCAGGGCCGCTTCGAGGACAAGGAGTGGGTGCGGCAGATGTACTACGACCGCATCGAGGAGATCAAGGCGTACGTCGACTCCGATCGCCTGATCGTCTGGGAGCTCGGCAAGGACGGCTGGGAGCCGCTCGCCGACGCACTCGGCGTCGCGGTGCCCGACGAGCCGTTCCCGCACCTCCACGACACGAACGAGTTCCGCGCGGAGTTCGGGCTCCAGCCCGTCGCGGCCTAGCGCCTCACGAAGCCAGCTCCGGGATCGGGCCGAGGTTCGGCTCGATCCCGTGGGTCTGGTGGGCTCGGAAGCTGCTGAAGAGGCGGTGGTCGGGCCCGTGGTAGTCCGACGATCCGGTCGCCAGCAAGCCCAGCTCGGAGCAGCGGTCCGCTAGCAGCTCGACCTGCGCCTGGGTGTGGGTGACGTAGAAGACCTCGACGCCCTCCAGCCCCGCCTCCTTGAAGCGGTCGACGAGCGCGAGCACCTCGCCGTCGTCCTCGACGTCCCAGAAGGGATGGGCCCAGATCGCGATGCCGCCGGCGTCGTGGATCCAGCCGATCGCCTCGGCGACCGTCGGGTGCGAGCGCGCCACGTAGCCGGGCGTGCCCTGGATCAGGTAGGCCGGGATGAACGAGGAGACGTCCGCGTGCCCTTCGGCGGCGAGCCGCTCGGCGTTCGCTGGATGGGCGAGCACGCCGGCCGCGAGGTGAGGCCGGCCGACCGGCTTGCCGGCGGCGCGACGGGCGTCGACCGGCGCCGGATCGATCTCGAAGCCGAGCTCCTGCAGACGATCGGACATCGCCTCGGCGCGCCGCTCACGGTCGCCGCGGGCGTCGAGCAGCCGCTCGGCCAGCACCGGGTCGCTCTGGTCGACGCCGTAGCCGAGCACGTGCATGTCCTCGTAGGCGCCGTCGACCGCCGAGATCTCCGTCGCGGGGACGACCCGCACGCCGTGCTCGCGGCCGGCGGCGAGCGCCTCGTCGACGCCGTCGACGGTGTCGTGGTCCGACAGCGCCAGCAGCTCGACGCCGGCGGCCGCCGCGTTGGCGACGACCTCGGCGGTCGGCAGCTCGCCGTCGGAGTGGATGGAGTGGGATTGGAGATCGAATGTGGGAGCGGTCACGGGCGGCGACAATACCTGCGGCGCTTCGACGGCCGGCGACCGCCGACCGCCGCTTCCCGCTGTTGCGCTGGATAGTCTGCGCCCCCGCAGATGGCCCTCCAACCTCGATTGACTCGGCGGCGTGCGCTGCAGGCCGGCGGCGCCGGTGCGCTCGCGCTCGGCCTCGGCGCGTGCAACGACGACCTCGAGCCGCAGATCAGCCACGGCGAGGATGCGCCCAACGTCGTCCTGATCGTCACTGACAGCACGCGGCGCGACTTCGTCAGCGCCTACGACGACGGCGACGAGCTGGCCGACACGCCCAACCTCGCGGCGCTGGCGAAGGAGTCGCTGCTCTTCGACCACGCCGTTCCGGAGGCGATGCCGACCGGCACCGTGCGCCGCGCGCTGATCACCGGCATGCGCTCCTTCCCGTTCCGCAACTGGCAGGTGACCCCGCACCTGCCTGCCGAGCCAGGCTGGAACGACATCTACCCGTACCAGCCGATGTTCACCGAGGTGATGTCCGAGGCCGGCGTCGAGACCGCCTACGTGACCGACAACCCGTTCCTCGTCGGGCCGCGCTTCGTCAACTTCCGCCGCACACTGAACATGGCACGGCCCGACTACTCGCAGGCCTCCTACCGCGCCTTCAACCGGCCGTTCAAGCGCCCGGCGCCGCGCAGCGCGATCGAGCGCTACCTGTTCCCGAAGCTGTCGGACTCGATCGAGGTCCAGCGGTTGCGCGAGTACGTCGGCTGGAACAACCTCTACCGCCGCCGCGAGAGCGACTACTCGGCCGCGCGGGTGATCCGCAGCGGGATGGACTGCCTCGACGAGCTCAAGGACAAGCGGCCGTTCTTCCTCGGCGTCGACGCCTTCGACCCGCACGAGTCGCTCGACCCGCCGCGCGCCTACATGACGAAGTTCGCGCGGGTCAAGGGCTCCGAGCGCGAGGGGATAATCCCGATCCAGCCCTGGGACACGCCTTACAGCCGCGTCTTCGACCTCGGAATCGACCAGGAGACCCTCGAGCGCGTGCGCGAGCTCTACGCCGCCGAGCTGACGTTCGTCGACCGCTGGATCGGGCGGCTGCTGAACAAGATGGACGACCTCGGGCTGATGGACAACACGGCCGTCGTCTACCTCAGCGACCACGGGCTGACGCTCGGCGAGTACGGCCTGCTCGGCAAGCACGCGGCCTACCCGAACTGGCCGATCTATCGGGTGCCCTACATGATCCGCGAGCCCGGCGGCAGGAAGCTGGCGGGCCAGCGCAGCAAGTACTTCGCCTCGACCCACGACGTCGCCTCGACGCTGCTCGGCTTCCAGGGGATCCGCGCGCCGGGGCTGATGGACGGCGAGGACCTCTCGCGCCTGTTCGACGGCAAGCGGCCCTACGAGGAGCGGCCCTACTTCACCGCCTGCTACGCCCGCTATCTGATCTGCGGCGACGGCCGCTGGGTGCTGATCGCGCACAGCGAGAAGCGGCGCATCCGCCTGTTCGACACCCTGACCGACCCCGGGGAGACGATCAACCTCGCCCAGCAGAACCCAGCGAAGGTCGAGGAGCTTTGGGCCGTGCTGGAGCAGGAGGCCGGCGGGACGCTGCCGCAGTTCGGCGACGAGACGGTGATGGGCGGATGAGCGGGCGGCTGACACGCCGCGGCCTGCTCGGCCGCGGCGGCGCCGTCGCGGGCAGCGCGGCGCTCGGCGGGCTAGCCGCCGGAGCGCTGAGCGCGACCGCCGCCGAGGCCCAGCAGGGCGAGGACGGTCCGAACGTCCTGCTGATCGTCGCGAGCGGCATCCGCGCCGACAGCGTCGGCGCGTTCGACGGGGCGTTCGACGACAACGAGGTCGCCGAGACGCCGAATCTCGACGACCTCGCGGGTGACTCGCTGCGCTTCGAGCGCGCGGTCCCCGAGGCGATGCCCGCGGTGATCTCGCGCCGCGCGCTGGTCACCGGCAAGCGGTCGTTCCCCTACCGCGAGTGGCGCCGCCACGAGGGGTATGCGCCGGTTCCCGGCTGGAACCCCGTCTACGTCCGCCAGCCGCTGATCGCCGAGGCGCTCGCCCGCGAGAACGTCGAGACGGCCTGGATCACCGACAACCCGTTCTTCTCGGGCCCGCGCTTCGACGGCTGGGTGCGTCGCACGACCGACGTCGACGCCGCCGACTATCCGGCGCCGCCGCGGATCCAAGGGACGCTCGGTCGCGAGCAGACCCGCCGCGAGGTCGAGCGCTATCTCGTCGGCGGAATCGAGCGCAGCGCGCAGGCGATGAATCGCGCCGTCAGGGTGGGGGAGCGCCAGCTGACGCGGCTCGCACGCGGTGGTCGGCAGTTCTTCCTCGCCGTCGACGCGTTCGACCCGGCCGAGGCCTACTACGCGCCGCGCAGCTGGACGCGCACCCTCGACGTCGACCCGAGCCTGGCGGCACCCTTGAAGGGTCGCGACTGGATCGTCCCGGCCGACATCGGCGACGACACCGTGGCGATCGCCCGCGACGCGTACATGCGCGGCGTCGAGCAGGTCGACGGCGCCGTCGGACGGCTGCTGGCCAAGCTCGACGACCTCGACCTCACCGACGACACGATCGTCTGGTTCGTCAGCGACGGCGGGACGATGCTCGGCGAGCACGGCTGGCTCGGCCGGGGCGCTCCCGGCAGCTACAAGCATGCCTACTTCGTGCCGTTCCTGCTGCGTGATCCGCGCGGGCGCCGCTCCGGCGACTACAGCTACTACTACGCCTCGACCCACGACGTGGCGCCGACCCTGCTGTCGATGATGGGCATCGACCGCCCCGGCAGGATGGACGGGGAGGACCTGACTGCACTGCTCGACGACGAGGACCCGCCGAAGCGGCGCGCGTTCATGTGCGCGTCGGTGACCAAGATCGCCGTCGGCGACCCGCGCTGGCTGATGCTGATGGACATGCAGGGCGACGAGCGCGAGCTGCACGACTTCGACAATGAGAACTCCGACAACGAGGACGACGACGAGGAGAACGTCGTGCGCAAGCACCCGCCGGTCGTCGCCGAGCTCGAGAAGGTCCCGCTCGCGGCCGCCCAGGGCACCTATCCCCGCTTCGACGACGAGTCCGCCGTCCGGCCGCCGCCCGAGGACGACGACAAGGACGACGACGGCATCGACGACAACGATGAGACCAACGACGAGACCTCGGGCGAGACGCGCGACGCCGACGGCGACGACCTCGACTTCGACGAGAGCCAGGGCCGCGATCCGAACGCGGCGGTGCTCCCCGACTCCAATCCGCCGCCGGCCACCACGACGACCGCTCCGACCTCGAGCCCGTAGCGTGAGGCCGCAATGCGGGCTGGCGTATGCACCGTTAGGCTGTTGTCGCTACTTCGGCCGTCGAGAAGAGGAATTCATGAGCGCAGGGGGCATGCACGCGGGTTCGCGATCGGTGGTTCGGGAGCTTGTGGCGCTGGGGGTCGCCGCGGCCGTGGCGCTCGCTGCGCCTGCGCTAGCTCACGCGGCCGGCGAGTACGAGCCCAACGACTCTCAGCGGATGGCTTTCGGGCCGCTAGTCAACGGCCAGGTACTCACGGCGGGGTTGGAGTCGCTCGAGGACACCGACGTGTATCTCTTCTACGTAGCGGGCCCGTCGAGCGTTCGCTTCCGCATCCAGAACAACTTCACGCCTGGCGCGGACGCTTGCGGATACGTGCTTCGGATCTTCGAGGCCGGAGAGCAGTTCGCCGTCGAGCA
This sequence comes from Thermoleophilaceae bacterium, assembly GCA_036259395.1. Classification (GTDB taxonomy): domain Bacteria; phylum Actinomycetota; class Thermoleophilia; order Solirubrobacterales; family Thermoleophilaceae; genus JAAYBF01. The sequence goes on along the minus strand of DATABV010000163.1, from coordinate 1,756 downwards.
GCAGGATTTCGTCTCTGGTCAGTGTCTGAAGGCTGAGACAGACGGCGACATGTTCAAGTCGCTGGAGGCCGGGAAGTACTACCTCACGATCGACGAGCCCCTGGGCTGGGGCATCGATGTCGAGACGAGCACCTACACGCTCACGGCCGTCAGCGGACTCAGTTCGCTCGCGACGATGCAGGCAGGATGCGACACCAGGAAGGCGGCTGCCAAGCGCGCGAAGAAGGCCATGACGCGGGCCACGGCAGCGCTGCGCACGGCAGAGAAGCAGGGGTCGGGCGTCAAGAGCGCCAAGCGCAAGCTGGCCAAGGCCAGGACAGCGCGCAGGAAGAGCGCCCGAGCCGCCAAGTCCTACTGCGCCATCCGGCAGCGAGCGCCTGCCGCCTAGCAGCGCTCCGACTCTTTGTCCGAACCCGCATCGTTGGTAGTCTCGGCTGCGTCCTGGCGGACGTAGCTCAGCTGGTAGAGCTCTCGGTTGTGGTCCGAGCGGTCGCGGGTTCGAGTCCCGTCGTTCGCCCCTCTGCCGGTCCGGCGGTACGCTTGACGCAGGGTGTTCCAGGAGGGGACAGCACTCGAGTCCCTGGAGAGCGTCGACTCCCGGCGGTTCCTCCCGCACGCGCTGGTCGCTACGCTGCTGGTGATCGTCGCGCCCGCGCTGGTGGTGCTGACGCTGTCGCCGCTGTCGGGGATCGCCGACCTGGTGCTCTCGGCGGTGCTCGCCACGGGCCTGTCGGTCGCGGCGGGCACGGTGGGATCGGCAGCGTGGACGCGGCTGGCGCAATCGCGCGAGATCCCGTTCGCGGACCTGATGCTGTGGGCCTGGGCGCGCCGCGTGCGCGCCGAGCGACGGCTGGCGAAGGCGGCGGCCGGCGGCGCGCCGCTCGGGCCCGGGGGAGAGCTGACCGGCCTGCGCACGCTCTCGGTCGTCTTCGAGGCCCGTGACGGATTCAGCCACGGCCACAGCGGCCGCGTCGCCCGCCATGCGGGTCGGATCGCGCGGCGGATGGGTCTGTCGAGCGACGAGGTCGAGCGCATCGCAGCGGCGGCGGCGGTGCACGACGTCGGAATGCTGGGCGTACCGCGCGCGGTGCTCGCCAAGGACGAGCTGAGCCCGGAGGAGCGGCGGCTCGTCGAGCGCCATGCCGTCGCCGGCGCCGACCAGGTCGCGGCGGTCGCGGGTCCCGAGACCGCAGCGCTGGTACGCCATCACCACGAGCGGGTCGATGGCAGCGGCTACCCCGACGGTCTGTCCGGTGATGAGATCCCGCTCGGTGCGCGGATAATCGCCGTCGCGGACCGCTTCGACGAGCTCGTGTCCCCAACTCCCGGACGTCCGGGGAGCACTTGCGGCAACGCGCTCGACGAGCTCTCCGCACGCGCCGGGAGCGAGCTGGACCCCGCTGTGGTTGCCGCCTTCGTCGGCTACTACTCCGGCGTTCGGTCGATCGCCGGCGTCGCGCTGGCCGCCACCGCGCCGCAGCGTGCGGTGCGCTGGATCGCGGCGGCTCCGGCGACGATCGGCTCGGCCGCCGGAGCCCCGGTCGTCCTGCAGGGGGCGTGCGTCGCCGGGACGGCGGCCCTGGCCGGCGCCTGCATCGGCGGCCTGCCGGCCCTGTCGCCCGACCGGGAGGACCGGCCAACCGCGAAGGAGCAGCCGGAGCGCGGCCTCGCGGCCAAGGGTCGGCATGCGGCCGGACCGTCGTTGGCCGCGTCCGGCTCGGCCGGCGGCGACCACGCGCGTGGGAAGGATCGCCGC
>DATABV010000162.1:0-6514 GCA_036259395.1 Thermoleophilaceae bacterium | reverse complement strand
GCGATCGCGCTGCGCGCCGGTCGCTGGAAGCTGCTGCTGCTGTTCGCGGTCGTCGCCCCGTTCTTCACGACGTACCTGATCCGCACGATCGCCTGGAAGACGATCCTCGCCGACGCCAGTCCGGCGGTCGACGTCCTGCAGGTCCTGCAGCTCGTCCCGCAGGACGGCCGCGTGCTGGCGACCGGCGGCGCGGTGGTGGCGGGCCTGACCTACAACTTCCTGCCGTTCATGATCCTGCCGATCTACGCGTCGCTCGAGCGGATGGACGTGCGGCTGATCGAGGCGGCGAAGGATCTCTACGCGTCGAGCGCGAAGGCGTTCCTGAAGGTGACGCTGCCGATCAGCGCGCCCGGGATCGTCGCCGGCATCCTGCTGACGTTCATCCCCGCCGTCGGCGACTACGTCAACGCGCTGCTGCTCGGCGGCACCGGCCAGTCGATGGTCGGCAACGTGATCCAGTCGCTCTACCTCCAGCAGCGCGACTACCCCGAGGCGGCGGCGCTCTCGTTCGTGATGATGCTGGCGATCCTTGCGGTGGTCGTCGTCTACCTGCGACTGGCGGGCACGGGCGCCTTCATCGGCGACGAGGAGGAGGAGCGCGCGTGAGCGGTCCCTGGAGCTGGCTGCGTCGCAACGCGCTGCTGCTCTATGCGGCGGTCGCGGTCCTCTACATGCTGCTGCCGATCATCGTGATCGGGCTCTTCTCGTTCGACCAGACCTCGACCGGCAAGCTCGACTATCGCTGGAGCGGCCTGACGCTCGACTACTGGCGCGAGGCGTTCGCGGACGAGTCGGTCAACGAGGCGATGATCACCAGCATCCAGCTGGCCGGCCTGTCGATGCTCGTCTCGACGGTCATCGGCACGCTGATGGCGCTGGCGCTGGTCCGCCACCAGTTCCGCGGCCGCAAGGCGTCGAACCTGCTGATCGTCCTGCCGATGGCGACACCGGAGATCGTGATCGGCGCGGCGCTGCTGTCGATGTTCCTGATCTACGGGCTGCAGCTCGGCTTCACGACCCTGTTCATCGCCCACGTCATGTTCTCGATCAGCTTCGTCGTGGTCGTCGTGCGCTCGCGCCTGATCGGCTTCGACCGCAGCCTCGAGGAGGCCGCCGCCGACCTCGGCGCCCCGCCGCTGACCACCTTCCGCACGATCACCCTGCCGCTGCTTGCGCCCGGAATCGTCGCCGCCGCGCTGCTGGCCTTCGCCCTCTCGATCGACGACTTCGTCATCTCGAACTTCAACTCCGGCACCACCGAGACCTTCCCGCTCTACATCTTCGGCGTCAGCCTGCGCGGCATCCCGGTCCAGGTCAACGTCCTCGCGACCCTGCTCTTCCTCGTCACTGTCGTCGCCATCGCCCTCGTCCTCTGGCAGCAGCGCCGCGCCGAGCGCATGGCCGAGGTCCGCCCCGAGCCCGAGCCCCAGCCGGCCGTCGCCACCACCGGCGAGCAGGCGATCGCCTGACATAAGTCATTGCTAATGTTGAGCTGTGCATGCCGCAGCTCAGCTGATCCGTGACGCCCGTACGTCGAGCGGCCTGACCCAGGCGGAGCTCGGTCGCCGGCTCGGCGTCACGCAGGCCGCAGTCGCCCAGCTAGAGCGACCGGACGCGAACCCGTCTGTCGCTCGGCTCGACGAGGTCCTGCGCGCCTTGGGCCAGCGACTGGCGCTCGCTGCGCAACCGGTGACGGGCGACATCGACGAGACATTGATCGCGCGCAACCTGCGCATGTCGCCGAGCGAGCGCTTGGACGCCTTCGAGACCGCTCATCGCGAGCTGGCCGAGTTGCGTTCGCTGATGCCCGATGCCGGCTGAGTTCCGCCCGCGCGGGCTGCTCGAGCACCTGACTCGGCATGGCGTCGACTTCGTCGTCGTCGGCGGTGTCGCCGCGGCGCTCCACGGCTCCGAGCGCAACACCTTCGACCTGGACATCTGTCCAGCACAGGACGCCGACAACCTCGAGGCGCTCGGGACGGCGTTGACCGAGATAGACGCCAGGCTGCGTGGCATCGAGGAGGACGACGTCCCGTTCGTCCCGGACGCTCGTTCGCTCGCCGGGATCGAGATCCTCACGCTCTCGACGTCGCTCGGGTCGCTCGACATCCTGGTCCGTCCGCATGGCAGTCCCTCGTACGCCGCGCTCAGCCGGCGAGCGACTCGACTCGACGTCGGGTCCTCTCCGGTCCTCGTCGCTTCGCTGGACGACCTGATCGCGATGAAGCGTCAGTCGGACCGACCGAAGGACCGCGAGGACGTCGAGCGGCTCGAGACGATCGCAAGGCTCACTCGCCGGCTCGCGCGCTGAATAGGATGGCCGGATGGCTACCTACGACCTGCTGCGCGAGCTGCCGCTGACGATCGAGTCGTACGAGCTGGAGGGCCTGGCGCAACGGTTCTCGCCGGCGATGGAGCGGTTGACGACCGAGATCGTGCTGCGCGGCGGAGGCGAGGAGGGGCGTGGCGAGGACGTCACCTACGAGTCACGCGACCAGGAGGCGTTCCAGGCGGCCGGGCCGGTCCACGACCTCGCCGGCGAGCACACGCTCGGCTCGTTCGCGGCGCTGCTCGACGGGCTCGACCTGTTCCCGCAGCCGCCGGACCGCGAGGACTACCGCGACTACCGCCGCTGGGCGTTCGAGTCGGCGGCGCTCGACCTCGCGCTGCTGCAGGCTGGCCGCTCGCTCGGCGACGTGCTCGGCCGCGAGCCGCGACCGCTGAACTACGTCGTCTCGATGCGTCTGGCGCCGATGGGTCAGGAGGGGCAGGAGACCGTCGACCGCCTGCTGCGCGTGCTCGAGCTCTACCCGAGCACGCGCTTCAAGCTCGACCCGACCAACGGCTGGACGCCCGAGCTGATCGCGCAGCTGGTCGAGACCGGCGCGGTCGACTCGCTCGACCTCAAGGGCCGCTACAAGGGCACGCCGGTCGACGTCGAGACCGACCCCGAGCTCTACCGCGCCGTCGCCGAGGCGTTCCCCGACGCCTGGCTCGAGGACCCCGACCTCGACAGCGCCGAGGCGATGGCGGTGCTCGAGCCGCACCGCGACCGGATCACCTGGGACGCCCCGATCCATTCGGTCGCCGACATCGAGGCGCTGCCCTTCCCGCCGAAGACCGTCAACGTCAAGCCGTCGCGCTTCGGCCCGCTCGAGCGCCTCTTCGCCGCCTACGACTACTGCGAGGCGCACGGCATCGGCGCCTACGGCGGCGGCCAGTCCGAGCTCGGCGTCGGCCGCGACCAGATCCAGTACCTCGCCGCCCTGATGCACCCCACCACGCCGAACGACACCGCGCCGAAGGAGTTCAACCTCCCCGAGCCGCCGCCCGGCCTCCCCGAGAGCCCGATCGACCTACCGATCGCCCCCACCGGCTTCCGCTTCGAGCGGTAGCCGGCAGCAGGACTACGGACCCAAGGTCAGAGGTTCGAATCCTCTCGGCACGAACGTACGTCTCGCGGACTTTTTCAAGCTCCCGCTCTTTGCGAAAACGACTGATACTTCAGCAGTCGACCGCGGCACCCAGAGCAGTGCAGACTTCCCGAAGCTTGTCTGCGTTGAGGGCGGCGATTCGCTCTATCAGTAGACCTTTGGGGAGTGGGGTCAGATTGTCTAGGGACAAGACACACGTGGTTGGCATTCCATCGCTCTGGTCCAGTTCAACCTCGGTGGGAATACCACGCACCGTTCGTGTGGCCGGCACGACGAGGATCTCGTTGAGGACGTTGATCGTCTCGGTCCGGGTCAAGACCAGGACCGGCCGACGGCCGGCGGTGGGATGCTCAGACCACCAGACCTCGCCGTGTTTCACCACGGGTCGAGGCCGGCAGCACGCTCCTCGGCGTCCAAGCGCTGGAATGTCTGCGCCGTCGTGGACTCGGTGAGCTTGAACAGGGGGCCCCACTCGTCAGGGGTCGCCTGTGGGACGCGCCTGTAGCCGGCCGCTATCGCCTCACCGATCTCGTCGCGATTCGCGGTGCGCTCTAGGATGATGCGCGCCGACGCGGCCTCGGCCTCTGACAGCTCGTCGACCTGGGCGCGTAGCTTCTCCTTGGCCGTCATCGGGTCCGATTCTACCGCCGTCCGTGGGCTGCGAAAGCCGGTTTGCGTAACGATGCCGCGTGCGTCTCCCTCGCTACCCGTGGTCGCATGCAGGTCTATAGCCGCCGCCGATGGGCGTTCTCGGTCTAAGGACCGCGCTCTACGAAGCCGAACGCTCGTCGAGCCGGGCCAGCCGCTCGATCGCCGGTCCCACGTTGGCGAGGTAGCGCTCCACGGCCGACCGCACCGAGCGCTCGCCGGCGTGGGCGGGGAGCGCGCCGAGGAGGTTCAGCCGGCTCTCGACCAGCCAGGCCGCGAGATCGGGCTCGTTCAGCCAGCGCCGCTCCGTTCTCCAGGTGCGGGTCATCATGCGCGGCCAGTCGGCGATGCCGCTGGAATACGGATTGGGCGGGCAGAGCCGGTTCTTGGCGTCGTCGTCGTCGCGGTGGGCCTCGACGAAGGCGAGTAGCGCCGCGTTGAAGCTCGGCGAGTTGTGCCGAACCTGCTGGAGGACGATCCGGCCCGGTTGGAAGATCGGCGTGGCGGGCGCGTTGCGCAGGCCGAGCGCGGTGCAGTCGACGTGCAGGACGCCGGGGCCGGTGTCGACCTCGCCGCGCTCGAGCAGGATCCGGTCGGCCTCGACGCGCCGCACGTGCCCGAGCCTGACGACGTCCTCGATCTGCCGCACGGCCTCGAGCTCGCGCGCGCTGAGCATCGTGCCGCGGTACATCGTCGCGGGCTGCGACGGGTCGATGCGCCAGAGGCGGCCGGAGGCCTCGAGTCGGTCGAACAGGTCGTCGAGGTCGGTGGCCTGGGCGCCGGCCTCGGTGTCGAGTGCTATCCCCTCCATGATCTTGCCGACCAGGTCGAGCGGCTGGAAGTAGGCGCGGTCGTCGAACCAGGCGTCGCGGGGTCGGACCCAGCGGATGCGGTCCGCCTCCACACCGTTGTCCAGAAGCCAGGTGCACGCGTCGACCGCGGTCTTGCCGGAGCCGAGCACGGCGTAGCAGGAGGCCGACTCCGCGATCTCCGGGAGGTCGTTGAGCGGCACCACGCGCGTGCCGGCGACCACCTCGAACGACCGGATGTGCGTGGAAGGCACGGACGCCTCCAGGTAGCGGGCGTCGACCACGCTGCGGCGGACCGCGACGTCGTGGAGCTCTCCCGTGCCCAGGTCGCGGACGCGCTCGGCGTCGCCGTCCTGGTCCAGGTGCTCGTGCTCGCTGAGCAGGCGGACCCGGCCGCTCCGCTCGAGCCGCGCCGCGACCTCGGCGAAGTAGTCGCGCACCTCTGCGCCCGTCGCGCGCTCGTAGAAGCGGGCGTTCTCGCCGTCCCGGTCTATGCGGTCCTCGCCGAGCGGCAGCGAGCCCACCCCGTAGTACGCCGACGGCGAGTGCAGGCGGACGAACGGGTAGGCGTCCAGCCAGTGGCCCCCCGAGGCGGGCCGGCGGTCGACCACCGTCACCTCGACCTCGGCGTCCTCCGCCACCAGCGTGTCGGCGAAGGCCAGCCCGGTCGCCCCAGCTCCGACGATCAGGTAGTCGGTCTCGATGGCGCCAAGGATAAGGGGCGCTCCCAATCGTCAGGAAGGGAAACCGAACTCGCACCGTCCGCTAGCGTCGCCGCGAGTCAGCCAGCGACCAGGAGGCCGAGGATGCCCGCGGAGCAGTTCGTATCGGAGCTCAACGACCAGATCGGGCGTGAGTACGGCGCTCACCAGCAGTACGTCGCGGTCGCCGTCTACTACGACGCGCTGACGCTGCCCCAGCTCGCCGACTTCTTCTACCGCCAGGCGATTGAGGAGCGCGGCCACGCGATGATGATGGTCCAGTACCTGCTCGACGCCGGCGAGCGGCCGCGGATCCCCGGCGTCGCCGAGCCGCGCAACGACTTCGCCGACGTCGTCGAGCCGATCAGGATCGCCCTCGAGCAGGAGAAGCGCGTCACCGACCAGATCTCCGGCCTCGCGGCGATCGCCCACGACGCGCACGACTACGTCAGCGGCCAGTTCATGCAGTGGTTCCTCAAGGAGCAGGTCGAGGAGGTCGCGACGATGTCCGACCTGCTTGCGATCGCCGAGCGCGCGGGCGACCGCTGGTCGGAGATCGAGGACTTCGTCGCACGCGAGCACCCCGGCGACGAGGGCGGCGACCCGACCGCGCCGACGCCCGCCGGCGGATAGCCGGCTAGAGCGCCAGCGAGAGCGGCTGCTCGAGCAGCTCGCGGATCTGGGCGAGGAACTCGGCGCCGTCGGCGCCGTAGAGGATGCGGTGGTCGCAGACGAGCGTGAGCGTCATCAGGTCGCGGGCGACGACACGGCCGCGGTCGTCGACCGCCGGCTTCTTCATCAGCGCGCCGACGGTCAGGATCGCCGCCTGCGGCGGGTTGACGATCGCGGTGAAGCGCTCGATCCCGTACATGCCGAGGTTCGAGACGCTGAAGGTGCCGCCTGAGAGCTCCGGCGGCGTGAT
>DATABV010000161.1:0-10353 GCA_036259395.1 Thermoleophilaceae bacterium | reverse complement strand
CCTCCGCCATCAGCAGCCGCACGAGCTGCTGATGGCGGAGGCGGTGGGTGGTGGGAGTGATGGCGATGGCAAACACACCAACAGCTGAAGGACGGTCCGGTATGGATATGAGATACAGAGGCTCGCAGCGCCGGATCGGATCCTTGTCGTGGCTGGTCATCGTCGTCGCCGCGCTCGGTCTCGCCGTGATGGCGGCTCCCGCGCACGCCGGCAAGACGGTGGACTCCTTCTTCGGCGGTCCCGGGACGAGCGGCGGTGAGTTTCAGGGCGTGGGGGACGTTGCCCTGAACCAGGTGACAGGCGACGCCTATGTCAGCGACTACGCGGTCGAGCGGATTCAGCGCTTTAGCGCTGCAGATGATTTCGAGCTGACATGGGGACAGAACGTCGACGTCTCAGGCGGCACGGGGTTCGAGATTTGCACGGTGGCCGCGAACTGTCAGCGCGGTGAGAGCGGTGCGGCCGCCGGACAGCTCTTTCTCCCGTCCGGCTTGGCTATAAGCGAGGACGACGGTTCGGTCTACGTTGCGGAGGGCGGCAACCGTCGCGTGAGCAAGTTCGATGCAGACGGGAACTTCCTCTTCGCATTTGGCTGGGGCGTCGACACGGGCGCGGCGGCCCTAGAGATCTGCACTATCGCGACGACCTGCCAGCGAGGCGTGTCCGGGTCCGGAGCCGGACAGCTCACCGGCGCGAATCGCACCGACGTGGAGGTCGACCAGGCGACCGGAGACGTGCTCGTCACCGATCCCGGGAATCGCCGCATCCAGCGCTTCGACTCTTCGGGCGGCTTCCTGCGCGCGTTCGGCTGGGGAGTGGATACAGGCGCCGCCGCACTCGAGACCTGCACCGCCGCGAGCGGGTGTCAGGAGGGCATCTCGGGATCCGGTGTCGGCCAGTTCGGGTCCACCTCTCCTGTGGCCTTGGCCGTCGACGCCAGCGGCGACATCTACGCCCTCGATCACGCGAACGGGCGGATCCTGCGCTTCGACCCAAGCGGCGCGACGGCGACCGTCTTCGGCGCGGACGTCATCCCCCAGTCGCCCACGGTGCTCGCCGTCGATCCCTCCACGGACCATGTCCTCGTCGGACAGCACGACAGCGCCGCCGGCGAGGCGCGCATCAAGGAGCTCGACTCGGCGGGCGCGCTCGTGGACACCCACTTGGCCGACGCGGGCCTGGACGCCGTCTCGATGCGCGGTCTCGCGGTCTCAGGCTCGACCGGTGACATCTACGTGACCAACGGCACCCACAATGTCGTGCTGATCCTCGACGACGACGGAGCCCCGCAGCCAGCGCTCACCATCGCTCCGGCAACCGGGGTGACCGCCCATGGGGCGACGCTGCACGGCACCGTCGATTCGAACACCGGCGCGGCCTCGTACCGGTTCGAGTACAGCAGGGACGGAGTCACCTGGATCGACGCCGGGTCGGGGGGCGTGGTGACCGGCGACGATCCCGTCACGGTGACCGAGACCGTCAGCACGCTCGAGGCGAACTCCATCTATCGGGTGCGGCTGGTCGCGACGAAGCGGTTCGGCGGACCGACGGCCGTGTCGGCCGAGACGACGGTCACCACGCCGGTCTCGCCTCCGGATGTCACCACCGGAGCGTCGCAGCACGTCGCAGCGACCTCGGCGCGGCTGCTCGGGCGGGTGAACCCGAACAACCTCCCCACCACCTACTACTTCGAGCTGGGTACGAGCGCCGACTACGGGTCGCGGATCCCGATCCCGGCGGCGGATGCCGGCTCCGCCGGCATCGTGCGCGCCGTGGCGCAGGACGCCAGCGGGCTGACGCCCGCCACGACGTACCACTACCGCCTCGTGGCGACCAACTCGATAGGCACCTCCGAGGGTGAGGACCGCACCTTCACCACGCGCGGTGCGGTCGCTCCGCCACCGGGTCGAGCGTACGAGATGGTCACGACTCCCGACAAGAACAACCGTCGCGGTGGCGAGTCGATGCCCGACCATGCCGCGGCCAATCCCGGAACGCCGTCTGCGGACGGCGAGTCGCTGCTGTTCGGCCTGCGCTTCGGCATCCTCGATCGCGAGGCGGGCACGGCGTTCCCGCACCAGGACGACATGGTCGTGATCCGCAGGACCGCCGCCGGCTGGAGGTCGGACGCGGTCCAGAACATCGCGGGCGCCGAGTCCGCGGCGCTGCCGGTGAACTTCGCCACCGGCGTCTCGGCCGATCTCGACACCCAGGCCTGGCAGCACCGGGCATGGCAGTTCCCGTCCGGCTCGCGCCTCGGCACTCGCGTCTTCGGCGACGGCGGCGGCTTGAGGGGGTCCGGATGGTACGACTGGATCGTCGATCCGCTGCTCGCCGAGCAGGCGGTGAACACGGACAGCGCGCTGATCGACGACGACGGCGACCGGATGCTGCGGTGGGGCGGCCCGCAGGAGACCTACCGCGGCCTGCTCGGACCGACGCCCGCCGACGATCCGAGCAACCTCCAGATCGCCGGGGATGCGATCTACCTGCAGGAGCCACCGGGATCCGGCCCGCGCCACCTCGTCAACGAGTGCACGGGCACCACGGCCGGCGGCGACGCGACGATGATCCCGACTCGCCAGGCGAACGGGACGATCGCCGCCCGGCCCTGCGAGCGCGGGGCCGTCACGAGCGTCCGCGGAGCTTCCGTCGGAGCGGGGGGCGAGGTGGGCCGCGCGAACCCGATCGCAGGACCGTCGGCCACGGCGATGTCGGACGACGGCCGGCGGGTCTTCTTCATGAGCCCGGATCCGCTCGACGACGCAACCCCGACCTTCTGCGCCACCGGCACCGGCGCGGCCACCGACTGCCCGCCGCAGCTGTACGTGCGTCAGTACGGCCCGGACGGCGCGACGGTCCGATGGATATCCCGCTCGGAGATCGCCGGGCAGAGCTTCGGGCTGCTCGGACGCGGCACCTCCTTCGAGGGTGCGTCGCGCGACGGGAGGTTCGTCTACTTCAGGACCAATGCCCCCTTGACCGAGGACGACCCCAACGGGACCGGAACAGCGGGTCCGATCCTCGCTGGAGGGGCCGCGGACGACTCCTGGGACCTGTACCGCTATCGGCTTCCCGACGATCTCGCGGACGACCCCGCTGACGGCGACCTCACCCGAATCTCCGGCGGCCCGAGCGGGACCGCGGATCCGAGCACTCACTGCATGATCGGTGCCGGCTGCGGGGTCGGGGCGCGATCCGGCACGGCCGCGCGCTACATCTCCGACGACGGCAGGCGCGCCTATTTCGTGACGGCGTCTCCGATCGACGGCGCCGACGCGACGCCCCCCGCGAACGGGACGACGACTCCCGGCGGGACGCCGACGGGCAACGCCTCCGTCCGCAACCTCTACCTGTACGACGACAGGCTGAGCGGCGGCGACCGCTGGCGGTTCGTGGCGCGTCTGCCGTACTCGGCCTCGGGGAGCGCCGTGGACGCTTGTGCGACCGCGAACGGAGTAACCGGAATGCCACAGGCATTGAATTCCGATCCCCGCGGCCTTCTCTTACGCGCGCAGGTCAACTGCGTGCGCGGCACGCCCGATGGCGACGCCGTGGTCTTCGAGACGGCCGGCCAGCTGACCGAGGACGACGACGACAGCGCGAGCGACGTCTACCTCTACGAGGCGGATACCGACCGCCTGACCCGCGTCTCGGCGCCGCTGCCGGGCGCCTCGCCGTATCGGTGCGCAGATGGCTTTGACGCAACGCTGGAGCAGCTGTGCAACGCCGACCTCGGGTTCCAGGGGCCGATGTACGGCGAGGGGGAGCGAGTCGGCCTCGGCGGCCAGCGTCACGCCAATCTCGCACTCCACGGCGAGCGCGGCCTCTCGATCTACTTCGAGAGCCGCCTGCCGCTCGTCGAGGGAGACACCAACGGTGACCGGATGGACGTCTACGAGTGGCGCGACGGCAAGTTGACGCTGATCTCGCCGGGCAACACGCACGACGACGCGTGGTACTCCGGCAACAGCCGAGACGGCCAGGACGTCTTCTTCCAGACCTCTCAGCGGATCGACCTGCGCGAGATCGAGGACGCCGACTTCGACATCTACGACGCCCGCGTCGGCGGCGGCTTCCCGCCACCGTCCCCACCCCCGGTCCCCTGCGACCCGCTCGCGGGCGCCTGCCAGGGGCCGGGTGGGCCGCCGATGGGTATCTCGGAGCGGACCCATCGGTCGGGCGGGTCGAATGCCGACACGGCCAGGGTCGGCCTGAGGCTTGCGCGGGTCGGCCGAAAGGCCCGTCGGCGCGCGGCGCGCACGGGAGTCGTTCGCGTCCGCCTGCGCATCACGGCGCCGGGCAAGGTGACCGCGGTGGCGCGCGCGCGTATTCGGACGACCAAGCGGAGGAGCCGCGTCCGCACGGTCGCTCGCCGGAGCATCCGCGTCCGCCGAGCCGGCTCCGCGGTGATCCGCCTACGGCTGAACCGGCCCGCCAGGCGCCAGCTCGCGGCCGGTCGCGCGCTGAGGCTGACGGTGACAGTTAGGAGCCCGAGGGCCGGCGAGCGGTCTGCGCGAGTCCGGCTCCGGAGGGCCGGCCGGTGAGGGCATCAGCAAACGACCCGGCGACGACGAGAGGCACCCCCACGATGATTGGCGCGAAGGCCCGGCATGAGCACACATCCCTCTGGCGGCGAGCGCGTCGCGCGACGGCTCTCGTCGCGTCGATGAGCCTGGTCCTCCTGCTGCTGTCCCCTTGGTCGGCGAGTGCGGACCACGGCGAGCCGCTGGGCGCCAACTTCGGCATCGCCGACGCGGCCGGACCGGCCTGGCCCGGTGCGAAGGCGTGGTGGGCCGGCACCTGCGACCTCAGCGCGGCGAGCACGACCGGGGGCGGAGTTGGCCCGCACAACGGCGGCACCGCCCCTCCCCCCAACTTCGCCCACTGCATCGACCACGGCGGGCCGTACAGCCCCACCGAGGTGGACGCGACCCCGCCGCTCGACACGACCTGGACTCCTGGCGCGGAGCCGAGCTGGCGGCTCGACCCGGTCGCCCAGGCGGGCGCGCACCCCGATGCGACCGCGTCGTTCTGGATGCAGCGATCCCCCGACCCGAGCCTCTCCGGGGTATTGCCGATCCTCTCGATCGGCGATGGCGACACCAGGACCGTCGAGGTGAAGCTGCCGCCGGGACTGGTAGGCAACCCCAACGCGGTACCGGCCTGTTCGTCTGCGGACGCGCGCCGAAGCCCGCTGGGATGCGGGCCCGAGACCCAGGTCGGTGTCTCGACCATCACCACCAGCAGCTCCGGGGGAACGGCGACGAGCGTGTTCGCCGTGTACAACGTCGAGCCGCGCGACGGCAAGACGGCCGAGTTCCTGATCAACGCCGCGCCAAACGCGATAGTGCGAGCGAACATCCCGATCGTCGCCAAGGCTCGCACCAGCGGCGACTTCGGAATCGACACGATGGTCCTCGATGTACCGGGCGGCCTCCCGCTGCTCGGCCAGTCGATCACGCTGTGGGGCGTGCCGTGGGCGTCTTCGCACGACAGGTACCGCCCGCGCACCGGCTACCTCGGCCACACTACCGACGGCGAAGTCCTCGGCGGCATGCCGGAGGCAGGCCTGACCGGCGACACGCCCGACGCCGAGCCAGCGTCCTACGACCCGTCGTGGGGTCCGATCAGGCCGTTCTTCACGAACCCGACCGAGTGCGACCCGGTCGCGCCCGTGACGATCGTCGAGGTCAGCTCGTGGCAGGATCCGGGCGTCTTCAAGCCGTATAAGGCTCCCGCCGACGTCCCGGTCGACGGCTGCGCCGCGGTGCCGTTCCAGCCGAGCTTCGACATGCGCGCCACCTCGACGGTCGCGAACGACGCGACCGGGCTCGAGGCCGACATGACGATCCCGCAGAACGACGATCCGCCTGCGTCGGTCGCCCACGACCCGGACGACGCGACCGGCGCTCCGGCGCACTGGAAGTCGCCCGCCGGCCTTGCGACGGCGCAGCTCGACAAGGCGGTCGTCACGCTGCCGCCGGACGTCGCGATCAACCCCGCCGGCGCCGCCGGCCTCGAGGGCTGCTCGGACGAGCAGATCGGGCTCGTCGCCGTCGGCAACCCGCCGACCTTCAACGACGAGGACCCGTTCGACGGCGCGGGCGCCGAGTGCCCGGCCGGCTCGAGGATCGGGACCGCGGAGGTCTTCACGCCGATCCTCCCGGGCGCCGACGAGCAGTCGCGCACGCCGAACCTGACCGGCGAGGTGGTGCTCGGGACGCCGAAGTCGATCAACCCCGAGTCGGGCGACATGTTCCGGCTGTTCCTGGTCGTGCGCAACAGGCAGCGCGGCCTGCTGGCGAAGATCGCAGGATCGACGGTGGTGGATGCCCAGACCGGGCGCATCACGGCGACCTTCGACAAGAACCCGCGGGTCCCGTTCGAGACGATGAAGCTCCGGCTCAAGGGGGGCGCGCATGGACTGCTCGCGTTGCCGCCGCGCTGCGAGAGCGCCGGCTGGTCGTCGCTGTTCACTCCATGGACCGCCGCTCACGGCGCGGGCGGCCGCGCGGTGGGAGCGGGCGGCAGCTTCGTGACCAACACGCGCTGCTCGCTCGGCTTCTCGCCGACGCTGAGAGCCGGCATGAGCTCGCAGCAGGCGGTCGGCGGCGGCAGCTTCTCGTTCCAGCTGACGCGCGGCGACGGCGACCAGTTCCTCAGCGAGCTGTCGGCCACGATGTCGTCGGGCCTGCTCGCCTCGGTCCGGTCGGTGCCGCTCTGCAGCAACGGGCAGGCCGCGGCGAACGCCTGTCCGTCGTCCTCGCAGATCGGCGTCGTCGATGCCGGCGCGGGGTCCGGGGCGCCGTACTTCCTCGAGCGGAAGGGCTCGGTCTTCCTCACCGAGGGCTACAAGGGCGCGCCGTACGGCTTGGCTGTCTCGGTGCCCGTCGAGGCGGGGCCGTTCAAGGGGCCGCTCGCCCTGTCGACGATCGTCGTCCGCCAGGCGCTGCACGTCGATCGCCGCACGGCGCAGGTGACCGTCGTGTCGGACCCGTTCCCGCGGATCTGGCATGGGATCCCGCTGCGCGTCCGTCAGGTGACGGTCGCCGTCAACAGGCCCGGCTTCATGGTGAACCCGAGCGACTGCTCGCCGAAGCAGATCGCCGCGACGGTGCTGTCGACCGAGGGTGCGAGGGCGGACCTCGCCTATCCCTTCCAGGCGAGCGGCTGCGCAGCGCTGCGCTTCCGTCCGAAGATCCGGATCGCGCTCACGGGCAAGCGCCAGCGGCGGACGGGCAAGCATCCCGGCGTGCGCGCGGTCGTGACCCAGCGCGCGGGTGAGGCGCGCATCGAGAAGGCCGTGGTCCGCCTGCCGAAGTCGCTCGCGCTCGACCCCGACAACGCGCGAGCGCTGTGCGAGTTCGAGGACGGGACGCGGGACGACCTCGAGAACCACTGCCCGCGCGGGTCGATCGTCGGCCGGGCGAGGGCGGTCTCACCGCTGCTCAAGCGCCCGCTGGTCGGCAACGTCTACTTCGTCAAGAACGTCAGGATCGACAAGCGGACCGGCAACGAGATCCGCACGCTGCCGATGATCGTCGTCGCGCTGAGAGGCGAGATAGCGATCAACCTCCGCGGCGAGAGCTCGACTACCAAGGGCGGCAAGCTCGTCAACACGTTCGCGGGCGTGCCCGACGCACCGGTCTCCCGCTTCAACCTCAACATCAAGGGCGGCAAGAACGGCATCCTCACGGTGACCCGCACCCGGCGCGCCAGGATCGACCTCTGCGCCAAGCCCAAGGGGCACCGGGCCGTGACCGACGTCGACGGCCACAACGGCAAGCACTTCGACCGCAACATCCGCGTGAAGACACCGTGCGGTAAGCGGTCGAAGGCGCAACGTCGCAAGGCGGCGGCGAAGCGCCGCAAGGCTGCGGCGAGGCGCCGGGCGCGACAGGGGCCAGATCGTCAGGACCGTCCCTCCGCGAGGCGCAGCTCCACGCCCTCCGGCTAGCGACCCCAGCCCTTCACAAAACGGCACAGCCGATCGCCGCGTGACCGGCGATCGGCGGCCTGCAGTGCCGGGCGTCAGCCCGGTTAAACACGAAATCAAAGGAGTAGTATGCGAAAGCTAATTCTCGCCTGTCTCGCCGCGGTGGCGATCATGGGCGCCGTGGCAGCGCCGGCATCGGCGGATGTCGACGTCCACGACGCGAACACAGACACCAAGTGCAGCCAGCTCTGGCTCGGTTCCGGGCAAGTCACTGGCGGCTGCCCGCTCCGGCTGGAAGGGCCGCTGAACTTCGATCTGGGGCCGGTGTTCCAGGGGTTGTTTCCCTATCCCGTCTTCGGGTGCACGATCTCCGCATCTGGCCGTGTCGGTGGAGAAGGACACTTTGTCTTCGCGGAGGCAGCTGTTTCGGGTCCACGCCCTTGTGCTGATGCTCAATACTCAGCATGTTCTGTTGTCGATCATCCGGCCGGGAAGTGGGGGGGAACTTTCACTGAGGAGGGCCCCAACCTCAGTGATCCATTCAAGGCAACCCTTAATATGTGCCTGGAGCATTTCGGCGATGTCACCATCGAGTTTGACGTTTTGCACAACTATGCGGGAGGTGACAACTTTCCGCTGCAGCTGTTCTCGTCGGATGTGATGGGGATTTCGTACTATTCGCAGGTGCGCGTCCGCGGCATGCTGGGATCACCGGACTCGTCTGGCATCCGGATCTATCACTAGCCGCATCGAAGGTGTGAGCTCTACTCGCACCGATCGGGCGAGGGCGTCGGCCGTATCGGCCGGCGCCCTTTGCGCCGTACGACGACCGTGGTTTCGAGCTGCGCAGGGCCTGGTGGCGGTGTGGGCCCCGCCACCTGCCCCGCGTATCTGGACTCTGAGACGACGCTCCGCACCCCTCCTGTGTGGAGGTCTGGCGCCCCGGGGTATCGGCCGGGACTCGAGTCCTAACGCTTCCCTCCTCCCCTCCAAAAGGAGGGCTCCAACCGGGATCTGGGTTGGAGACACGACCCTATCCGCAATGGGCGGCGAAAGTCAAGGGCAGAACGATTGCGGATGCGCCGCCGCGGTCGCGCGCGGCGGGCGGAAGGACCGCTACCTTGGGCCGCCGAACTGGTTGGAACCGACTATGACCAAGCCTCGCCCCCAGCTGACCGCCGTCCTGCTCGCAGCGATCGTCGCGCTCGCGGCCGCCGCGCTCGCTCCCACCGCCGCCAGCGGCGCCGTCCAGGTGGTCCGCGGAGCCGGCTTCGGCCACGGCATCGGCATGAGCCAGTACGGCGCCTATGGGATGGCCCAGGAGGGTTGGGGCTACGAGCGGATCCTGCGCCACTACTACCGGGGGACGAAGCTCGGCCAGGCGCCGAGTCGGCCGGTCCGCGTGCTGCTCCAGGCCAGCGACCCGTACGTGCGCTTCAGCGGCGCGACGCGCGGTCCCGGCGGCATCGCGCTGTCACGCGGCGCCACCCACGTCGTCCGCCCCGCGCGCGGCAACCGCCTCGCGCTCTACGGCGCCGGCGGCCGCCGCCTCGGCACCTACCGCGCGCCGCTGACCGTCAGCAACGGCGGCAAGCCGATGCGCCTGCTCGGCGCGGCCATCCAGGGCGTCGTCAGCGGCCGCTACCGTGGCAGCTTCGACCTCTACCCCGGCAGCGCCGGCGGCGTGACGGTCGTCAACGCGCTGCCGATCGACGACTACGTGAAGGGCGTCGTGGCCAGCGAGGTGCCGGCCTCATGGGCGGCCGACGTCCTGCGCGCCCAGGCGGTCACCGCGCGCACCTATGCGCTCACGACGCGCAAGACCGGCGACATCTTCGACCAGTACCCCGACACCCGCTCCCAGATGTACAAGGGCCTGGTCGCCGAGACGGCCGCCACCAACGCCGCCGTCCGCCGCACCGCCGGCGAGATCGTCACCCACGACGGCGAGCCGGCCACCACCTTCTACTTCTCGACCTCGGGCGGGCGCACCGAGAACATCGAGAACAGCTGGCCCGGTTCCTCGCCGCTGCCGTGGCTGAAGAGCATCCACGACCCCTACGACGCGATCTCGCCGAAGCACCGCTGGACCGTCCGCTTCTCGAACGCGCGGATGGGGGCGCTGCTCGGCGCGCCGGGCACGCTGCGCCGCGTCGAAGTGCTCGACCGCGGCGTCTCCCCACGCATCGTGCGCGCGCGGATCGTCGGCTCGAGGGGCTCGACGATCCTCACCGGCCCGCAGATCCGCGCCCGCCTCGGCCTCGACGACACCTGGGCCTACTTCACGCGCGTCGGGTCGGCGCGCGCCGCCGCCAAGCTGGCGCGACGCTGGGTCGGCCGCTAGTGCCGTTCGGGCCTGCGCGCCCTGGCCAACCGCCCGTCCCAGAAGCACTGGAGCCGCGCGAAGGCGCGGC
>DATABV010000160.1:0-2646 GCA_036259395.1 Thermoleophilaceae bacterium | reverse complement strand
ACCGCAATGCCGGCGTCGGCCGCAGCAGCTGACGTATACGCGTACGCGAACGGCTGCTACTCGCTGCGCGACGCGACGACGGATCGAGTCGTCGTCCGCGACGCGCTCGGCTATGCGCTGAAGGCCCCCGGTGCGGCGACGCCGACGCCGTTCCGGCTGCAGGCCACGGCGCTGGGGCGCTATCTGCTCTTTGGGGCCGACGGGCGGATGCCGGCGGCGTCGGTGCTCGGGGCGGTCTCGGCGAACGCAAATCCCGGGCCGGCGGCGGACTGGCGCGCGACCGAGGTCGACGACGTGCTGCGGTTGACGAACGTGGCGACCGACAAGCACTTGGGCGTCGGAGCGTTCGGCCGGCTGGCGCAGGTCGCCTCCACGACTCCGCGCTGGAGCTTCGAGCCGGCGCAGGGATGCGCGGAGTTCCCGGAGGTCGAGGTCAACGTCAGCGGCGAGCCGTTCAAGGGCGTGAGCCCCGACGCGCCGGTGCGCGGCTTCCTCGACGACCACATCCACCTCGGGGCGTACCGCTTCCTGGGTGGGCGGTTCCACTGCGGGCGGCCGTGGAGCCCGTATGGCGTCACGGTCGCGATGCGCGACTGCGTCGACCACGTCGGCAACGGCGTTGGGGCGGTCGCGGAGAACTTCTTCGCCTTTGGCAGTCCGGTCGGCACGCACAGCACCGACGGCTGGCCGAGCTTCGCGGGCTGGCCGCGCGACGAGTCGCTGACCCACGAGGGGACCTACTGGAAGTGGATCGAGCGCGCCTGGCGGTCGGGGCTGCGGATCATGGTCAACGACCTCGTCGAGAACCGGGCGCTGTGCGAGATCTACCCGCTCAAGCAGAACAACTGCAACGAGATGGTGAGCGCGTATCGGCAGGCCGAGGACATGCACGCGCTGGTCGACTACATCGACGCCCAGTTCGGCGGGCCGGGAAAGGGGTTCCTGCGAATCGTCGACGACCCCGCCGAGGCGCGGCGCGTGGTCAACGAGGGCAAGCTGGCGATGGTCCTCGGGATCGAGGTCTCGGAGGTCCTGGACTGCGGCCAGTTCAACGGCGTCCCGCGCTGCACGACGGCGCAGATCGACGCCGAGCTCGACCGGTTGGAGGCGATCGGCGTCCAGTCCCTGTTCCCTGTGCACAAGTTCGACAACGCGCTCGGCGGTGTCCACTTCGACTCCGGGACTCAAGGCGTGCTCGTCAACACCGGCAACAAGTACGCGACCGGCCAGTTCTGGACCGCGGAGCACTGCCCCGGCGCCGCTGACCACGACAACGAGCCGACAAACCCGACTGGCGAGCACGCCGCGCTGATCTACAACGTCTTCGGCTCGGTGCTGACCGCGCCGCTGCTGGAGGGCCAGCTGCCCGTCTATCCGCCGGCGCCGCTGTGCAACCCAAAGGGCTTGACGCCGCTTGGCGAGCACCTGATTCGGTCGATGATCGACCGCGGGATGATCGTCGAGACCGACCACCTCAGCGTCAAGGCGCGCGGCGAGGCGCTGACGATCCTCGAGCAGGAGGGTTATCCCGGCGTGGTCTCGAGCCACAGCTGGGGCGACGACGGCAGCCAGCAGCGCCTCCAGGCGCTCGGCGGCCTCGTCGGCCCGATCAGCCACGAGGCGAACCACTTCGTCGAGGAGTGGCAGGCGGCGCGCGCCAACCGCCGCCAGGACCAACTCTTCGGGCTCGGCTTCGGCTCCGACATCAACGGCCTGCACGCCCAGCCGGTCCCCCGCCCGGACGCGGCGCAGAACCCGGTCCAGTACCCGTTCCAGTCCTTCGACGGCGGCACCACGATCCACCGCCAGGTCTCCGGCACCCGCACCTATGACGTCAACGTCGACGGCGTCGACCACTACGGCCTCTATCCCGACTGGATCGAGGACCTGCGCATCGTCGGCGGCCCCCAGATCATCGAGGACCTCGCCAACGGCGCCGAGGCCTACCTCCGGCTCTGGGAGCAGGCGGAGGCCGCGGCGGCAGCCCCGTAACGCGCCCGCGAAGCTAGATCGTCACATATGTGCATGTAACCTGCACATATGGGTGAGTTGAATAGGCGTGTGCACGTTCTGCTCGACGACGACCGCCTCGAGCGTCTCCGCCAGCGTGCGGCGGCCACCGGTTCGTCGGTCGGAGCGGTGGTCCGCGAGGCGATCGACAACGAGCTCGCACGAGATGACAGGGCCCCCGCGCTCGCCGCGCTGAAGTCCTTTCTCGCCGCCCCGCCGCTGCCCGTCGGCAGACCCGATGAGCTCAAGCGAGAGCTGCAGGAGGCATGGGACGAGGAGATCGGAATCGATTGAGCCGCGTCTACCTCGACACGAACGTGTTCATCTATGCGATAGGCGGGGACTCCCCTCATCGGGAGCCTTCGCGCGAGATCCTGCGCCAGGTGGCGGAGCGGCGCCTGGCAGGCGAGACGAGCGCGTATGCGCTGCAGGAGATGGCCCGTCAGCGCCGGCGCAGGGGGGACACCGAGATGACGAAGCGCATTCGCGAGGCAGCTGCGCTCTGCTCGACGATCCACCCACTCGACTGGCAGGTCCTCGCGAATGCGCTTCGTCATCTCGGTGTCCCCCCTGCGCCGGCGCTGACGGGCCATCTCCTGCAGCGCATACGCGCTCGTCTCGCCTGCCAGGCGCCGC
>DATABV010000159.1:0-2725 GCA_036259395.1 Thermoleophilaceae bacterium | reverse complement strand
GCCTCAGTGCGACCGTCCCACAGGCCGGCGTCTCGCGCGGGCTCCTGCACTACTACTTCGGCTCCAAGGAGCGGCTGCTGGTGGAGGTCGTCCGCCAGGACTGCGACCGGCGCGTAGCCGCGCTCGAGGAGCGGCTCGCGGCCGCGTCGACCGCCGACGAGACGGTCGCGGTGCTCGTAGAGTCGCTGCAGGCGTTCGTCGCCGACGAGCCAGGCGCCCACGCGGTGCTGTACGAGATGCTGAGCGCCTCGCGCCACAGCGAGGAGATCCGCGTCGAGCTCGTCGAGCTCTACCGCACCTGGCGCGCGCACATGGCGGCCGCGCTGCGCACCAAGCAGCAGGAGGGCGTGATCGCGCTGGACGGCGATCCCGAGGCCGTCGCGGCGCTGCTGTTCGCGCTCGGCGACGGTATGGGGCTGCAGCTGATCTCGGACCCGGAGTGGGACAGCGCCGCGACCCTCGAGCTGGGCATGAGCACCGTCAGGCGCCTGCTCGGCAGCAGCTCCTAGCCGCTCTGTGACGAGAATCACAGTGGGGCCGATGCCGATCGGATCGGATTGGCGTATCTTGCTGGCTGGCTAGCCAACCAGCCAGCCGAAACCCCCGCCGAAGGAGCGCTCGATGCAGCAAGCGATGGACAGGCTGACTTCCTTCCTGGAGCGCCGTCGCAAGCCGGTCTTGGCGTTCTGGGGCGTGCTGCTGGTCGTATCGCTCCCGTTCGCGGTGAAGCAGACCGAGCACCTGACTGCGGGCGGCTTCACGATCCCCGGGTCGGGTTCCGAGGCGGTCGACAAGGCGATCGCCGACTTCGACCACGCCGAGCGCCAGACGCTCTCGGTCGTCGTGGCCCGTCGGCCCGGCGGAGACGCAGCCGACGTCCGGCGCGAGCTCGCGCGCGTCGACGCGGTCGTCGACGACATGCCCTTGGCGGAGCTGACCCAGCCCGCTCTGGCGGCGGCCGAGCGCGATGCCGGCAGCTCCCCGATCTCGATCGCCTCCCTGAAGACCGGGGGCGACATGAACGACACCGCCGACCTCGCGGTCGACCTGCGCGAGGAGCTCGGGATCGGCGAGGGCCCGCGGAACGGCGTCGAGACCTATCTCGTGGGCGAGCAGGCGCTCTGGGCGGGCATGCAGGACCTCAGCAAGAAGGACCTCGAGCGCGCCGAGGCGACCGGCTTCCCGATCGTGCTGCTGATCCTGCTCGCCGTCTTCGGCTCGCTGGTGGCGGCGTTGCTGCCGGGTGTGCTCGGCTTCGTCAGCGTGATGGTGACCGGCGCCGGGATCTTCTTCCTCTCGCAGGCCACCGACATGTCGGTGTTCGTGACCAACGTCGCCTCGATGATCGGCATCGGCGTCGCGGTCGACTACTCGCTGTTCATCCTCTCCCGCTACCGCGAGGAGATCAACGCCGGCGCCGAGCCGATCGAGGCGCGTCGAATCGCGATGCGCACCTCCGGAGTGGCCGTCGCCTTCTCCGGGATAACCGTGATCGTGTCGCTCGCCGGCCTGCTGCTCGTCGACTCGACGACGCTGCGGTCGATGGCCTACGGCGCGATCATGGTCGTCGCCGTCTCGATCATCGCCGCGATGACCTTCCTGCCGGCGCTGATGGCGGCCACCGGACGGCGGGGCTACGTCCCCGGCCGCACAGCCGGCGTCGTGGCGGGGATCGTCCGCGGCCTGCGCAGGCTCTCGCGCCGCCAGCCGCGCGCCGAGGACGCGCCCGGCTTCTGGCAGAGCTGGACGGACCGCGTGACCCGGCGCCCCGGCCTAACCGCGCTGGCCGCGGCGGCGGTGATGATCGTCCTGGCGGTGCCTGCGCTCTCGCTCGAGACCGGAGACGGCGCGCTGCGCCAGTTCCCTGAGGGGAACGAGACGCGCGTCGGCGCCGAGCTCGCCGCCAAGAAGGCGGGGCACGGTGCGGCTTCGCCGGTCGAGGTGGTCGCGACCTTCGAGCGCGGTGTGGCCGGCGACCCCGAGAACCGCGAGGCGCTGAAGAGCTTCGCGGCGGCCGTGAAGGACGATCCGGAGGCCGCCCGGGTCAGCCCGGCGGTGCCCTCGCGCGACGGAAGCGCGGCGCTGATCGCGATCACGCCGAGCACCGACGCCGAGAGCCAGCAGGCACGCGACTTCGTGGAGCGTCTCCGGGACGGAGAGAGCGGCGCCGGCGCGCTGATGGAGGTCGCCCGCGTCGACGTCGGCGGGGCCACGGCGTCGGTCCACGACTTCAACGTCCAGGTGACCGACTCTCTCTGGAAGATCGCGCTGTTCGTGCTGGCCTTCAGCTACGTCGTGCTGTTCTTCCTGCTGCGCTCGGTCCTGCTGCCGCTGAAGGCGGTGCTGATGAACCTGCTCTCGGTCGGCGCCGCCTACGGCGTGCTGGTGGCCGTCTTCCAGTGGGGCTGGATCGACGGCTTCCTCGGGTTCCAGTCGCTCGGCTACATCAACACGATGACGCCGCCGCTGCTGCTGGCGATCGTCTTCGGCCTCTCGATGGACTACGAGGTGTTCCTGCTGAGCCGGATCAAGGAGCGCTACGCGGCCACCGGGGACTCGAAGGTCGCGGTCGCGCAGGGCCTAGCGCGCAGCGCGGCGACGATCTCCAGCGCGGCGCTGATCATGGTCGCGGTCTTCGCTGTCTTCGCGGGCGTCGGCGTGCCGTCGGTCAAGGAGATCGGCGTCGGCCTGGCCGTCGCCGTCTCGCTCGACGCGACGATCGTGC
>DATABV010000158.1:0-3214 GCA_036259395.1 Thermoleophilaceae bacterium | reverse complement strand
CGCGATGAACGCGTTCACCGCATCGCGCGGTCAGGTTCGCGCGGTGACCGACGACCAGATCCTCGATGCCTACCGGCTGCTCGCCTCGCGCGAGGGCGTCTTCTGCGAGCCGGCGTCGGCCGCCTCGGTCGCCGGGCTGCTGGCGCACGGCGGCCACGGCCGCGTCGTATGCGTCCTGACCGGCCATGGGCTGAAGGACCCGCAGACAGCGATGGACCGCGCCGCCTCTGTCGTCCCGTGCGAGCCGGACATCGACAGCGTCGAGACGGCGGTCCTGGGGGACGGGTGAACCGCCGCCGCACCGTCCGCGTGCCGGCGTCCTCGGCCAACCTCGGGCCGGGCTACGACGTGCTCGCCGCGGCGCTGTCGCTGTCGCTCGAGCTCGAGGTCGAGGAGACCGGGACGTTCTCGGTCGATTGCGACACCCCCGGCGTCCCGCTCGACCGCGACAACCTCTGCGTGCGCGCCTTCGAGCGGCTGCACCCGGCCGACGGCGTCGCGTTCCGGATCCGCTCCGAGATCCCGTCTTCGGGCGGCCTCGGGTCCAGCGCCGCAGCGATCGTCGCCGGCCTCGCCGCCGCCGACCACCTCTACGAGCTCGACGCGCCGCTGCTCCGGCACGCGACCGAGCTCGAGGGCCATCCCGACAACGTCGCCGCCGCGCTGCTGGGCGGCTTCGTGATCTGCGCCGAGGACGCGCCGGTGCGGCTCGAGCCGCCGGCCGGGTTGGAGGGCGTGCTCGTCACGCCGCCGCAGCCGGTGCCGACCGCCGAGGCGCGCGCCGCGCTGCCGGCCGAGGTGCCGATCGACGACGCGGTCCACAACGTCGCCCACGCGGCCCTGCTCGCGCTCGGCCTGAGCAGCGGCGACCTCGGCGCGATCGCGCGCGGCCTGTCGGACCGCCTGCACCAGGACCGGCGCGCGCACCTCTATCCGCGCTCGATCGAGCTGATCGGCCACGCCACCGAGCTCGGCGCGCTCGGCGCGACGATCTCGGGGGCGGGGCCGACGGCGCTGTTCTGGTGCCAGTGGGAGCAGACCGGCGCGGTCGTGGAGGGGCTGCGCAGGCTTGCCCCGGAGTGCGACGTGCGGAGGGTTCGATTTGTCGCCGCGGGGGCGGACGTGGAGGCGATCGAGTGACGGTCAAGCGGATCGAGGCGGCCGGCGGGGTCGTCATGCGGAAGGGCCCGGAGGAGACGGAGATCGCGGTCGTGCACCGGCCGCGCTACGACGACTGGAGCTTCCCGAAGGGCAAGCTCGACCCGGGCGAGACGTTCGAGGAGGCGGCGCTGCGCGAGGTGCGGGAGGAGACCGGCCTGATCTGCCGGCTCGGGCCGGAGCTGGCGTTCGCCCACTACGACGACAACGAAGGCCGGCCGAAGGTCGTCCGCTACTGGCTGATGGCGGTGATCGAGGACCCCGGCTTCGAGCCCAACGACGAGGTCGACGAGCTGCGCTGGCTTACGCCCGCCGACGCGACCAAGCTGCTGACCTACTCGCGCGACCGCAAGCTGGTCAGGACGCTCTAGCGGAAGCGCCCGGCTCTGCCGGGTGCGCACCGAGGCTCTCAGGCGTCGGAACGCCCGCCGGGAAGCGGTCGGCCCACGGTGCAAGCTCCTCGAGCTGGCGCGCGACCTGGAGCAGCAGTGCCTCGCCGGCCTGCGGGCCGACAATCTGGGCTGCGGTCGGCAGGCCGTCGTCGCCCTGGAAGAGCGGGACCGAGATTGCCGGCTGGCCGGTCAGGTTGAACATCGGCGTGTAAGGAGTGAACTCGGCCGCCCGCTTGAACTGCGCCTCGGGATCCGGGCCGCTGGGATCGATCTCCTCGTGGCGAACCGGTCGCTGGGCGAGCGCCGGCGTGACGACGAGGTCCCAGTCGGCCCACGTCGACAC
This sequence comes from Thermoleophilaceae bacterium, assembly GCA_036259395.1. Classification (GTDB taxonomy): domain Bacteria; phylum Actinomycetota; class Thermoleophilia; order Solirubrobacterales; family Thermoleophilaceae; genus JAAYBF01. Next base: position 1,321 of record DATABV010000158.1, on the reverse strand, counting down.
GACGCCGCGCGAGATCGCCTGGCTGGTGACGACCGCGCCGATGTAGGCCGGCGAGGGGATGCTCTGGCCCATCTCGTAGAGCCACATCGAGAGCGGCTCGATGTTCTCGGCCGTCGGCTGGTTGCCGCTGACGATCTGACCGTGCATCACGCTCGCCGCGACGTTGGCGGCCCAGAGGGCGGTGAACACGCCGAGGATGGCGTCGCCGTCGGGCAGCGGGGAGGGGATGTGCTCGACGTGGTGGCCGAGCTGCTCGAGCAGCTCGCCCGCCTCGCGCGCCCCGCGCTCGCACTCGGGGTCGAGCTCAGCGTCGGGGAGCGGCATGTCGGTGACGAGCGCTATGCGCAGCCTGCCCGGGTCGCGCTGGGCGAGCTGGGCGAAGGGCGCCTCGGGCGGCGGCGCCCAGGTCGCGTCGCCGAGCTCGGGGCCGGCCATCAGGTCAAGCAGCGCGGCGACGTCCTCGGTGCTGCGAGCGAGCACGCCGTCGGTCGAGAGGAAGTGGTCGCCGAGATCGGGCGCGCGCGAGATGCGGCCGCGGGCCGGCTTCAGGCCCAGCAGGCCGCAACAGGCGGCGGGAATCCGGATCGAGCCGCCCCCGTCGCTGGCATGGGCGATCGGGACGGCGCCCGACGCGACGGCTCCAGCCGACCCGCCGCTCGAGCCGCCGGTCGTGCGCGCGGGATCCCACGGGTTACGCGCCGGGCCGAAGCGGCGCGGGTTGGTCACCGGCGTGATCCCGAACTCCGGCGTCTGGGTCTTGCCGACGATCACGAAGCCCGCCTCCTTGAGGCGCCGGACCTGGCCGTAGTCGTAGTCGGGGGTGAACTCGCCGAGCAGGTCCGAACCCTGGGCCATGCGCAGGCCGGCCACCGGCGTGAACAGGTCCTTGATCGCGATCGGCACGCCGGCGAACGGACGCTTGTCGCCGGGCTTGACCGCGTCCGCCGCGGCGAGCGCGTTCTCGTCGTCGACCAGCGTCCAGTGGTTCAGCTCGCTCGTCGCCTCGATCCGGTCGAGCGACGCCTGAACCAGCTCGCGCGACGAGACGTCGCCGGAACGGACCATCGAGGCCAGCTCGCTGGCCGGCTTGCGTAGGAGATCGGACATGAGCCGACCTTAACCGGCCGGCACCAGCTCGGCGCGCAGCTTCTTCAGCGCCTTGCGGTCCCCATCGCGCCCCAGCCGCTGCAGCACCTCGTCCGCCAGAGACAGGTAGTCGGCCCCGAGGTCGGGGCGGTGGTCGACGATCGAGATCGCGCGCTCGGCCGACTCGGCGTAGGCGACCGACCGCCGGATCGGGGTGTCGAAGATCTTGTCGCCG
>DATABV010000157.1:0-9338 GCA_036259395.1 Thermoleophilaceae bacterium | reverse complement strand
GGCCTTCGTCTCCCGCGGCTACTTGGGCGTCAGGGATGGACGCGTGGGCGTCGGTGGGGGTGTTTGGAGCGAGGGTGGCGGGATCGATGTGGTCCCAGGCGATTGTGAGGTTTGCGGGGGCTGCGAATTGGGCGAAGGTGGATTGGAGGTCTGTGAGGGAGGTGTAGGTGGCGTGGTGGTCGAGCTCGATGTTGGTGACGACGGCGACGTCGCGCTGGAGCTCGAGGAAGGAGCGGTCGGACTCGTCGGCCTCGGCGACGATCCAGTCGCCTGGGCCCCAGGCGGCGTTGGTGCCGGCGGAGCTCAGCTCGCCGCCGATGACGAACGCCGGGTCGCGGCCGGTGGCGCGCAGGACGTGGACGACCATGCCGCAGGTCGTGGTCTTGCCGTGGGTGCCGGCGATCGCGATCGAGCGCTTGAGGCGGGTCAGCTCGCCGAGCAGCTGGCCGCGGTGGATGACCTTGGCGCCGGCCGCGCGGGCGGCGGCGAGCTCGGGGTTGTCGGCGGGGATAGCGGTCGAGACGACAACCTCGGCGCCGGCGGGGAGGTTGGCGGCGTCGTGGCCGAGCGCGGGCTCGATGCCGGCGGCGCGGAGGCGGGCAGTGTAGGAGGACGCGGCGCGGTCGGATCCGCTGACCGTCGCGCCGAGCTCCGCGGCGACCAGGGCGAGCCCGCTCATGCCGGCGCCGCCGATGCCGACGAAGTGCAGGCGGCGATCGGCGAAGGGCGGCTCCACGCTCACCTCGTCGCCGCCTTACCGAGTTCGAGCACCTCGCGGGCGATCGTCTCGGCGGCATCGGGCCGCGCGAGCGCGCGTGCCGCGCGCCCCATCTCGTCCAGGCGGCCGGCGTCGGCGAGTAGCGTGCCGACCTCGCGCGACAGGCGTGCGGCGTCGAGCTCGTCGTCGGGGACGACGGCAGCGGCGCCGCCGGCGGCGAAGTGGCGCGCGTTGAGCGTCTGGTGGTCGGCTGTCGCATGCGGATACGGCACGAGGATCGAGGGGACGCCCGCGGCGGCGACCTCGAAGACCGACCCGCCGGAGCGGGCGACCGCGAGGTCGGCGGCGGCTAGGGCGTCCGCGAAGGGCTGGATGTAGTCGTGGAGGCGGTAGTGGGCGGGCGAGCCGAGCTTGTCGAGGCGGTCGGCGAGGTCCTCGTGGTCGCGGCGACCACAGGCGTGCAGGACCGCGCACGGCGCGGCGGCGCCGAACGCCTCGACGGTCGCGTCGTTGATCGTCCGCGCGCCAAGCGAGCCGCCGAAGACGAGCAGGCAACGCTCGTCGGCGCCGATCCCGAAGCGGGCGCGTGCCGCAATGCGGTCGGCGCCGAGCGTGCCGCGCGGGATCGGTCGCCCGACCACCGCGTAGCGGTCGCCGTCGCACCCGGCGAGCGGGAAGGCGAGGAAGACGCGCGCCGCCGCCGGCGCGAGCAGCCGGTTGGCGATCCCGAGGTGGCTGTCGGCCTCTGTCAGCACCAGCGGCAGCCTCAGCGTGCGCGCGGCCAGGCCGACCGGTCCGGCGACGTAGCCGCCGCCGCCGATCACCACGTCGGCTCCGATCTCGCGCAGCAGGCGGCGCGCCCTCGCGGTCGCGCGTACTGCGAGGGCGAGCGCCCGCAGGGCCCTCAGCGGGTTGCGGCGGTCGATCCCGGCGACGCGCAGCGGATGGAGCGGGTAGCCGGCAGCCGGAACGAGCTCGGCCTCGGCGCGCTCGCCGCCGAGGAACTCGACCGCGGCGCCTTCAGCCCGCAGTGCGTCGGCGACTGCCAGCGCCGGCACGACGTGCCCCGCCGTCCCGCCGGCGGCGATCGCGACCTTCATCGGCGCCACCTCCGTCGATCGCGCGCAGCCGGACCGCGGACGATCTGTCGGCATCCGCCGCGCCGGCACGCTTGGGCTTGGCGCCGCGCGCCGCGACGCCGCCGGTCGCGGCGACGTTGAGCAGCAGCCCCATCCCAGCGAGCAGGACGATCAGGTTGGTGCTCCCGTAGGAGATGAACGGAAGCGGCACGCCGGTCAGCGGCGCCAGGCCGAGCACGGCGAAGAAGTTGAGCGTCGCCTGGCAGAGGATCAGCGACGTGATGCCCGCCGCCACCAGCTTCGAGTAGCGGTCGCGCGCGGCCTTCGCGGCACGCAGCCCGGCATAGCCGATCATCACGTAGAGGCCCGCGACGCCCGCGATGCCGACCAGCCCGAGCTCCTCGCCGATGATCGCCAGGATCATGTCGGTGTGCGCCTCGGGCAGGTAGAAGATCTTCTGGACCGACTCGCCGAGCCCGACTCCGAACAGGCCGCCGGAGCCAATCGCCGTCAGCCCCTGGACCGCCTGGAAGCCGGTGTCGCCGGCGTCCGCGAACGGGTTGAGGAAGGCCGTCATGCGCTCCATCCGGTACGGCTCGACGATCGCCAGGACGAAGGCCAGCACCGCCAGCCCCCCGGCCAGCATCCCGATCAGCCGCATCGGCGTGCCGGCGACGATCAGCAGCGAGCCGATCGCGAAGCAGATGACCATCGTCGTGCCCATGTCGGGCTGCTTCATCAACAGCAGGAACGCAGCGCCGACGACGATCAGCAGCGGCTTGGCGATGCCCTCGAGCGTCTCGACCGACCGCGGCCGCGTCGCGAGCAGCTGCGCGGCGTAGAGCACCAGCGACACCTTCAGCAGCTCCGACGGCTGGAACTGGAGCGGGCCGGCGGCAAGCCAGCGGGTGGCGCCGTTGATCGTCACGCCGACGCCGGGCAGCATCACCGCGATCGTCAGGAAGAACGAGGCGCCGAGCAGCGAGGGCGTCAGCTGGCGCACCAGCGCCAGCCCGTGGCGAGCGGCGAGCAGCATCACGCCGAGCCCGACGAGGCCGAAGGCGACGTAGCGCTTGAGGTACATCGAAGGGTCGCCCGAGCCGTCGAGCAGCGACTCCGCCGACGACGCCGAGTACACCATCACCGCGCCGACGGCGAGCATGCAGAGCGTCGCGGTGTAGAGGATCGAGTACTCGATCGGCCGCGTGCCGCGCTTTGCCATCCGGCACCCCTTCGACGCACGGCGCGAAACTCATTCTTCGCGCTCCAGGCCGGCGACGATATCCTTGAAGCGGGCGCCGCGCTGCTCGTAGTTCGCGAAGGCGTCGAAGCTCGCGCAGGCGGGTGAGAGCAGGACGACGTCGCCCGGCTCGGTCGCCGCCCTGGCATCGGCGACGGCTCGCTCCAGGGTGCCGCTGCGACACAGCGGCACGGTCCCGTCGAGGTCGGCGGCCAACCGGTCGGCGGCCTCGCCGATCAGGTAGCAGGCACGACAGCGCGCGCCGACCTCGCCGCGCAGCGCCGTGAAGTCGCCGCCCTTCAGGCTGCCGCCGAGGATCGCGTGCACGCCGCCCTCGAACGGCTGCAGGCCACGCAGCGCCGACGCGGGGTTGGTCGCCTTCGAGTCGTTGACGTAGAGCACTCCGGCGACGGTCGCGACCTCCTCCAGCCGGTGCTCGACTCCCGGGAAGCTGCGCAACGCCTGCGCGACCGCCCCGGGCGGCACGTCGCCGCCGGCCAGCGCGGCGGCGGTCGCAGCTAGCGCGTTGTCGAGGTTGTGCGCTCCGCGGATCCGCAGATCGGCGACCGGCAGCAGACGCTCGCCCCGGAACGCGATCCAGCCGTCCTCGACCTCGGCGTCGGCGCCGTCGCCGAAGCCGACCCAGGAGCCGGCGCCGGCCGGCACCAGGTCGGGCGGCGCCACCGCCCAGTCCTCCGGTCGCTGGTTGGCGAAGATCCGCTCCTTCGCCGCCCGGTAGGACGCGAGGTCGCCGTGCCGGTCGAGGTGGTCCTCCTCGACGTTGAGCAGCACCGCGACCTCAGGAGCGAAAGCGGAGCTGTCTTCGAGCTGGAAGCTCGACGCCTCGCAGATCACGGTCGTCCCCGGGTCGAGCAGCCCGACCAGCGACGACAGCGGCGTGCCGACGTTGCCGGCCACGGCGACCGGCAGCTCCGCGGCGCGCCAGATCGCCCCGAGCAGCTCGACGGTCGTCGTCTTGCCGTTGGTGCCGGTGACCGCGACGAAGCGGTTCGGCAGCAGCCGCCAGGCGAGCTCGAGCTCGCCGACGACCTCGATCCCCTGCTCGCGCGCCGCGACCACCACCGGGGCGTCGTTCGGCACGCCGGGGCTCTTGACGACCGTGCAGATGCCGCGCTCGACGAGCAGCTCGACGCCGTCGGCGCCCAAGTGCGTCTCGAGCATCGGCAGGTTCACGACCGGGCTGCCCGCGTCGACCCCGACGACCTCCTCCCCGCGCACCGTCAGCATCCGCGCCGCGGCGAGGCCCGATCGGGCGAGCCCCACGACCAGGAAGGGTCCGGGCGGCAGCGGCGGCCGGCTCACGGGATCGACTGCTGGTACAGGGTGAAGCCGATCGCGCTGCAGATCGCGGCGATGATCCAGAAGCGCAGGATGATCTTGGTCTCCGACCAGGCCAGCATCTCGAAGTGATGGTGCAGTGGAGCCATCAGGAAGACGCGGCGGCGGAAGCGCTGGAAGGCGAAGACCTGGATCACGACCGAGAGCGCCTCGATCACGAAGATCCCGCCGATGATCAGCAGCAGCACCTCGGTCTGCGTCATCACCGCCAGCGCGGCGATCGCCCCGCCGAGCCCGAGCGAGCCGGTGTCGCCCATGAAGATCGACGCCGGGAACGAGTTGAACCAGAGAAAGCCGACGCAGGCGCCGACCAGGCAGGCGCAAAGCAGCGCGAGGTCGGCCTGCGCCGGCCCGCCGGTGATGAACGTCATCGCCGTGAACGCGAGCAGGACGATCGCGCTGCAGCCGGCCGCGAGGCCGTCGAGGCCGTCGGTGAGGTTGACGCCGTTGGTCGTCCCCATCAGGACGAGCAGGATCAGGCCCGGATAGAGGTAGCCGAGATCGATCGAGGCGTCGACGATCCGCAGTCGCAGCGTGTCGTTGAGCCCGACGTACTCGGTGGCCGCCAACCAGAGCCCGACCGCGATCAGCGCCTGGATCGCCAGCTTGGTGCGGCCGTTGATCCCGAGCGAGCGGCGCTTCTGGATCTTCGCCCAGTCGTCGGCGAAACCGAGGCCGGCGGAGGCGAGCGCCACGGCGAGCACGACGAGGCTGATCGCGCGGTAGTCGGTGAGGATCAGGAAGGGGACGCTGACCCCGATGAAGATCACTACGCCGCCCATCGTCGGCGTGCCGGCCTTCTCGTGGTGGTTCGCGGGTCCGTCCTCGCGGATGTGCTGGCCGAACTCCTTCGCACGCAGCCACTCGATGAACTTCGGCCCGAGGAAGATGCAGATCAGCAGGGAGGCCATCCCCCCGATCAGGATCTCGCCCATGCCTAGGCGAGCACCCTCTCGAGACCGGCCGAGCGCGAGCCCTTGACCAGCACGCGGTCGCCGGGGAGCACGATCTCCTCGAGCAGCGCGCCGGCCTCCTCCGGCGTCGGGACCGCGTAGGTCTCGCCGTCGTAGCCCTGGCCGTAGGGCAGCGCCCGCTCGCCGACCGTGATCAGCACATCGATGCCGAGCGCGGACGCCTCCTCGCCGATCTCGCGGTGGAACGCCTCGGAGGCCCCGCCGAGCTCGGCCATCGTGCCGAGCACCGCGATGCGTCGCTGGGCAGGGGTCTCCGCGAGGTGCTTGAGGGCCGCCCGCATCGACATCGGATTGGCGTTGTAGCAGTCGTTGACGACCGTCACGCCGCCGGCCAGCTCCACGATCTCGCCGCGCAGCGCGCTGAATGCGACCTCGACCGCGCCGTTCGGTCGCGTGCCGATCGCCTGGGCCGCGCCGACCGCAGCGAGCGTGTTGAGCAGGTTGTGCGGCTCGGCGTAGGGCAGGTCGAGCAGCACGCGCTGACCGCGCGCCTCGATCTCCGCGACGCCGCCCCGGCGGTCGCCATGAACCTCGAAGGACAGCAGCATCACGTCGCCGCTCGGCCCGAAGGTGACGGTGTCGAGGTCGTCGCGCAGATGCCGCTCGAGCAGCGGCTCGGAGGCCGGGACGACGCAGGTCGCGCCGGCGGGCAGGTCGCGGATCAGCTCGGCCTTGGCGGCGGCGACGCGCTCGACGGTGCCGAGCAGCTCGAGGTGGACCGGCCCGACGTTGACGATCACCCCGACGTCGGGCTCGGCGATCGCGGCCAGCTCGGCGATCTGGCCCTCGCCGCGCATCGCCATCTCGAGCACCAGTGCCTCAGTGCCCGGAGGAGCGTCAAGGATCGTCAGCGGCAGCCCGATCTCGGTGTTGAGGTTCTCGCTGTTGGCATGGGTGCTCAGGTGCGGCTCGAGCAGCGCGGCGAGGATGTCCTTGGTCGACGTCTTGCCGGTCGACCCGGTGACGCCGACGACCTTGCAGCCGAGCTCGCGGCGCCAGGCGCGGGCGAGCGACTGGAGCGCGGCGAGCGGCCCCGGACGGGCGCCAGGGCCGCCATCCACGCCACCGCTGGGCGCCGCGATCACCGCCGTGCCGGCGGGTGCCGCGTGGACCGCCCGCTCGCCGTGCTCGGGCGCGACGAGGACGCCCCAGGCGCCGGCTGCCAGCGCGTCGGGTGCGTGCAGGCCGCCGTCGCTGCGCTCGCCGGGCAGGCCGACGAAGAGGTCGCCGGGGCCGGCGAGACGCGTGTCGACGACGACGCCCGAGGGGCCCGCCGCCGCCGGATCGCCGGCGAGCAGCCTGCCGCCGCTGGCCTCTACGACCCAGCCGGTCGTCCTGCCGTTCATGCCGTCTCCGCCATCAGCGCGCGCAGCGCGCCGCGCGCCACCTCGCGGTCGTCGAACGGCTCCTTGCGGCCGCCCTCGAACTCCTGGCCCTGCTCGTGCCCCTTGCCCGCGATCACCACCACGTCGCCCGGCGCGGCCGTCGCGACCGCCAGCTCGATCGCCTTGCGCCGATCGGGCTCGCGCTCGGCGCCGGGCCCGGTCCCCTCGAGCACCTCGGCCACGATCGCCTCTGGATCCTCCGAGCGCGGGTTGTCGGAGGTCACGATCACCCGGTCCGCGCGGGCCGCGGCCGCCGCGCCCATCAGCGGCCGCTTGGCGCGGTCGCGGTCGCCGCCGGCGCCGAAGACGACGTGCAGCCGCCGCTCCGTCAGGTCGCGCGCCGCGCGCAGGACGTTGTCGAGCGAGTCCGGCGTGTGCGCGAAGTCGACGAAGACGCCGAACCGCTGACCCTCGTCGACGGGCTCGAGCCGACCCGGCACGCGCCCCGCCCGCGCGAGCCCGGTACGGCAGGCCTCAGGATCCACGCCGAGCGCCCGCGCCGTCGCGAGCGCCGCGAGCGCGTTGGAGACGTTGAACAGCCCCGGCAGCGACGTCGTGACCTCGAGCGGCCCGTCCGGCGTCTCGGCGGTGAAGCGGGCGCCCTTGACATCGAAGCCGACGTCGCACGCCCGGAAGTCCGCGGCGGAGTCGATCGCGTACGTCGTCGGGGCGTCGAGCTCCTCCGCCAACCGCCGCCCGTAGGCGTCGTCGACGTTCACGATTGCCGGCCCCGGCCCATCGAACAACCTGCGCTTCGCGAGGAAGTAAGCCTCCATGTCGGGGTGGAAGTCGAGGTGGTCCTGGGTCAGGTTCGTGAACACCCTGCAAGCGAAGTGGATCCCTGCGGCGCGACCGAGCTCGAGCGCGTGCGAGGAGACCTCCATGGCGCAGGCCGCGTCGCCCCCGTCGACCATCCGCCGGAACGTCGCCTGCAGGTCGATCGCCTCCGGCGTCGTGTGGACGACAGGCTCCTCGACGCCGCCGACGACCTGCTTGACCGTCCCCAACAGGCCGGTCCGGACGCCCGCCGCCTCGAGCACGTCGCGGACCAGGAACGCCGTCGTCGTCTTGCCGTTGGTGCCGGTGATCCCGACGACGCGCAGCCGCGCCGTCGGATCGTCGTGGAAGCGCGCCGCCACCGGCCCCATCGCCGCCCGCACGTCGTCGACGACCACCTCCGGAACGCCGAGCCCGAGCGGCCGCTCGCAGACCAGCGCCGCAGCCCCGCGCTCGACGGCGTCCGGCGCGAAGTCGTGCCCGTCGGCCTTGAACCCGGGCACACAGAAGAAGAGCGTTCCCGGGGAGACGCTCCGACTCGAATAGGCGAGCCCCGAGACCTCTACCTCAGGCGCCCCATTCCCCATCAGTTCCCGCAGGGTCATGGAGCCCGCAAGTCTAGAGTCGCCTCCGGGCGTCTCGGCTTGCGTTCGGAAGCCCCGGTCTCAACGCAACCGGCGACTCAGCCGGCGAGCCGCGATACCGCCTGCGACAGGGGGGTGCCCGGGCGCAGCCGGGCGTCGGGGACCGGCGTCCCCACGATCGTCTCGAGCGGCACGACACCGGCCCAGCAGTCGAGCTCGTAGTCCTCCTCGTCGTCGACCGGGTCGCCGTCGCGCACCTTCGCGGAGGACTCCTCGAGCGGCAGGGCAAGCACCGCGGTGGCCTTCAACTCGAGCGGATTCGGGGGCCGCACCTCGCGCCAGCGGCCCGGCAGCACCTTCTCCGTGAACGCCTCGAGCGCCGCCAGCTTCTCGTCGGGATCCTCAACCAGCACGGCGCTGCCGTGGACGACGACCGACCTGTAGTTGGCGGAGTGGTGGAACGCCGAGCGCGCCAGCACCAGCCCGTCGATCAGCGTGGCCGTAAGACACGCCGGCAACCCGTCGCGCAGCCCGCGCACCGAGACGCTCGCCGACGAGCCGTGCAGGTAGACGAGATCGCCGACGCGGGCGTGGAGCATCGGCACGACGACCGGCGCGCCGTCGCGGACCGTCCCGAGATGGCTGACACGCGCCGCGTCGAGGATCGCCGCGACGGTCTCGCGCTCGTAGACCGCGCGCTTCGGCACCCGCCGCACACGGGCGCGATCTGAGGGAGCCGAGGCGCTGGACTCCACGGAATCGCTCATGTCACGACCCTAGGCCGCGATTGGCCCGCTATAAAGGCCCATTCATGACCGGTTCTCGCGGGCCAAGTGCGCCCGAGCTGCTCGCCGTACTCGACCGCGAGCGCCCGCAGCCGCTCCACTCCCAGCTCGAGCAGGCATTGCGCGACCACATCCGCGCCGGCCGGCTCGCGCCCGGCACTCGACTCCCCTCCACGCGGCGGCTAGCCGCGGACCTCGGCGTCGCACGCGGCGTCGTCAGCGAGGCCTACGCCCAGCTCGGCGCGGAGGGCTGGCTCGTCGGCCGCCGCGGCGGCGGCACCACCGTCGCCGACCGCGCCGTCGCCACGCCGGGCGGCCCCGATCCAGCGACAGCGGGCCACGAGCGCGAGCGCATCAAGTTCGACTTCGGCGTCGGCGTCCCGGACCTCTCCGCGTTCCCCCGCCGGCGCTGGCTGGCGGCGCTGCGCGCCGCACTG
>DATABV010000156.1:0-21573 GCA_036259395.1 Thermoleophilaceae bacterium | reverse complement strand
TGGCGGCCGTCATGCCGTCGGCGGCCAGGAGCAGGGAGAGCACGACGAGGAGGAGCGCGGGCAGGCGGATCACGAGCACTCCAACACTCAGGCCGGCCGGCGTGCTCTGGGCGTCGCTGGCGATCTGGTCGCTGCTCGCCTGTGCGCTGATCCTCGCCAACCTGCGCGCGCTGCCGGCGCTGCTGTCGCTGTCGCTCTTCCGGCCCTACGTCGACGCGGACGAGGTTGCGCGCTGGGTCGCGAAGCGGCTCGGGATCTCGCAGCCGGTGCGCGCCACGCCCGGCGACCCCGAGCGGCGCAGCCGCACCGAGCTGCTCGCGAAGGTCACCTACTTCGCGCAGCCGTTCAAGCGCTTCATGTCGGAGCTCGCCGAGGCGACCGCGCCGCCGTTCTTCAAGAGCTTCCTCCGCGTCGACGTCGACGGGGATCGGAAGCTGACGATCACGTGCTTCGGCGTCACCGGACTGCCGGAGCACGAGGACGACCCGTCGATCGAGCACGTCGTCGGGCCGATCGCCCTCCGGGAGGCACAGCCGCCGCCCGGCCGCGCCCAACCGGCCGGCCAGCCCCGCTACTCGTCCTCGTACAGCGACTCGCGCGCCAGCTCCGCGCCGCGCTTGGCGTAGAGCCGGACCTCGACGTAGTCGCCGGTGTAGGCGTCGAGCGAGATCAGGGTGAAGCGGTTGTCGGCGAGGATGCACTGGTCGGTCGTGGTCGGGCCGAGCTCGGTGGTTGCGACGGCGCCCTCGGGCACCAGCGCGACGCCCCAGACCAGCGTCACCACCCCGCGCCGGCCCTCGGGCCCGCGCCAGTGGCCGATCTCCTCGTCGGAGAGGTCGAGGGTCCAGTCGGGATTGGCCTCGGCGGTCTCGTCGGTGTAGTCGGCGACGGCTGCGAAGTCGGTCGCCTCGGCGCCCTCGTGCTCGCGCGTGTAGGAGACGTAGCCGAACAGCTCGAAGCCCTCGGAGGTCGGCGCGGTGCACGGCACGAAGGTCCGGCCGCCCCAGGTTCGCTCCGGGAACCACGCCAGCGCGCCCGGCTCGCCGATCTCCTCCTCGGTGTCGATCGCCCCGGCCGCGACCATGAAGTGCGACCGCAGCGTCTCCTCCCAGCGCCCGTACGGCGCGCTCTCCTGCGGCGGCTCGGCGATGTACATCGGGATCGGTCGCTCGGAGGGGGGCACGCGGCGGCGGACGCTACCGGAGCAGCGGCCGTCAGCCGATCTCGCGGCGCAGCGCGTCGCTGGCGAGGTAACGGCTGCTGGGGCCGCGTCCGCGCTGATCCAACAGGCCGGCGTCGACCAGCCGTCGCAGATCCGCGCTAGCCGTGGCCGGCGATACGTCGGCTTCGCGCGCATAGGTGGCGCGGTCCGCGCCACCGACCAATCCCTGCTCGAGCGCGACGATCAGCCGCTCCGGCCAGTCGCGGCTCTCGGCTATGGCCTCGAGCCTGCTCCAGCGCTCGCCGGCGGCGGCGATCTGGCCCAGGCGCCGCTGTGCCTGGTCGATGTGCGCCTCGACGCAGAACTCGACCCACTCCCGCGCGCTGCGCTCGGGCTGGTAGCTCCCGCCCTGGGTGCGCTCGAGCACGTCGTAGTAGTCCTGGGTCCGCTCGCCGAGGTACTCCTCGATCGAGGCGAACTCGTACGACACCAGCCCCTCGCGCGCTAGGACGAGCGACTGCGCGATCCGCGCGACCCGTCCGTTGCCGTCGCGGAAGGGATGGATGGCGGCGACGTGGAGATGTGCCATAGCCGCGCGCACGATTGCCGGCGCCTCGAGGTCCCCGCGCTGCAGCCAGGCGACGGCCTCGGCCATCAGGTCCGGCACCTCCGCGCCATCGGGCCCGCGGTAGGCGATTCGTCCGCCGGCGCCCGTCACTTGGATCGGCCCTCTTCGCCACTGCCCTGGGTCCTTGTCGCCTTGGAACTCGCAGGCGTCGAAGTGGAGGTCGAGCAGCACTCGCTCCGACCACTGGAAGCGTGGATCGGCTGCCATGGCGGCCACATGACGCATCGCCCGGGCGTAGCTGGCCACCGCCATCTGGTCCTCGTCGCCTGCGCGCGGGCGGTCGTCGCCACTGACGAGCGACACTGCCTTCTCGGGCGAGACCGAGAAGCCCTCGATCGAGGTGGAGCTCTCCACGGTGGTTGCTTTGACCAGGCGCCTGAGGGTCCCTATCCAACGCAGCGGGCGTTCGGTCTCCTGCCCGAGTCGGGTCCGGAGGTCGTCGAGCTCGAGCAGGCGTCGCTCCAGGCCGCCGTCGATCTTCGGGGTTCGATAGATCACGACCGGAACTATATAGGATATGATCGTCTAGATGTTTAGACGTCTAATTGTCTAACGCTCATAGGAGCGCGACCACCAGCCCCGTCGCCACCACGATCGCGGTCGACCAGGCGATCGCGCTGCCGGCGATCGAGCGGTCCATGCCGTAGGTGTGGGAGATCAGGACGGTGTTGATGCCGCTGGCCATCGCGGCCTGGGAGTAGTAGGAGTCGGGCACGTCGATGATCAGGCGCGAGAGGCCGAAGACGATCGCGGGGAAGAGCAGCAGCTTCAGGCCGAGCGCGACGCCGACGGGCGCGGTCAGCGGCGGGGGGAACCGGAGCGCGCCCTCCTCGGCCTCGCTCGCGAGCGCGATGCCGACGACGAAGAAGCCGAGCGGCAGCATCGCGAAGACGGCGATCCGTGACGCGTCGACGGCCCACTCGGGCGCGAGTGCCGCGGGGGCGAACACGGCGGCCGCGCCCGCCCAGATGCCCGGGTTGCGCGTGAAGAAGGAGACGATTCGGTCGCGCCGCGCCTCCGCGACCGTGCCGAACGCCGCGCCGATACCGAATCCGACGGTCAGCAGCGCGATTCCCGACACGAGGATGTCGAAGACGATCGCGTCGCCGACGTCGTCGAAGCCGAACAGCGCGGCGGTGAACGGCAGGCCGAGGTAGCCGGTGTTGCTGAGGCCGGCCGCGAGCATCAGGGTGCCGGTCGACGCGCGCGAGAGGTGCAGCACCCACTTGCCGATCGCGTAGGCCGCGAGCATCGCGACGCCGAGCCCCACCCAGCCGAAGATCACGCCGAGGCCGACGCCGGCGGTCAGGTGGAGGTCGGCGATGTTGAAGAAGACGATCGGCGGCAGCAGGATCCAGAGCATCAGCCGCGTCACGAGCTCGGCGACGTGCTGGGAGCGCAGCTCGCCCAAGCGGTGCTCGACCCCGAAGCCCGCCGCCGTCGCGGCGGCGATCGTCAGGGCGATCGGGATCACGCCGCGGCCGCCGCGCGCAGCCGCTCCGCCGCGTCCTCCGGCGAGACCGCGTTGAGCCGCACGCCGGTGCCGAGCTCGAGTCCGCCGGGCGGGGCTACGCGCGGCAGCAGGTCGATCCGCCAGCAGAACGACTCGGCGCCGCTCGGCGCCGTCCGCACCCAGAGGTTGAACGGCGGCAGCTCACCGAGCACCGCGGACAGACGCTCGAGCGCGCCGTGCAGCGCCGCCGCGCCGAGCGGTCCGTCGTCCTCGAAGCGCGCCGCGGGCCGGCGTGGGATCAGCTGCAGCTGGAAAGGCGCCGCGGAGGCGAACGGGCAGATCGCGATCGCCTCGCGGTCGACGACGACGAGCCGGTCGCCGCGCCGGACCTCCTCGGTCAGGAGATCCTCGAGCAGGTTCCGTCCCTGGGTCCGCTGGTGGTAGGCGGTGAACCGCTCACGCTCGCGCGCGAGCGCCGCCGGCACGAACGGCAGCGCGAACAGCTGCGCGTGGGAGTGCGGCAGCGAGGCGCCCGCCGCCTCGCCCTCGCTGACGATCAGGTGCCGGCATGCCACGCCGTCGTGTGCGCGCATCCGCTCGCGCCACAGCCCCATCGTCTCCTCGAGGCCATCCGCCCCCAGCTCGAGCAGCGAGCCGACCGGCCCCGGCACGCTGTCGATCGTCTCGACGGTCCCCGCCCCCGCCCGCCCGACAGCGAACATCTCCGGCTGGCCGCGTCCGCCGGCGAGCGGGTCGTCGGTCTCGGCGGCGGTCTCGCCTGGCGCCTGCGGGGCGCTCGCGTCGAGCTCCCCGATCGCCACGCGCAGCCCGCTCAGCGGGTCGATGCGCAGCTCCTGCATGAGGTCAGCGAGCGTAGCGCTGGATGTCCTCGGCGAGGTCCCGGTCGCTGAGGTAGGGGCCCTGCTTGAGGTAGGCGAGCTTGCCCTTGGAGTCGTAGAAGGCGGTCGCGGGTGTGGCGGCGACGCCGTTGAAGACGGCGGAGATGGTCAGGCGCGGGTCCCAGTAGGAGGGGTAGCTGACCGGGAACTCCTCGAGCAGCTCGCGACCCTCGGCCTTCGACTCCTGCACGTCGACGCCGAGGAAGGCGACGCGCTTGCCGTGCTCGACCGCCTGGCGCTGGAAGTAGGGGAACTCCTCGCGACAGGGCCCGCACCAGGAGCCCCACTTGTTGACGACGACCGGATGGCCGCGCAGCTCGGCGAGCCGCTGCTTGAAAGCCTTCGGACCGCCGTCGAGCAGCTCGTTGGCCTGGGCATGGACCGCCGCGAGCGGTGCGGGAGCGCCCTTCAGTGCGTCGCGCGTTGCCTCCTGCGAGGGCGCCGCGCTCTGCGGATCGTCGCCCCCGCAGCCCGTCGCGACGCCCACGACTGTGACGAAGGACACCAGTACTGGAAGGAAACGCCGCATGCTGTGCTGTAATAGGTATCGAGTCAGCGCCTGGGATGCGCTGAGAGCACCGCTCGCAGGCAGTCGCCAGAGCGGTGTGCCCCGGACGGCCGCACTGCCTCCCGCGAAGATCAACGCTCCGCGCGGAGCCGGCTCGGTCCGTCGCCTTTCTCGTACAAGAACCGAAGGCCGCATATGGCTGAGAGCACTTCCGTTGCCGCAACGGCGCCGGTATCCGGCGACGATCTAGAGCGCGCCGAGGCATTCGCGCGCGAGCCGTTCGTCCTCGAGGGCGAGGACCGCGACGCCGCGCTCGCGCCCGGGACGGTGCGTCGCGCGGCCCTCGATGACGCGCTGGCCGAGATCGCCGACGGCGCCGAGCGCCCGTCGGCGGAGTGGAAGCGGCGCTGGTCGCTGGTCCTGGGGCTGGAGCGCGTGCTCGCCGACGACGAGCCGAAGCTGGTCGACGGGACGGTGCTGTCGGCGCACCAGGTCGATGCGCTGTCGGGGACGTTGATCGCGCTGACCGCGGAGGTCCAGTCCAAGAGCAACGGCAAGGTAGCCCCAGCCGCGCTCGAGGAGCTGCCGTCCGGCGAGATAGCGATCGACGGTGACGACGATGAGGACGACTCCGACGACGACGAGCCGCTCGACTGGGACGCGAACGAGGAGGCCGAGGAGGAGGCCGCCGCCGACTCCGTCGAGGACGACCCCGGCGCCGCCCGCCGCTTCTGGTTCGAGCACGCGACCGGCGCCGGCAAGACCGTCGCCGCGCTCGGCTTCGTCGAGGCGTCGCGCACCGGCGGCGTGCTGATCCTCACCCACCGCCGCAACCTCGTCGACCAGTTCAACGGCGAGCTGACCGACCGCGGCTACAAGAAGCGGATCTCGCCGCCGCTACTCGGCAGGGACAAGGCGCGCGTCGAGGGGCCGGTGACCGTCGAGACCTACCAGTGGTACGTGCGCAACGCCGGCAAGATCTCCGACGACTACACCGTCGTGATCTGCGACGAGGCGCACACCGCGCTCGGTGAGAAGACGAGCGCGTCGATCCGCCAGTGGGACGGCCCGGTGTTCGTCGGCATGACGGCGACCGGCGCGCTGATCGCCCGCCACGTCACCGACCTCTTCCCGACCCAGACGTCGCGCTTCGATCTCGCCCAGGCGGCGCGGCGCGGCGTGATCGCGCCGCTGCGCTGCGTGCGGATCCCGCCGGGCGCCGGCGTGCGCTCGATCTCGAAGGTGCCGCTGCGCAAGGGCGAGGTCGACCAGGACTTCGACCAGGAGGAGCTCGCAGCGCTGCTCGACCAGACGCCGTTCAACCTGGCGATCGCCGACCTCTACAAGACGCGCTTCAAGAATCTGCCGGGGGTGGTGTACTCGGCCGGGGTGGCGCACGCTCACAACGTCGCCGACGCGTTCGTGGCGGCGGGGATCAAGGCGAAGGCGGTCTCCGGCGAGACGCCGAAGCGCGAGCTGACGCGGATCCTCTCCGACTACGAGCTCGGCAAGGTCGACGTCCTGGTCAACGCGCAGCTGCTTGCCGAGGGCTGGAACTCGCCGCGCGCGACGGTCTGCCTGCACCTCGCGCCGACGGCGTCGAAGCGGATCTACCAGCAGCGTGTCGGCCGCGTGACGCGCCGCCACCAGGGCAAGGAGGCGGGGATCGTCGTCGACTTCGTCCATCCGGCGACGACCAACGACGACCCGGTCGTGACGCTGCACTCGCTGCTCGACCGCGACGTCTACCGCGGCGGCGCGATCGTCGTCGGGCCGGTGCGGCGCGGGCGTGGGCGGCGGCTGCGCGTCGAGCGGCGCGTGGTGCCGGTGACCGCCGACGACGAGCGGCGCGCGCAGGTCTTCGAGCGCGAGCTGTGGCGGATCGCGGTCGAGCACCTGTCATGGGGCGAGCAGCACGCCTGGGCGGCGCTCGCGGGCGCGCGCGTGGCGTCGAACAACTGGCGCCGGGCGAAGGCGATGCTGCACTTCGACTCGACCGGCGAGCTGCGGCGGCGCTTCCTGATCGAGTGCCTGCAGCGCAACCGCAACTCGCAGCTGCGCGTGCGCGCGCTGCAGGAGATCGGCCAGATCAAGGACCCGGAGGCGTTCGACGTCGCGGTTGAGATCGTCGGGACCTGGCAGCGCGACGAGCGCCGCGAGGGCGTCAAGACGCTGCTGCAGGCGATGGCCGAGCGGCCGATGGGCCGGCGCGACCAGGCCGCCCGCTGGATCTGGCACCTGGCCGAGTACTCGCGCGAGGTGCACGAGGAGTACGCGGTCTCGCGGTGGCCGGAGACCAAGCGGCTGTTGGGACTGCTGGTGAACTCGTCGGGCGGGGCGCACGCGCGCAACGCGCGGCGGCTTGTGCACGCAACGAAGAAGCAGGACCGGCGGCTGTCGGCGGCGCTGCTGGCGGCGGCGTTGGCGCACACGCCGGAGGCGCAGCAGGTGCTCGACGGGGCGCGGATGCGGCTGGGGCGCAAGCCGTCGGCGCTCGCCCGTGAGCTGCTGCGCAACTTCCCCAAGGGGCGCCGCAAGCGCTCGGGGCGGCGGCGCAAGAAGGGCGGGGGCGATGGGTCCGCCGATGGTGACAAGGCGGCGGAGGCGCAGGAGCAGCAGCACGACGCGTCGGCCAACGGCAGTGCGGACACCGAGCCCGTGCCCTCGAAGGCTGCCGAGCCCGGACCCGAGGCAGAGGACGAGGTGGCCGAGCGTCTGTGAGCTGTGTCCCGTCCCGATGACCTCACCCTTCCTCCGGCACCACCGCCGAGCTCCAAGGCGGTGCGAGCCGTCATGCAGGGCAACCGCGGCGCCGACACGTCACCGGAGGTCGCGCTTCGGAGGCGGCTGCATCAGATGGGCCTCCGGTATCGCGTTGGGTTGGCGCCGATCGCCGGGTTCAGGTGTCGTCCGGACATCGTCTTCACGCTGGCCCGGGTGGCGGTCTTCGTCGACGGCTGCTTCTGGCACGGCTGCCCCGAACACGGCCGCGTACCGAAGAGCAACTCGGGCTACTGGGCCGCGAAGCTTCGCCGCAACGTCGAGCGCGACCGACGTCAAGACGCCGTCTTGAGCGCGGAGGGGTGGGCCGTCGTCCGCGTCTGGGAGCACGATGACGTGCATGCTGCTGCTGCGCGCATCGGTCGGCTGGTCCGGGCCAACCGCTTGACCGTCCGCCCAGGCATATAAGCTCGGCTCCGCCAGCGAACAGACGTTCGTCGGCAGGACTATGCGCGCGATCAGCCTATTCACGGGAGCGGGTGGCCTCGACATAGGCGTCGAGCGAGCTGCCGACTGCGAGCTCCTGCTGGCGGTCGAGTTCGATCCCATGGCGGTGGAGGCCCTTCGCGACAACGTTGAGCGGGGCCTTCTCGGATCGTCTCGAACCGTGGTCCGGCGTGCCGACCTCGCGACGCTCGACCCACGCACGGCGCGCCGCGAACTGGGCCTGAAGCGCGGAGAGCTGGACCTGCTCGTCGGAGGGCCGCCCTGCCAGTCCTTCAGTACCGCTGGCAGGCGGCGGACGGTCCAGGACCCGCGCGGGACGATGATCTGGTCCTACCTGCGGTGGGTCGAGGAGTTCCAGCCGAGGTTCTTCCTGCTCGAGAACGTGCGCGGCCTGCTCTCGGCCGCGCTGCGCCACCGGCCGATCGCCGAGCGTCCAGTCCACGGCGGCCCTCCATTGGCCCTTGACGAGGAGCCGGGCTCCGTCGTTGCGGCATGGATCGACGACCTGCGCGCGGCTGACCCCGCCTATCGCGTCGACTGCTTCGAGGTCAATGCGGTGAACTACGGCGCGCCTCAGCTCCGAGAGCGGGTGCTGCTGGTCGGCAACAGGGAAGGGAAGGTGGTGCGCTTCCCTGAGCCCACCCATGGAGTGGCTCCTGGCCTCCAGCCCTATGAGACGCTCGCGGACGCCCTGCGCGGGTTGGAGGAGGACGCGCCGGTGATCATGGACTTCAGTGCGAGGAAGAAGGCCTACCTCGGGAAGGTTCCGCCGGGCGGCAACTGGAGAGCGCTTCCGGAGCGCCTGCAGCGCGAGTCGATGGGCCGAGCCTTCCATGCCAAGGGCGGGCGCTCCGGCTGGTGGCGAAGGCTGTCCTGGGACCTGCCCTGCCCGACGATCGTGACGATGCCCAACCACGCGAGCAGCTCTCTATGCCACCCCGACGAGGTCCGAACGCTCACGGTGCGTGAGTGTGCGCGGGTCCAGGGCTTCCCGGACGAATGGGGGTTCTCTGGCACTCCGCAGCAGCAGTACGCGCAAGTCGGCAACGCCGTGCCGATCCGTCTAGCGGAGGTCGCCGGCGAGGCGATCCGCGACGCGCGAGCGGCTTCGCCCGAGCCTGTCGCGGCCCTCGAGCCGTTCAGGCGTGTCTATCTCAAGTCGCATGTCAGGACCCGCCGCTGGTACAAGGACGGTGACGCTTACCTTCGTGCCGATGGCGCGGACGTCGCGGTCCCCGCCTAGAAGGCTCCCTCGAAGAGCTGCTCCCACATGTCGATGTCCTCCGCGCCGAGGCCGAACGCCTCCCTGATGGAGCGTGAGAGCGCCAGCCGCGCCTCGATCATCTGCTCGTAGAACGTCTCTCCGCCGTGCCGGGCCGCGAAGCGGCTCTGGGCCTCGCGGATCGCGCGGAAGATCTCCTGGTGGGCGTCCTTGACGCCGGTGACGAACTCCCAGAAGTCCTTGCCGACCAGCGTCGTCACGTAGTCGCCGGTGTTCACCTCCACGAGACGCGGCTTGTTGTTCAGCCGGCTCCGGCTCCCGTAGAAGATGCCGATGACGATGTCATCGCCGGTCTTGTCGTGGATCTCGGGGAACCGGTTGACCATCTCGTTCGCGTGGGACTGGTTCATCGTCCACGGCCCGGCCTTGAGCGTCATCAGGTAGCGCTTCCCCTCGACCGAGACCTCGGCGTCGATCGGGCTGTAGAGCTTCGGGCTTCGCTTCTTCTCGGCGACCGGTCGCACACCGAACACCGGAAGGATCTTGTCCTCGACATACCTCCCGAACGCTGTCGAGTCGCCGTGCAGCATCTTCGAGAGCTGGACGTACTCCGCAGCCTCGAAGGGCGAGGCGATGTTGTAGGCCGGCGCGAGCGCAAGCATCAGGAAGGGGTTGAGGTTCACGTCGGGGCTGGCGACGTCGGTCAGCCGCTTCGCCTTGCGAAGGCGCCGCTCGAGCAGCTCGTCCGTCTCGGTCGCGATCGAGTCGAAGGCGACCGGGTCCAACCGCTGCTTCAGCCTGGCGCGCCGGAGCTTCGACATCGGCGCAGCGTAACGATGCGGCCAGTCAGCCCGGTGGAGGACGCAGATGGACCTCGCCAGCGCCGAGGGCGAGCAGCTCGCCGCCGGGGGTCTCGACGAGCAGCGAGCCGCTGTCGTCGACCCCACGCGCAGTCCCGTGCCCGTCCTGCCAGCGGACGGGCGAGCCGGCGAGCGCGTCGCGCCGGCGCCAGACGGCGAGGATGTCGGCCTGGTCGGCGGCGAGCCAACGGTCGAGGGCGGCGAGCAGCGGCGGCAGGGCCACGTCCGGCTCGGGCAGGTGGAGACTGGTCGCCGTCTCGCGCAGCTCCTCGGGGAACTCGCGCACGCCCGTGTTGAGCCCGATCCCGACGACGGCCCAGCCGGCGGCGGGGCGCGCCTCGACCAGGATGCCGCTCAGCTTGCGCCGGTCGACCCAGACGTCGTTCGGCCACTTGATCTCGCAGCGCACGTCGCTCACGGCCTCCGCCGCGTCGCAGACCGCCAGCGCGGCCATCAACGGCAGCAGCGCGTGGCGCGGCTCGAGGTCACGGACGATCACCGACATCAGCAGCGCCTCGCCGGGAGCGGCGGTCCAGGTCCGCCCCTGGCGGCCGCGGCCGGCTGTCTGCTCGTCGGCGGTGACGAGCGTGCCGTGCGGGGCGCCTTCACTGGCCAGCTCGCGTGCGCGCTCGTTCGTCGAGTCGGTGACGGGGTGGTGGATCCGCGGCTCGCCGATCATCGGCCGCTGCTCATCGCGGCCGCAGCCGGACCTCGTCGTCGGGCCGGAGGCCGAGCTCGGCGGCTGCGTCACCGCGGTTGATCGCGATCGCGACGGCGCGCGAGGCGTCCTCGTAGAGGATCGCCTCGTGCGGACCGACGTCGGCGAAGGTGTGGACGAACGGCGCCGCGATCCGGCCGCCGCCGAGCTTGACGGCGGCGCCGCCGTCGCCGCTGTCGACCTCGATCTCCGCCGTCACCCCGAGCATCAGGCCGGTGCCGGCGAGCTGGTCGTGGGTGAGGTCGAGCGCGACGTTGCCGTAGGCGTCGATCGTGACGACGTGGGCGACGATCGTGCCGTCGTCTTCGAAGAGCGGGTGCGGTAGGGCGATCCGGTCGAGCGTGGCCGGGTCGACCGGCTCGCCGGCGTCGGCTATCTCCGCGCCGGCGGCTAGGTGGGCGCCGACCGGGACGAACAGGTCGCGCCCGTGGAAGGTCGCCGAGACCGGCTCGAGCCGGTGCGGCGAGCGCGTCACGTCGACCGCGATGTCGACCCCGCCGCAGCGGTCCCAGGCCAGCGACAGCACGCCGTTGTCGGGACCGACGAGCTGGGTGCCGTCCTCGCATCGGACCGCCAGCGCCCGCCGCTCGCTGCCGACCTGCGGGTCGACGACCGCGACGTGCACGTCGGCCGGCACGTACGGGAGCGCATTCCGCAGCACGATCGCCCCGCGGCGGACGTCGTGGCGTGGGATCTCGTGGCTGACGTCGACGATCCGCGCGTCGCGCGCGATCTTCAGGATCACTCCGTGACAGACGCCCACGAACTCGTCGTCGCGGCCGTAGTCGGTCAGGAGGGAGACGATCGGGGCGTTCGTCATGGGGTCACCGGGGTGGCTGCAGCGTCGACGACGAGCGCGTCGATCAGGCCGTCGACGTCGTGTCGCTCGGCCTCTACATCGACCGACAGGCCGAGCTCGCGCGCCTGCTCGCTCGTCACCGGCCCGATCGAGACGATCCGCGCTCGCCCGAGCGGCCCGTCGCCCGATGCGGGCTTGTGCAGTCTCGGCGATGCAGATCCCTCATCGGCACGGACGGTGCCCCCGCCCGCTTCGTCCGACGTGGGTTTGGGCCGTCCAGGCGATGCGAAGCCCTCATCTGGCGGCCGACGGCCGGCGGTGAGCGACTCCACGAGGTTCCGCACCGAAGACGCGGAGGTGAACGTGACGTAGTCGACATCCGCAAGCGCGGCGCGCTGCTCGTCCGAAAGCGGCTCGACGACCGTGTCGTAGAGGCCGACGACATCGACGTCGGCGCCGCGCTCGCGCAGCGCATCCGGCAGCACGTCGCGCCCCTGGCCCGCGCGGGCGACGAGCACCCGCCGTCCCTCGACCGGCGCGTCCGCGAGCGCCTCGACGAGCGCCTCCGCGACCGACCGTGGCGGCACGACGTCCGCGCGCACGCCATGCTGCTCGAGCTCGCGCGCTGTGCCCGGACCGATCGCCGCCACGATCGAACCGGCGAGCGCGCGGGCATCTAACCCCCGAGCGGCGAGCGCCTCGAAGAACAGGCCGACGCCGTTGGTGCTCGTGAAGCAGACGAGCGAGTACGCCGCGTCGTCCCCGGGCGCAGCCGACGCAGGGATCTCGGGAGAGATGCTCGCCCCACGCAGCGCCTCGATCGCCTCGACGATCTCGCCCTCGACGGGCCGTGGCTGAATCCGGATCGCCGGCGTCTCCACGACCTCGGCGCCGAGCGCGCGCAGTCGCGCTGCCAGGCCGCTCGCCTGGGCGCGGGCGCGCGTGACCGCCACCCGCCTGCCGTGCAGCGGCCGGTGCTCGATCCAGGCGAGCGTGTCGCGCAGCCCCACCGCCGGCCCGACGACCGTGATCGCGGGCGCCTTCAGGCCGGCCTGCGCCACACGCTCGGCGATGTCGGCGAGCGTGCCGGTCACCGTGCGCTGGTCCGGCAGCGTTCCGCGCCGCACCACCGCAGCCGGCTCGCTCGCCTCACGGCCCGCCGCGATCAGCGCCTCGGCGATCAGCGGCAGGTTCTTCACGCCCATGTAGAAGACCAGGGTTCCGGGGAAGGCCGCCAGCCCCTGCCAGTCGACCTCGCTGTGCGGCCGCTCCGGCCCGTCGCCGTCGCCACGCGCGCGCGTCTTCTCCGGCGCCTCGTGCCCGGTGACGAACGCCACCGCCGTCGCCGCGTCGCGGTGGGTCACCGGTATCCCCGCGTAGGCCGGCGCGGCGACGCCCGCGGTGATCCCCGGCACCACCTCGAACGGGACGCCCGCCGCGCGCAGCGCCTCGGCCTCCTCGCCGCCGCGGCCGAAGACGAACGGGTCGCCGCCCTTGAGCCGCACGACCCGCCTGCCTGCCAGCCCCAGCTCCACCAGCAGCGCGCAGATGTCCTCCTGGCTCATCGCCACGTCGCCCGGCGCCTTGCCGACGTAGCGCAGCTCGCAGTCCGCACGGGCGCCGTCGAGCGCATCCGCGGGGATCAGCCGGTCGTAGAGGATGGCGTCGGCCGCCGCGATCAGCTCGAGCGACCGCCGCGTCATCAGGCCCGGGTCACCCGGGCCGGCGCCCACCAGATAGACGATGCCCGCGGCCATCTGCCGAACGCTACAGCGGGGCGTGCGACGCGGGGCGATCGGCCTGGCTAGCTCGCGGAGCGGCGTCTCCTCGGCCGAGGAGAGGATGTCGGCGGCGCCGGCGGCAAGCAGGCGGTCCGCCGCATCGGCCCCGACCGCCTGGGGGCCCTCGGCGAGGCCGCGGATCTCGTCGCGGATCCAGGTCGCGCCGTCGGGAGTGCCGACGAAGGCGGTCAGGCGGAGGATCGTGTGGTTCTCGATCGTCGCGTGAGCGCCAACCGGCGTGTGACAGGTCGCGTCGATCGCCGTGACAAGGGTGCGCTCGGCGGTCAGGCAGGCGAACGCGCGCGGGTCGGTGAGGCGGCAGGCGAGGCGGCGGGTGGAGTCGTCACCGACACGGGCCTCGAGCGCGAGGCACCCCTGGCCGGCGGCGGGGACGAGCGTCAGCTCCGGGAGTGGGGTGCCGCTGTCGGAACGGCCTAGGCGGATCAGTCCCGCGGTCGCCAGGACGATCGCGTCGAGCTCCCCGTCGGCGAGCCGGCGTAGGCGCGTGTCGACGTTGCCGCGCAGCTCGCGGACATCGAGGTCGGGCCGCAGCGCGAGCAGCGCCGCGCGTCGGCGCAGGCTGGCGGTCCCGACGGTCGCCCCGGGGGGCAGCGCGCCGAGCGGTTGGGCGGCGGGGCTGTGGTTGACCGACGCGTCGGGCGAAGTCGAGGGACTCCGGTCGGCGGGGCGGTCGGTCGCGGTTGTCGGCTCCGCGCCCGTGGTCTCCGCGGGGCCGCGGCGATCGAGCAGACCCGGTGAGAGGCAGAGGGCGTCGCGCGCGTCGGCCCGCTCGGGGACGGCGACGATCTCCAGCCCGTCCGGCAGCTCGCCCGGGACGTCCTTGGCGGAGTGGACCGCGAGGTCGATCTCGCCATCGAGCAGCGCCTGCTCGAGCTCCTTGACGAAGCGGGCCTTGTCCTCTGTGTCGGGCTTGGGCGCGGTCTCGTCGCCCGACGTCCGGATCGTGACCAGCTCAACCTCGGCACCGAGCGCCTCGAGATCGCGCGCGACCGCTGTCGACTGGGCGACCGCGAGCGCGCTGCCACGCGTCCCGACGCGGAGAGGCGTCGCCACGGCGGACGCTCAGCCGCGCCGGCGGCGGCGCGAGTCCAGCTGGGTCACCTCGGCCGAGGGCTGCTCGTCCTCGTCGAGTGGCGCGGGCCCGGGATCGAGGCCGAACAGCTCGCGCAGCACCGCGACGTGGATGTAGGAGGACTCGTCCTCGGCGCCGTCGCGCAGGCGCATCGTCGGCTCGTGGAACAGACGGGCGACGAGCGCACGGCTCATCGCGGCGACGCGCTCGCGGTCGGCGTCGGACAGAGACTCCCAGCGCGGCGCGTTCTCGGCGAGCACCTGGGCGACGATCGCGTCGGCGCGCTCGCGCAGGCCGCGGATCGTCGGCAGCACCTCGAGGCTCGCGAGCCAGCCCTCGAACCGCTCGACGTCGCGCTCGACCAGCGCCAGCGCTCGCTCGGCCTCGGCCCGGCGCACGGAGATGTTGCGCTCGACCTCGTGCTCGAGGTCGTCCATGTCGTAGAGCGTGACGCCCGACAGCTCGCGCACGCCAGAGTCGATGTCGCGCGGCACGGCGATGTCGATGATCACCAGCGGACGGTCGTCGCGGCCCTCGAGCACCAGCGCCAGCTCCTCGCGCCCCACGAGCTGGTGCGGCGACGAGGTGCAGCTGACGACGATGTCGGCCTGCGCCAGCTCGTTCGGCAGCTCGTCGAGCGGGACCGCCGAGCCCGAGTAGCGCTCGGCGAGCCCGAGCGCGCGGTCGTAGTGGCGGTTGGCGACGAAGACCGCGTGCGCGCCGCGGTCCTTGAGCGCCTGCGCGGTCAGCTCGCCCTGCTCGCCGGCGCCGATCACGAGCACGCGGCGGTCGGAGAGGTCGGGGGTCGAAGGGTGGTGTGCGGGCAGGTCCCCGCCGCTGGCGGGGCAGCGAGCGTCCGTCACAGTCGGTGTCGCGCCGCCCACGATGCCGAGGCTGCGACAGGCGAGCTCGGCCGCGACCGTCGCCACCGATACGCGCGAGCGGCCGACGCCCGTGTCGGTCCGCACTCGCTTGCCCGCCGCGAGCGCGTCGCGGAAGAGGCGGTTGGCGATCGGGCCGGTCATCCCCTCGACGAGCGCGAGCTCGTAGGCGCGCTTGACCTGGCCCTGGATCTCGCTCTCGCCGACGATCATCGAGTCGAGACCGGCGGCGACCTGGAACAGGTGGCGCGCGACGTCGAGGTCGCGCAGCGCGTAGAGCGAGTCGGCCAGCTCGGTCGGTCGCGTCTCGGCCTGGCGGGCGAGCACGGCGAGCGCGGCGCTCTCGGCGGCGACGGCGTCGGTCGCGACGAGGTAGAGCTCGGTGCGGTTGCAGGTCGAGATCGCGACCGCCTCGTGGATCTCCTCGTGGGCGGTCAGCTCGGCGAGCACGGCGGTCGCACGGCCCTCGGTGAGCGCGAGCCGCTCGCGCAGTTCGAGCGGCGCCGTCTTGTGCGAGACGCCGAGCGCCAGCAGCTCGCCGCTCACGCGACTGGCTCCTCGTCGCGCTCGGCGATCTCGACCAGCTCGGTCAGCTCGCGGTCGATCCGCGCGATCTTGGCGCTGATGATCGCGACGTAGACGACGATCAGGGTGAAGAAGACGACGTAGGCGCCGGCGACGTACTTGCCGGCCTCGTCGAGCGGGAGCGCGGGCATCAGCCCGTCGCCTCCGCCTCGAGCTTGCGCCGCAGCCGCTTGAGCTGCATCGAGGCGTGCTTGCCGGTGAGCTCCAACTTCCACAGCGTGACGAACAGGAGCGTCACGGCCGCGATCGAGACGAGGAACGTCAGCCGCATGTCGCCCGGCATCGAGCCCCCGGTCTGCGACAGGACGCGCGGGTGGGTGAAGGCCTCGGCCATCCGGACGGCCGCGAAGTTGATCGGCACGAACGCGCCGGCGGCGATCGCGAACACCGACGAGTAGCGCGCCTGGCGGTCGGGGTCCTCGATCGAGAAGCGCAGCGGGTAGTAGACGCAGTAGAGGAGGAAGACGACGAGGAACGACACGAGCACCGGCTCGTCCCAGACCCACCAGTGGCCCCACGCCGCCTTCGCCCAGATCGCGCCGGTGATCAGCACCGCGGTGCCGAAGATGATCGACATGTGGATCGCGACGTAGGAGCGCGCGTCCCACGAGCGGTCGCCCGAGCGCAGGAACTTGATCGCCATGATCCCGCCGGCGACGAACCCGCAGAGCGCGACGATCGCCAGCGGCACGTGGACGTAGAAGATCTTCTGGACGAAGCCCTGGTCGGCGTCGTTGGGGGCGAAGAAGAAGACGAGCGCGAGCGACGCCGCCATCAGGACGACGGTGGCGATCGACAGCGGCTTGAGGCCCTTTGAATACACCTAGTCGTCCAGGAGGAAGTCGAACACGGCGACGGCGATCAGCACGAAGACCACATCGTAGAGGCTCAGCAGCCCCAGCCAGCGGCCCAGGTCCTCGGGCGCCTGGTCGCCGCGCAGCAGCGGCTCGGTGGCCGACGCGGCCGCGATCAGCAGCGGCACGACGAGCGGGAGCAGCAGCAGCGGGACGATCAGCTCGTGCGCGCGTGTCTCGGCGGCGAGGGCGGAGACGAGCGCGCCGATCGCCGCGAGGCCGACGTTGGCCGCGAGCAACAGCGGGATCAGGACGGGCAGCGCGGGCAGCAGGTCGGGGCCGAGCAGGAAGAGGGCGAACGCGGGCACGGCCACCAGCTCGAGCAGGCAGAGGTAGAGGAAGAGCGCCGCGGTCTTGGCGAGCCACAGCGCGGTGCGGTCGACCGGCGCCAGCAGCAGGCCGTCGATCCCGCCCTGCTCGCGCTCGACCGCGAACAGCCGCGACACGCCTATCACCGCCGCGAGCAGCAGCGTCACCCAGAGCACGCCGGAGGCGAGGCCGCCGTCGAGCGAGTCACGATCGAGGCCGAAGTGGAACAGCACGAACACGGTGACCGTGAACAGCGTCATCGCCGGCACGGACTCCTTCGTCCGCAGCTCGATCGCGAGGTCCTTGCGCAGGATGGCCCGGGCCGTGGCGATCACGAGTACAGACCCCGCGCCGTGGCCGTGTCGACTTCAGCCGCCGGGCTACAGAACACCTGCTTGCCGCCACGCAATCCCAGCGCGACATCCGCCTCGGCGAGCCCGCCCTCGACATCGTGGGTGACCAGCACGCGCGCCTTCCCCGACGCCCGCCCGATCAGCGGCTCGAGCGCCTCGGCCGCCGCCGGGTCGAGATTCGCTCTCGGCTCGTCGAGCAGCAGCAACTGCGGGTCGTGCAGGGTCGCGCGCGCCACCGCGAGCCGCTGCACCATTCCCTTCGACAGCTCGCGCACCGGCTCGTCGGCGCGCCGCGCCATCCCAACCGCCTCCAGCCGCTCCTCCACGCGCGCGCCCTCCGTCCCGTGCAAGCGCGCGTGATAGCGAAGGTTCTCGCGCCCGGTCAGCTCGCGGTAGAGCAGCGGGTCGTGGCCGAGGTAGCCAATCGCTCCACGCACCCTCCACGCCTCGCCGGGCAGCTCGTATCCGAGTACCTGCGCGGTTCCGTCGTGAGGACGTAGCAGCGTCGCCAGTACGCGCAGCAGGGTCGTCTTGCCGGCGCCGTTGGAGCCCAGCACGGTCAGCGTCTCGCCGACTGCGAGGCGCACCGTCACGCCGGACAGTGCGACGCGGTCGCCGTAGCGGCGCTCGAGACGGTCCAGTTCCAACGCCGTCCCAGCGTGGCGTTCGGTCCCGACCGCACCGCTCGGCGAGGCGGCGGTCATTTCGGTGGAACCGCGGCCGCCGCCACGCCGATCTCCCGTCACGCGTCCACCGCCTCGGCCGCGGCGGCCACCACAGCCTCCGCATCCGCGAGGGCACCTTCGAGCTCGAGCTCGCTGACCTCGTGGCCGTCGTAGAAGACTCGATGGCGGGTGCGGCGCATGTGATCGATTCGCACCGACACCGTCGGGTCCAGCGCGAGCCGGGCCTCCGCTTCCTGGATCGTGACGATGTGTCCGCCGGCCCCGGAGGTCACCCGCCGTCCGTCGGCGAGCAGGGCGGCGACCATCGCCTTGAGCGCCGCCTGGTAGCAGATGCCGTAGGCCGACTGGGCGTCGATTCCGGCGAGGCGCGCGCTGTCGAGGTGGGCCCGTGCCTGGGCGATCAGCTCGGCTGCGGCGACGCTGTCGGGCTCGACCTCCCGGACCTTCGCGCGCGTCACAAGACCTCTCCGACCAACTGGATCAGCGGTCCGCGCAGAACCGTTCGCAGGAATCCCGACCCATCGCCGCGCCGGCGCTCGAACTCGTCGGGACGGTAGGCGGTGACGTCGATCTCGCGGTGCACCTGGCGCTCAACCTCGCGCACCGCGGCGAGCAGGGCGTCGCGGTCAATGTCGCCGATCACCAGCAGGTCGATGTCGCTGCCGGCGTCGCTGCGTCCCTCCGCCCAGGAGCCGAAGATCGCGGCCCGCTCGACTCCCTCGACCTCAGCGAGCCCGCGGCGCAGCAAAGGCTCGACGCCTAGCGTGCGCTCCAGGAGCTCGCGCAACGGTCGGTGCAGCGGCGACTCCGTCGCTGCGCGGTACCGCTTGGTGCGCCCAACGCTCTCGTGCGTGATCAGCCCGGCGTCCTCGACCCGGCCGAGCTCTCGATGCAGGGTCGCCGGCTTGGCGGCTGTCCGCTCGGCGAGCTCACGCGTGGTTAGCGGTGCGCCGTCGTTCAGGAACAGCGCGGCGAGGAGCCGCGCCTGGAGGTCCGAGCGGAAGATCGGCAGCGCGTCCGGCGGGGACGTTCGCATAAACGAGAAATATATCTCATTTAATTGAAGGCTAGAAAGGTCAGGCCGGGACGGCGGTGCGCTGTGCCGCGGCGATCAGGTCGCGGACGGCGGCCTCGTCGCCGGCGCGCAGGAGCTCGATCGGGTCCGGCGTGCCGTTGACGATCGACTCGAAGAAGGCCTTGCGATCCTGGTAGGTGGGGAGGGTGCCCTTGGCCCAGCCGCGGACGTCGTTGAGCATGATCGCCAGGCGGGCGTACTCCTCGCCGAACAGCTCCGAGACCTCGCGCTTCATCCGCTTGGCGAGCGCTGGCGAGGCGCCCGCGGTGGAGATCGCGATCGCCAGCGGGCCGGTGCGGACGATCGCCGGCAGGATGAAGTTGCACAGCGGCGGGACGTCGACGATGTTGACGAGCATCGCGCGCCGCTCGGCGTCCTCGTAGATGCGGATGTTGGTCTCGGTCGAGTCGGTGCAGGCGATGACCATGAAGACGCCCTCGAGGTCGTCCGGGCCGGCGTACTCGCGTCGCTCCCAGCGAATCGACCCCTCGGCGGCGAGCGCCTCGAGCTCGCCGCCCGCCTCGGGCGCGATCAGCGTCACGTCGCCGTCGCAGGCGAGCAGCCCCTCGACCTTCTCGAGCCCGATCTCGCCGCCGCCGATCACCACGCAGCGCCGGCCGCTCAGCTTCAGGCAGGCGATGTAGAACGGCGTGTCGAGCATGTCGCGCACGCAGGTCTGGTCGCAGATCCCGCGCTTGAACTGGCAGACGCACTCCTTGCCCGCGTATGCGGCGGCTGGCATGCGGTCCAGTCTACGCGGGCCGTCTCGGCCGGCGGCCGGCGCTCGGATCGCCGGCGCCTACCCTGGGAGGCGGATGACCGACGGCTACTTCACCGACTCCTCGATGCTGCGGATCGTCCACCGCGAGCGGGCGCTGGCGCTCTCCGGGCCGCGCGCGCTGCTGATGCAGGCTGCCCACCCGCTCGCCGTCAAGGGGCTGCTCGCCCACTCGACCGCGGTCGACGAGCCCTACGACCGGCTCGCCCGCACCGCCGAGACGATGTCGACGATCGGCTTCGGCTCGCGCGAGGCCGCCGACGCGGTGACCGCCCGGGTGCGCGCCATGCACGCGCGCGTGAGGGGGCGGACGACCGAGCCGGTCGGCCGCCACCCCGCCGGCACGCCCTACCGCGCCGACCAGCCCGACCTGCTGCTGTGGGTGCTGTTCACGCTGGTCGACAGCGGCGCGGTCGTCTACCGCAAGTACGTCCGCTCGATGTCGAGGGCGCAGGAGGCGGCCTACTGGGAGGACTACAAGGTCGTCGGCGAGCTGTTCGGGCTGGAGCGCGCCGACATGCCGGACACGCTCGACGACCTGCACGCCTACCGCCACGACATGCTGACCGGCGACGACCTGCACGTCACCGACTGGGCGCGTGAGAAGGCGCGCAAGATCGTCCTCGAGCCGCCGGTGCCGTGGGTCGCCCGGCCGCTGCTCGAGACGGCGAACTTCATAACGATCGCCCTGCTGCCCGACCGCATCCGCCGCGAGTACGGTTTCTCGCCGCTGCCGCCGGTCGCGGTGCGCAGGCTGCTGGTCGCGGGTGGCGCCGAGTACGTCAAGCGCGCTGTAGTCCCGTTCCTGCCGGACCGGCTGCGGCTCGTTCCCGCTGCGCGAGGTCCGAGCGCCGCTGCTTAGTGAGGCGACCGCCCCCCGGGTCAACGGTCGAGCAGATGGCCAACGGCCGGAGTGGCAACGCCGTCCGGATAGGGCATGCCGAAGAAGCGCGTACCGGCAACGATGCCGGCTCCCGGCGCACCGTGCATGATCTTGCGCGCGGGTATCTGGATCGCCAAGCGCGGCTCGGCTGTCCATCGGATCTCCGAACGCGGACCGAAGATCGTCAGCGAGAGACTGCCAGGCAGCGCCGCGCAGGGTCCAAGGATGCCGCGTCCCCCGGCTGCTGCGATCTCCCGCCCCAGTTCCTGGCACGCCTTCCAGTCGTCGGCCACCAGCGCATCCCAGTCGACCTCTTGGGCGGTGGCCCGCTCGGGTGACGACAGGTCGACGATCGCCCCTTCGGCCAGGCGCAGCTGCCAGACGGACAATCGCGCCTCGGCTGCGTCGGCGGCCTCGCGCAGATCCTCGTGACGGACGAACTCCGCGAGGGGAGCCGCGGCGTCCAGCGTGCAGTACTGGACGATCGTCTCATCTACGGGATCGTTCCAGCGGCCAGACCGCCGGTTGGGCAGAACCCAGAGCGGCGTGTCGTAGCTGGTCGCGCGGTAGACGGTTCCCTGGAACTGTAGGAAGGAGAACCGGCCCATCGGTCAGCTCCCGTACTGATTGCGGCTGGAGCGCGCGGTTGCAATCAAGATGCGCTCGTTTGCCGGATCGTCGAGCAGCTCGCGGGGGGCGCGACCGTCAAGCTCGCGGCGCGGCCGGTCGAACCAGGCGACGACGCCCGCCGGCGTCCAGGCGTGACGGAGGATGGACACGAGCCGCGCCACGAGCGTGAGCCGTGGATCCGCCCCGCC
>DATABV010000155.1:0-8544 GCA_036259395.1 Thermoleophilaceae bacterium | reverse complement strand
GCGGACGGCGGCCGGGCGATCGGCCTCGTCGCCGACGTCTCCTCCGCGGCGGAGCTCGACGCGACGGTGGCCGCGGTGCTCGAGCGGCTCGGGTCGATCGACGTCCTCTACGCCAACGCGGGCGTGCCGGGCGAGGGAGCGGCGGTCGAGGTCGACCCCGGCGACTGGGACCGCACGCTCGCCGTCAACCTGACCGGCGTCTTCCTCTCCGCCCGCGCCGTGCTGCCGGCGATGATCGAGCGCGGCGGCGGCTGCGTGCTCGCCCAGGCGAGCGCGGCAGGGCTCGCCGCCCTGCCGGCGCTCGCCCCCTACAGCGCCGCCAAGGCCGGCGTGATCGGGCTGACGCGCCAGCTCGCGCTCGACTACGCGCCGCACCGCGTGCGCGTCAACGCGATCTGCCCCGGCACCGTCGTGACCCCGCTCGTCGAGGCCGCGATGGAGCGCCGCGGCGGCGTCGAGCAGGGGCTCGAGCGGTCGCGCGAGCGGATCCCGCTCGGCCGGCTCGGCAAGCCCGAGGAGGTCGCCGCGCTCGCGGCTTTCCTGGCGAGCGACGAGGCCAGCTGGATCACCGGCGCCGCGATCCCGATCGACGGTGGGCTGACGCTCGCCGCCCGCGTCCACCATTGACCCCGAGGAGCTGCCGATGACCGCCGAAGCCGGCGACGACCGACCCGCCGACCTGCCCGGCGAGGATCCGCCCGCCGTGGCGGTCGAGCACGACGGGGCCGTAGCGCTCGCGCGCCTGAACCGGCCGCGCCAGCGCAACGCGCTCTCCAACGACGTGCTCGAGCTGCTCGCCGGCGAGCTGCGCAACCTCGACCGCGACCCCGCGGTCCGCTGCATCGTCGTCGCCGGCTCCGACAAGGTCTTCGCCTCCGGCGCCGATGTCCGTGCGCTGGCCGGCCAGGACGCGGCCGGCCTCTACTTCGGCCGCCGCTTCGAGCTCTGGGACGAGCTGCGCCGCCTGCGCACGCCGACGGTCGCGGCGGTCTCCGGCTACTGCCTCGGCGGCGGCTGCGAGCTCGCGCTGCTCTGTGACGTCGTCGTCGCCTCCGAGACGGCCCGCTTCGGCCTGCCCGAGACCGGTCTCGGGCTGATCCCGGGCGCCGGCGGGACGCAGCGGCTGACGCGCGCGATCGGCAAGGCGAAGGCGATGGACGTGGTGCTCAGCGGCCGGCTGCTGTCGGCGACCGAGGCCGAGCAGGCCGGGCTGGTCGCCCGCGTCGCGCCGGCCGGGGAGTGGCTGGCGACCGCACATGAGCTGGCCCGCGCCGTCGCGGCGCGGGCGCCGGTCGCGCAGCTGCTCGCGCGCGAGGCGGTCGGGCGAGCGTTCGAGACATCGCTCGAGGCCGGTCTCGACGTCGAGCGGCGCGCGTTCGCCCAGGCGTTCGCGACCGACGACGCACGCGAGGGCATCGCCGCCTTCCTCGCGAAGCGCGACCCGGTCTGGCAGGGCCGCTGAGGGGCGACCCGCCCCGCCCGCGAGGAGGGAGGGAGCGGGACGGGGCGGGTCGGTAGCCGTCTCAGGCAGCCTGCGCGAACAGGCGCCCGAGCGGCAGCTTCGCGGCCAGGTCCTCCGGCTGGCGGCGCATCGCGTGGGTGTACGGACGGCGGACGTAGACCCGCGAGCCCGCAGAGGCGTTGCAGATGCTGCGTCCCTTCGGCCCGAGCGGGCTCTGCTCGCCGGAGAGCGAGTCGTCGATAGTCACCCAGGCGCGCACGTGCGCGCCGCGCGGGTTGACGTACTCGACGAGGTCGTCCGCGCCGACGCCGAGCCGCTCGGCGAAGTCGGGGCTGAGCAGCGCCCGGCGCCGCATCAGCTCGTCGTAGTGGTCCTCGTCCGCCTCGGTGACCTCGACGTGCAGCCGCTCGTCGACCATCCGCTGGCGCAGGTCGGCGGTCGCGGCGGTGTCGACGGCGTCGCCCTCGATCACCACGCCGTAGTCCTCGCGCGCTCCGTCGACGCTCACGTAGCCGTCGCGCACGTCCTCGAGCACCCACTCCTCGGGCCGCCCGAGCGGGTCGCCGTAGCCTCCGCCGCCGCTGACCAGGTAGAGGACGATGTCGCCCGGCAGCAGCTTGAAGCCGCCGGCCTTGAGCGGCAGCTCCGACGTCTTGACCGGCTTGCCGTCGCGGATCACCGAGATCCAGTTCAGCGCGCCCGCGTAGCCGCCGCAGATGCCGGCGCGCGGCAGGACGGCGTCGGTGCCGAGCACGGCGAACTCGGCCGGCGAGGTGACCTCCCAAGCGCGCCGGATGCCCACGCCGCCGCGGCGGTAGCCGGGGCCGCCGCTGTCGACATAGGAGTCGTTGAAGTGGGCGCGGATCGGGTTCAGCGCTTCGAGCCGCTCGATCGGCCAGATCGTCGGGATGTCGCCGATGTGCCACTGGTAGGCCATCAGGCTGCCATCGGTGTCCTTGGTCGCCCCCCAGCCGCCTGACGGGTACTCGTAGACGAGCCAGTAGACGTCGCTCTCGCGGAAGTCGCCGACCGTCCCGCCGATGTTGGTCTGGTTGGCCGAGGAGGTCGTCAGGCCCGAGACCTCGTCGGGCATGACCTGCGCCAGGCAGCCGATCACGCAGCCGTGGATCGGCCCGAACATGACGGTCGCGTAGCCGTTGATCGGCACGGGGAACTTCGAGTTGACGACGGTCCCCTCCGGCGCGGTGACCTCGAGCGCACGCGCGGCGCCCGAGTTCGACACGTTGCCGGGCGCGAGGTAGGTGTCGACGACATCGAAGACTGCCGCCCAGGTGTTGACCAGGGTGCCGTTGGCGACGCCGTCGATCTGGTCGGAGGAGCCGCTGAAGTCGAACGTCAGTTGGTCGCCCGCGACCGTCATCTTGCAGGCGAAATAGACCGGGTCGGGGTGGTGGACGCCGCCGTTCTCGAGGTACTCCTCGAAGTGGTACTCGCCGTCCTCGAGCTCGGAGATGCTGCGGCGCGTCTGGCGCTCGGCGTTATCGAGCAGCCGCTCGACGGCCGCCTCGACGACCTCCGGGCGGAAGCGCTCGCATGACTCGTTGAGCCGCTTGGCGGCCAGCGTCATGCAGTTCGACTGCGCCGCGTAGACGCCTTTGACCTCGAACGGCTGGCGCACATTGGCCAGCAGCACCTCGATCAGGTCCTCATTGAGCACGCCGCGGTCGGACGCCTTGACCGCCGGAAAGCGGATCCCCTCGTGGAAGATCGAGGAGCACTCGCCGCTGGCGCTGCCCGGGACGGTGCCGCCGATGTCGCCGTAGTGGACGCCGCAGGCGAGCCAGAGCCGCAGCTCGCCGTCGTGGAAGTACGGCATCAGCAGCGTCGTGTCGTTGAGGTGGGCGCCGACCTGCCAGGGATCGTTGACGAAGAACTGGTCGCCCTCGTGGATGTCGTCGCCGTACTTGTCGACCACCGTCGAGACCGCGTAGCGGACGGCGAACATGTGGAACGGCACGTCGACGTTCATCGCCACGATCTCGCCGGCGCGGTTGGTGATCGCGCACGAGAAGTCGTGCGTCTCGGTGAGGATCGGCGAGTACGCCATCCGGATCACCGTGCTGCGCATCTCGCGCACGATGTAGTTGAGGTCGGCGCCGATCACCTCGAGGGTGAGCGGGTTGAGCTCGGTGTCCTGGGTCACGCTGGCCATTGGCAGTCTCCGATCGTCCGGGCGAGCGCGCTCACGCGTCCGCCGAGCGGGTGAAAATCAGGTTCTCGTACTCGTCGACGGCCGCCGACCAGTCAGGGAAGAGCAGCGCCGTCGAGTCGTACTCCTCGATCACCGCCGGTCCCTCGAGCGTCGCCCCCAGTACGAGCCGCGAGCGGTCGTAGACCGGCGTGTCGACGAACTCGCCGCGCAGGTAGACGGGGCGCATCTCCTTGAGCGCGTCGGCCTGGCCGGCGTGACCGTTCGAGCTCGCGCGGCTGACCTCGGTGTGGCCGCTGCGCCCGGTTGCGACGACGCGCAGGTTGACGATCTCCGACGCCTCGGGCTCGCGGCGGAACTCGTAGCGCTTCTCGTAGAGGTCGCCGAACCAGAGGCCGAGGTCCTCGACGCTGAAGTCGAGGTCCCTGAGGATCAGCTCCTCCTCGAAGATCTGGCCCTGGTAGCGCATCCCGACCTTGTAGGCGATGTCGATGTCGTCGTCGCCGAAGCCGTCCGAGCGCAGCCGCTCGCGCCCCTCCTCGCCCATCGTCCCGAGGTGCTGGGTGATCTCGGCCAGCTCGGCGCGCGGCAGCGTGCGGATGTAGCTGCGCACGTGGTCGTAGCGACGGTCGGAGACGAGCATCCCGAAGGCCGAGAAGTTGCCGGCGTCGCGCGGGACGACGACGCGCGGCATCGAAAGCCGCTCGGCGATCGGGATCGCGTGCAGGCCGCCGGCCCCGCCGAAGGCGATCAGCGCCATCTCCTCCGGGTTCTCGCCGCGCTCGACCGAGACCTCGCGGATCGCGCCGTACATGTTCGTGATGCAGATCTCGATCACCCCGGCGGCGAGCTCGTCGACGTCCTCGATCCCGGCGCGCTGCGCGAGCCGCTCGCCGGCCGCGCGCGCGAGGTCCTTGTCGAGCGTGATCTCGCCGTCGAGCAGCGACGCCGACCCGACGCGGCCGAGGATCAGGTTCGCGTCGGTGACGGTCAGGTCGGTGCCGCCGGCGCCGTAGCAGGCCGGTCCCGGCGCGGCGCCCGCGCTCTGCGGGCCGACCTTGATCAGCCCGTCGTCGGTCAGCCAGGCGATGCTGCCGCCGCCGGCGCCGATCGTGTTGACCTCGAGGTCGGGCAGCGCGATCGGGAACGCCTCGAGCACGCGGTTTGGCGCGACGTGGGTGCGGTAGTCCTTGACGAAGCCGACGTCGGAGCTGGTCCCACCCATGTCAAAGGTCGCGACGTTCGGAGCAGAGATCCGCTCGGCCATGAACGCCGACGCGGTGACCCCGCCGGCGACGCCGCCGAGCAGCAGCCGCAGCGGCTCGGTGACTACCGACTCCTCGGTGATCAGTCCGCCCGACGAGGTCATGTAGAGCACCTCGCCGCCGTAGCCGGCGCTGGTCAGGGCGCTGCCGAGGCTGCCGACGTAGTCCTTGAGCATCGGCGCGATCGAGGCGTTGAAGACGGCGGTGATGAAGCGCGGGTACTCGCGGAACTCGGGGTTGGTCGAGGAGAGCGTGATGTGCAGCGCCGGCAGCCGCTTGGCGAGGTACTCGGCGGCGGCCAGCTCGTTGTCGGCGCTCTGGTAGGAGTTGAGGAAGCAGATCGCGACGGCCTCGACCCCGGTCCGCTCGAGCTCGTCGGCGATCGCCGAGAGGTCCTGCTCGTCGGGCGCGATCTCGACCGCGCCGGTCGGCGAGACGCGCTCCTTGACCTCGAAGCGGCGGTCGTGCGGCACCGGGTAGGGGCGCGTGCGGGTCCACTTGTGGTCGAAGAGCCCGCCGGTGTAGCGGAGCGTGTCGCCGATCTCGATGTGGTCGCGGAAGCCCGCGGTCGTGACGATCGCCGTCGCGGCGCCCTTGTGCTGCAGGACGGCGTTGATCGCGACGGTCGTGCCGTGGACGATCGAGGACACCTCGGCGAGGTCGATCTCCTCCAGCCCGCGCAGGACGGTGCCGGGCAGGTCGGCCGGGTCGGTCGGAACCTTGTTGACGCGCACTCCGCCGCCGTCGTCGGACAGGAAGACGAAGTCTGTGAACGTCCCGCCGACGTCGATGCCGATGTCGATCATCTCTCGAAGCTCCTCTCCCCGGAGGGTGTGTCGGCGTTGCCGCCGGCTTGCCGGCATACTCTTATCATGATTGTACTAACAAGGCAAGAGCGCACTCAGCCATAGCCGCCCGATCCCTCGACCCGCTTCCCGTCCGCGTCGTAGCGGTAGAAGCCGTGCCCGGCCTTGCGCCCGAGGCGTCCTGCCGCGACCATGTTGCGCACCCCGACGGGCGGCCGGAAGCGCTCGCCGTGGGCCTCGGCGAGCGCGCTCACCGCGTCGGCGTAGACGTCGATGCCGTTGAAGTCCGACAGCTCGAGCGGGCCCATCGGGAAGTTGAACGCCAGCCGCAGCGCCTTGTCGATGTCCTCGGGGCTCGCGACGTCCTCCTCGAGCATCCGCAGGCACTCCTGGCGCAGCGCCGCGTAGGCGCGCGTGGTGATGAAGCCCGGGCTGTCGCGCCGGCAGACGACGACCTCCTTGCCGAGTCCGGCGGCGAACTCGCGCGCCCGCTCGAGCGCGGCGTCGCTCGTCGCCAGCCCGCGCACGAGCTCGACCAGCCGCATCATCACCGGCGGGTTGAAGAAGTGCATGCCGACCAGGCGCTCGGCGGCGTCGCCGACCGCCGCGCCGATCGCCGTGATGCTGAGCTGCGAGGTGTTCGTGCCGAGCAGCGCCTCAGACGGGGCCGCCGCGACGACCGCGCGGAAGACGTCGCGCTTGAGCTCGAGCGACTCCGGCGCCGCCTCGACGACGACGTCGGCCTCGGCGACCGCGTCGGCCAGCGTCGCGGCATGGGCGATCCGTCGCTCGGCGGCGTCGGCCTCGGAGGCCGCGATCCGCTCCGAGCGCACGAAGCGGTCGAGGCTCGTGCGGACCGCCTCGCCCGCGCGTGCGAGCGCCGCGGGCTGGGGATCGTGCAGCGTCACCTCATGGCCCGCCATCGCCGCCGCCTGCGCGATGCCGCTGCCCATCGTCCCCGCCCCGAGCACCGCCGTCCGCATCCGTCCTCCTCTCAGCGCGCCCGCCGCGCGACGTTCACGCAGCAGACCTGTCCGTTGCCGCCGACGTTGTGCGTCAGCCCGATTTCGGCGCCGGGGACCTGGCGCTCGCCGGCCTCGCCACGCAGCTGCCAGAACACCTCGGCCATCTGCGCGATCCCGGTCGCGCCGATCGGATGGCCCTTGGCGAGCAGGCCGCCGCTGGTGTTGCACGGCAGCTCGCCGCCGAGCTCCGGCGCGCCCGAGTCGAGCCAGCGCCCGCCCTCGCCGCGACCGCAGAAGCCGAGGTCCTCGTAGGCGAGGACCTCCGCGACGCTGAAGCAGTCGTGCAGCTCGGCGACATCGACGTCGCCCGGCGCGATGCCGGCCATCTCGAAGGCGATCTCGGCGGCGCGGGTCGGCGCCGGCTGGTACTCGAAGGACGGCTTCCAGTGCGAGTACGGCACGTCGGTCGCGAGCCCGAGCCCGGCGAGCTCGACCGGCGCGTCGGTCAACTCGGCCGCGAGGTCGGAGCGCGCCAGCACGACCGCCGCCGCGCCGTCGGTCGTCGGGCAGCAGTCGAGCAGGCCGAGCGGCGAGCAGACCATCGGCGCGTCGAGGACATCCTCGACCTCGATCTCGCGCCGCATGAAGGCCTTCGGGTTCAGCGCCCCGTGGCGGCGGTTCTTGGCGGCGACGCGGGCGAGGTGCTCGCGCGTCAGCCCGTTGCGCTCCATGTGGACTGTCGCGTGCTGGGCGAACAGGTACGGCGAGCTGGCGCCGCGCGGGTGCCACCAGAGGTGCGACATCTGACCGCGCTGGGCGATTAGGCTGGCGCGCGTCGGGATGTCGCGCATCTTCTCGACGCCGAGCACGAGCACGATGTCGTAGACGCCGGCGGCGACCGAGAACGCCGCGTTGCGGATCGCGTCGCTGCCGCCGGCGCAGGCGTTCTCGACGCGCGTCACCGGCCGCGGGAAGAAGCGCAGCGGATCGGCGAGGCTGGCGCCGGTCACCGCCTCGCGGCGGATCAGCCCGCCGAGCGCTGTCGACAGCCAGGCTGCCTCGAGCCGCTCGCCGTCGATCCTGCCGTCCGAGCTCTCGAGGCAGGCGCCGTAGGCGTCGGCGGCGAGCTCCTCGTAGCTGGCGTCGAAGCGCTCGCCGAAGCGCGTCATCCCGGCAGCGACGACCGACACGCCGAGGTCGCGGCTCATGCCCCCTCCCCCACGATCCGCAGCTTCCAGCCGTACTTGACCAGGCCGCGCTCGCTGCCGAGGCGGCGGTGGACGAGCTCCGCGGGCGCGCCGATCTCGATCGCGGCGTCGCCGTCGACGAACATCGCCGATACCTGCCCGCCGCGCTCCCCGCTCGCGCCGTCGAGTCGCACGACGCCGACCGACACGGGTGCCGGCTCGGGCGCCACGCCGACGACGAACTGCTCGTTGTGGGTCACGACGCGGCCCGTGCGCGGCATCGGCACCGGCGACAGCTCGCTCGACCCGCAGTCGATGCAGGTCGGTCGCGCGGGGAAGTTCAGCGAGCCGCAGACGGCGCACTCGAGTCCGGTCAGGTCGTCGACGTAGGGAGCGTCGCGCAGGGCGGCCGGCGTCGCCGCGTAGGGCGCGCTCGGATCCGGCGGCGGCGGCGGCTCGAGCAGGTCGCGGCGCCGCAGCAGCTCGACATAGCCGACCGGCCGTCGCGCCGGCTGGGTTGCCGTCGGCGGCGGCGGGGCCGTCGCCTCGACGAGCAGCGCGTCGGCGCCGGCGCCGGACTCGTAGGCCAGCGCCGCGCAGCGGTCTCCACGCTCGGCGCCCTGCCACGCGCTCGCCAGCGCCAGCAGGCTGCCGGCCGCCCCGGTGTCGCCGGCCTCGGCGCCGGCGTC
>DATABV010000154.1:0-3489 GCA_036259395.1 Thermoleophilaceae bacterium | reverse complement strand
CGCTTCGGCCCGAGACCCGGGATCCGGGTGACCTTGATCAGCCCCGGCGGTATCCGCTCCTTGAGCTTGACCGCGGCCGGGATCTCGCCGTCGAGCAGCAGCGCGTCGATCTTCTCGGCGATCGTCTTGCCGATCCCCGGCAGCTCCTCCGCCCGCCCCTGCCGCGCAAGCTCTGCGACCGAGACGCCCGAGTCGCGGATCGCCTTCGCCGCGTTCCGGTAGGCGACCACCCGGTAGACGACCGCGCCATCGAGCTCGTAGAGCGTCCCGAGCTCGTCGAAGGCCGCCGCGATCTCCGCGTTCTTCATCGTCTCTTTCTAGCGGCTCGAGGTGCTCGATGAACGATTGTGGCGTCCAGGCGAGGCGAATCCTTCATCGAGCGGCCGGGGAGCCCGCCCGCGGTCAGCTCGCGCCGCTGTAGCCGCCGTCGAGCGGGATGACGGTGCCGGTGAGGTAGGCGCCGGCGCGCGATGCGAGGAAGATCGTCAGGCCGGCCACGTCGTCAGGCTCACCGATCCGCCCGAGTGGAATCGTCTGCTCGACGACCGCGCGCGCATCCGGGTCGTCGAGGACGAAGGCCATCATCTTGCTCGGGAACGGTCCGGGCGCGATCGCGTTCACCGTGATCTGCTCGGCGGCGAGCCGCTTCGCGAGGTGGCGGGTCAGTTGATGGACCGCGGCCTTGCTGGCGCTGTAGGCGTAGGACTCCATCATCGGCGGGCGCAGTCCGTCGACCGAGCCGATGTTGATCACGCGCGCCGGGTCGTCGGCTGAGGCGCTCTCACGCAGCAGGTCGAGCGATGCGACCGTCAGCTGGAAGACGCCGCGGACGTTGGTGTCGAGCACGCGGTCCCACGCCTTGTCGGGGTAGGTGTCGATCGGCTCGCCCCAGCTCGCGCCGGCGTTGTTGACGAGTATGTCGAGCCGGTCGAACCGCTCGCGCACGGCGTCGGCGAGAGCGATGGCTCCCTCTTGGGATGACAGGTCGGCCGGGACCGCGATGCACTTGCCGATCTCCGACAGCTCGGCCGCCGCGGCGTCGAGCTGATCCGCCTTCCGCGAGGAGATCACGACCTCGGCCCCCGCCTCCAGCAGCCCGCGCGCGATCATCAGCCCGATCCCGCGCGACCCGCCGGTCACGACCGCGGTCTTCCCCTTCACCGAGAACAGCTCCCCCGTCACGCGCGCCAACCTATCGCGCCGATGAGGGATTCGCATCGCCTAGACGGACAAGCCATCATCCGGCGCGATTGGGTGGCTGCCCGGCCCGCCGATGAGGGGTTTGCATCGCCTAGACGGCACAAGCCATCATCGGGCGCGGCACATAGGGTGTCGCGCCTATGGCGGGCGTCTGGCTCATCCTCCCGACCTACAACGAGGCCGAGAACATCGAGGCGATCGTGACGGCGGCGCTGCCGCAGCTCGCGTCGACCGGGCTCGATCACCACGTGCTCGTCGTCGACGACGGCTCGCCCGACGGGACCGGCGCGATCGCCGACCGCCTCGCCGCCGCGGACCCGCGAGTCGAGGTCCTTCACCGCACGTCCAAGGACGGCATCGGCCCCGCCTACCTCGCCGGCTTCGCCCACGCGCTCGCGCGCGGCGCGGACCTGCTGATGGAGATGGACTCCGACTTCTCGCACGACCCCTCCGACATCCCGCGCCTCGTCGCCGCCGCCGAGCGCGCCGACCTCGTGCTCGGCTCGCGCTACGTCCCCGGAGGCGG
This sequence comes from Thermoleophilaceae bacterium, assembly GCA_036259395.1. Lineage (GTDB taxonomy): Bacteria > Actinomycetota > Thermoleophilia > Solirubrobacterales > Thermoleophilaceae > JAAYBF01. Next base: position 1,763 of record DATABV010000154.1, on the reverse strand, counting down.
GGTGACCGACTGGGGACTCGGCCGCCGCCTGATCAGCCGCGGCGGCTCGCTCTACGCCAAGCTGCTGCTCAGCATTCCGGTCGACGACCTGACCGGCGGCTTCAAGTGCTTCCGCCGCACCGTGCTCGACACGCTCGACCTCTCGGGCGTCGGCACCGACGGCTACGGCTTCCAGATCGAGGTCACATACCGCGCGATCAAGGCGGGCTTCCGCGTCGAGGAGGTGCCGATCCTCTTCCGCGACCGCCGCGTCGGCTCGTCGAAGATGTCGTGGCGGATAGCCGTCGAGGCGTTCTGGAAGGTGCCGCTGCTGCGCTGGCGGGTCCGCGCCTAGGCGACCCGCCATCAGGCGCCATGAGTGGCCGGCCGGTCAGCGCGAGCAGTACGCGCCGACCAGCCCGCGCGACCGCCGCAGCTTGCGTTGCTCGCGCCGCAGCGCGCGGCGCAGCTGGCCAGTGGCGGCGCCGCGCGCCTGCGCCCTGACGATCGCCCGCTTGACGATGGCCACCCGGCGTGCGCCGCGCCGGGCTGCCTTGCGACCGTCCACGCAGCCGCGCTTCACCTCGGCGGCCGACATGATCGCCTCCTCGGGCCCGACCTGGACCACGGTCGCCGACCGCACGCAGGCCTCGGCGGCGGCGAGCGACGGCGCGCCGTTGACGATCTCGACGTACAGCCGCGCACCGCCACGCGGCCGGTGGACGAAGTGAGCGATCGTCCCGGACGTCCCCGTGTACGAGGCGAGCTCACTCCCGCGAGCGCTCCTCAGCGTTACCTCGTGCGTGTCACAGGGCGACCCATAGGCCACCGAACGCACGTCGATGCGACGGGTGCCCGGCCGGACGTAGAAGCGCAACCAATCGCGGTCGTTCGCCGTCTCGAGCTCCGAGTGGTACCAAGCACCGGCGATCAGGGGGCCACCCGCCGTGGAGCGACTGTCGTTGGCCTCCGCCGTCCCCTTGATCGGCAGCTTGCCCGGTCCTGGGACCAGCGCCCCCGCCGGGTCGACCCGGAAGCTGTACTCAGCGTGGATCGAACAGCCCTTGAACCCGGACTGGAAGGCGTGGACGTAGAACGTCGACTCGCCGGGGCCGCTCGTGAAGTCGGAGGGAATCGCCATCCCGTTCGCGTTGGTCAGCTGTACCGAGACACACGCCGTCGAGGTCGGCCCCTGACCCCCGCCGGGACTGAGCGCGATGTGGGGCGACCGCAGGTGGAGCTGGTGGGCGCCCTCGACATGGAAGACGTACCAGTCGTCAGTGTCGCCTGGGCCAACGGCCCCCTGGATGTCCTGCCCACCGAAGATCGGGCCCTCGGGCGTGAAGACCGCCCCGTTCGGCTCGACGTCGGCGACCGCCGCCGGCGCTGCCAGCGCGACCATCGTCAGCGCGGTTCCCACGATCCCCGCCGCCGCTTGCGTCTTCGTGTGCACGGCAGTTCCCCCGCTGTCGACCGATTTGTCCCCGCCGCGTGCGCGCGCGGGTTGCCGAGTATTCCAACCCGGGTAGACGACGGAAGTCGCGGGTAGGCTCCGGGGAGCGGCCGTGGGCTGCACCACGGCCTCGCTATACTTTTTGAAGCATTGAACCCGATCCCGACGCGCTGAAGGAGCCCGAATGGCCGGTCTCGACGCAGTGACCGACAACAACTTCCAGGCCGAGGTGGTGGAGGCCGACAAGCCGGTGCTGGTCGACTTCTGGGCACCGTGGTGCGGCCCCTGCCGCCAGGTGAGCCCGGTCGTCGAGCAACTCGGCGAGGAGCTC
>DATABV010000153.1:0-2951 GCA_036259395.1 Thermoleophilaceae bacterium | reverse complement strand
CGAGCGCAACCCGGCCGAGCGCCCGTTCCCGTTCATGCCGACGCTGGACCCGGCCCACTACCTCGCCGAGCATCTGGCGGCCTGGCCGGCGCCGGTCGTCGTCTACCGCGCGGTCAGCAAGTACGCGCCCGCTGAGCTTCGTTCGTGGCTGTCGGCCCAAGACCCAACACGGATCATGACCGTGCTGGTCGGCGCGCCGTCGAGCGCCACCGCCGGTCGAACATCACTCGCCGATGCCCAAGCCCTGCATCGCGACACCAACCCGGCCCTGTCGCTGGGCGGAGTCGCCATCCCCGAGCGCCACACCCGGCGCGAGGACGAACACCTGCGCCTGCTCGCCAAACAGGAGGCGGGCTGCCGATTCTTCGTGACCCAGGTCGTCTACGACATCAACGCCGCCAAGAACCTCGTCTCCGACTACCACTACGAGTGCCAAGCGCGCGGCGTGGCGCCCGTGCCGTTCGTCTTCACGTTCTCGGTCTGCGGGTCGATGAAGACCCTGGAGTTCCTGCGCTGGCTGGGCGTCGACGTCCCGCGCTGGATCGAGAACGACCTCGCCCACGCCACCGATCCACTCGAAGCCTCCTACGAGCAGGCGCTCACCACAGCCACCGAGCTGATGGCCTACTGCCGCACGCTCGGTGTTCCGCTCGGGATCAACGTCGAGAGCGTGTCGATTCGCCGGGTCGAGATCGACGCGTCGGTGCGCCTCGCCGAGCAGCTGCGAGCGCAGCTGCACTAGCACTCTCTGCTGCGCCGGACTAGGCGGTAACCCAGCGAAAGCCCGTCGTCTCCGGGCGCGGCGCCAGTGGACTTGCCGGCAGCTCCCCCGCCGGGTCGTCCTCGTTGTAGGCGCTCGGCGCTACGTCGTTCGGGGCGTCGGGGTGGAACAGGGCGGCGAGGAGCTCGATCTGGCCGCGCCCCACGCCGAGCTCGCCCATGCCGCCGCCGTACATCGGCCGGCCCTCGCGGGCACAGCGCGCGTAGACCTCGAACAGCAGGCGCAGGCTCCCGATCCGCGAGGGCTTCACGTTGACGACCCGTGCGGCCAGCGGCGTGGCGCCGATGTCGTCGGCGCTGTGGATCGGCGCGTCGTAGGACACGCGGTCGAGGTGGTCGCCGAGGCGCTGCGCGATCTCGGGCAGGTCGTGCGGGTCCTCCAGGTAGGCGTCGGGGAAGGCGTCTAGCACCCGGTCGTACAGGGCGCCGAGGGCGTCCGGGTCCTCAACCTCGAAGCCGTAGTGACCCTTGAAGTCGATCGTGTCGACTGCGCCGGTCGCCGCGACCTCGTCGACGAGCGCCGGCGACCAGGTCGCCTCCGCGTCGAGCTTGAAGCGCACGCCCGGGGAGCGAGCGAGCCGTCGGCGGAGCGGCTCGATCGAGGGCTGCTCGCCGAGGCCGAGCGAGTTGACGAAGCGCACCGGCTGCGGCTCGAGCCCGAGGACATCGTGCAGCGAGCGGCCGGTTTGGCGCAGCGCAAGGTCGAGCGCCGCCGACTCGAACGCCCAGGCCCGGTAGCGCGGCGCCGCCTCCCACTCCGGCGGCTGCGACCACAGCTCGAGCGTGGCGAGGTGCTCTGAGAAGGCGGACAGCGTCCACTCGCCCTCCAGCGGCAGCGAGGGACGGGTCTCGTGCAGCGTCGTGCCGTCCTCCTCGTGCGCCGAGATGTCCTCGCCGAGTCCCTCGGTACCACCACCCACGAGCCGGACGTGCGTCGTGACGCGATCGAAGTCGTTGGCCAGGACGGCGTGCAGACGGTCGTACTCGCACCCCTCGACGACCAGCGGCAGCTCGGCCAGCCGGGGCCAGAGGGACTCGCTCCTCGCTGCGCTCGCTGTGCTCATGGTGGCCATCATTGCGCGTGGCGCTTGTCAGTCCGTAGAGGTCGCGGTCGGCGCACCACCGGCGCGGCAGGCCACGCCCGCCATGAGGTCGGCGGCCGCGGCGTCGTCGAGGCCCTCGCCGTCAAGGCGCTGCCAGGTCCAAAAGTCGAGCGCGACGCAGATCAGAGGACGTGCGCCGGGACTGTCGACGCCCTCCGCCAGGCGCTCGGCGAGCCCGGCCAGCAGCTGGTCGCTCGACTGCGCCATCCACGCATCCAGCTCCGGGACCGTCGACCGCTCGCCGCACACCCGCCGCTGCATCGGCGCGGTGCGGCGGTACCAGCCGTAGAGCAGGGTCAGCACCGCTCGCACCCGCTCCCCCGGCTCCTCGATCGCCAACGCCGCCTCCAGGTCGGGCATCGGGTGCTCGGCCAGCCAGTGGGCGGTGCACGCCGGCAGCAGCGTCTCGAGGTTCGGGAAGTGGTTGTAAACGGTCAGGCGCTGGACGCCGGCGCGGCGGGCGATGTCCGAGACGGTGGTCTTTGCGACGCCGACCTCGCCGTGCAGCTCGGCGGCCGCCGCGGCGATGCGGGCGCGGGTCGCCTCCTGGGCCTCGGCCCGGGCCTTCAGCTCATAGCGGCGCTTGGGCTTTTGAGTTGACATGGCGTTCACCCATGTTACAGTGCTGGTCAATCACTAAACGCTGTGTTCATCGAAAGGAGCTTCGTCATGCATACCCAGTCCGCCCCCAAGATCGTCGGCCCGAGCGACGGCAAGGCCGGCAACCTCGGCTCGATCGGGGTCCGCTTCATGATCGACACCGAGGAGACCCACGCCGGCGGCTTCTCGCTCGTCGAGCACCCACTGCCGCCGCGCAGGCTCGCCGCTCCGCTGCACCGCCACAGCCGCGAGGACGAGTACTCCTACGTGGTCGAGGGCCGGATGGGCGCGCTGCTCCGCGACGACGTGGTCTACGCGGAGGTCGGCGACCTCGTCCACAAGCCGCGCGACCAGTGGCACACGTTCTGGAACGCCGGCGACGAGCCCTGCCGGATCCTCGAGATCATCGCCCCCGGCGGCTTCGAGGACTTCTTCGACGAGCTCGTCGACGCGAACCTCGCGGGCGCG
>DATABV010000152.1:0-22583 GCA_036259395.1 Thermoleophilaceae bacterium | reverse complement strand
GGCTGGGACGAACGTCCGAGATTAGCCAACGGACGGCTCCGGCAGGCGCCTCGCGGGGGCTAGTTGGCGATCGCGAGCGCCAGCGGGAGCGCCACCGTGGCGCCGAAGATCAGCGCTACCCCGAAGGCGACGAGCGTCCTCGACCTGAGCACGTGGCCGATCGTCCCGATCAGGAACCCGGCGCCGATGGTGGCGAGGAAGGGGCGCGGCGAGACCTTGAAGTCGCCGGTCTGGTCGGGCCCGCGGCTCGGATCGAGGAACTGCGCCAGCAGGAGGAGGGGATCGAGGCCGGACACCGACCGAAAGTATCCTTGTCGGGGTGACGGCGGAGCTCCAGTCGATCGAGCAGACGCGCGTGCGGCTGGGGGAGGCCGGCTACCTCGCCGACGAGGCGACGGCGCTCGTGTCGTTCCTGGCCGGGCGGCTGGGCAAGCCGGTGCTCGTCGAGGGGCCCGCCGGCGTCGGCAAGACCGAGCTCGCCAAGGCCCTCTCGCGGGCGACCGGGCGCAAGCTGGTGCGGCTGCAGTGCTACGAGGGGCTCGACGAGGCGAAGGCGCTCTACGAGTGGAACTACCGCAAGCAGCTGCTGCGGATCCAGGTCGAGGCCTCCGACGCCGGCTGGCAGGAGGTCAAGGACGACATCTTCGGCGAGGAGTTCCTGCTTCCGCGGCCGCTGCTGACGGCGATCTCGGCGGCTGAGCCGGTCGTCCTGCTGATCGACGAGATCGACAAGACCGACCAGGAGTTCGAGGCGATGCTGCTCGAGGTCCTGTCCGACTTCCAGGTGTCGATCCCCGAGCTCGGGGTGGTCGAGGCATCTACCCACCCGATCGTCCTGCTGACCTCGAACGACTCGCGCGAGCTGACCGAGGCCCTGAAGCGCCGCTGCCTGTACCTCTGGCTCGGCTATCCGACAGTCGAGCGCGAGCTCGGCATCGTCCGCCTGCACGCACCCGATCTGAGCGAGGCCGTCGGCCGCAAGCTGGTCGAGGTGATGCACATGGTGCGCGACCTCGACCTCAAGAAGCCGCCTTCGATCGCCGAGTCGATCGACTGGGCACGCGCACTGCTGCTGCTCGGCGCCGAGGATGTCGACGAGACGACGCTGAAGCAGACGATGAGCGTAATCGTCAAGCACCGCAGCGATCTCGACCTCGTCGCCGAGCGTGTCGGCGTGAAGCTGGGCGATGGCGGACTCGTTGGATCCCGCCCGGCCGGGTAGGCGAAGCCTCTACGGCGGCATGCCGGCTTCGGCCGGTCCAGCCGGGATGGCGCCGCGGCTGCTCGAGCTCGCAGACGAGCTGCGGCGCGAGGAGATGGCGGTCGGGACCTCGGAGCTGCTCGACGCCTTCGAGGCGCTGCGCCATGTCGACTGGACCGACCGGCGCGACTTCTTCGAGGCGCTCGCGACCACGCTCGCGAAGTCCCAGGACGACCGGCGTGTGCTCGAGGTCGTCTTCGACCGCTTCTTCTTCCGCGCCGCCGAGCGCGAGGCCGTCGAGCGGGGGATTAAAGAGGCGCCCGCGCGCGAGGGTGGCGGCACCCGCGAGCCGGAGCTCGACTTCGAGTCGCTCCGCGAGCGAATCCGTGACGCGCTGCAGGATGCCGCGGCGCCGGAGGGTCAACTGCGCGACCTGGCCCGGCTGGCGATCTCGGCGTTCGGTCGCCAGGGCGAGGGCTCGGGCGTGATCGGCGTCGACGTCCAGCGAATCCGTCGCACGCTTGGCCTGCGCGGTGAGCAGGCGGGCGCCGAGCTGCCCGACCCCGAGGCGGTCCCACGCGAGCGGCTGCGCGAGTTCGAGGCCCAGGTACGGCGCGAGCTCGAGCGCCAGCTGATCGAGCGGACCCAGACGCTTCCGCCGAGCAAGCCCCTGCGCGAGCTCGATCGGGCATTGCCGACCGGCGCAGCCCAGGACCTCGCGCAGGTCCACCGCGTCGTCGCCCAGCTGCGTCGCCGGCTCGCCACCCACGGCCGTGAGACGCGCGGACGCAGCCGCTCGTCCGCGATCGACGTCCGCCGCACGATGCGCACGTCACTGCAGACCGGCGGCGTGCCGCTCGATTTGCGCTTCCGCCCGCGGCGGCCGCGCAGACCGGAGCTCTACGTGCTCTGCGACGTGTCGACGAGCGTCACGAGCGCGAGCGTGTTCTTCCTATCGGTCCTGCACGCGCTGCACGACTCGTTTCGCAAGCTGCGCTCGTTCGTGTTCGTCGAGCGGATCTCCGAGGTGACCGACGTCTTCGAGCGCGAGCGCTCCTTCGAGGCCGTCTCGCGTGCCATCTCCGGCGACGCCGGCGTCGCTGACGTCTCGGGCTACACCGATTACGGGCGCGTGTGGATCGAGTTCCTCGACCGCGTGGTCGACGACCTCGATCCGCGCTCGACGGTGATCGTGCTCGGCGACGCAAGGACCAACGGCCGCGAGCCCCACGCCGCTGCCTTCGGCCAGATCGCCGACCATGCCGGGAGGACATTCTGGATGAACCCGGAGCCGAAGCTCTACTGGAACTACGGTGACTCGGTGATGCAGGTCTACGAGCCGTTCTGCAACGGCGTCTTCGAGTGCTGGACAACCAAGCAGCTCGAGGGCTTCGTCAACGCGATCGCCGACCTGCGTCCGGTCACGAGCCGTTAGCCGCCTTTCCCCCGGCCGATCAGGACGTCAAGCCCGGGGTGGGCCTGATGCGCACCGCGAGCCAGCCCGGCAGCGCGAGCATCGCGAGCGCCACGGCGGTCACCAGGGCGAGGATCGCCAGCGCGGTCAGGCCAGCCGCGCTGTAGGTCACGGGAAAGCCGGTGATCGTCTGCAGCGCGCGGCTCAGCAGCAACTGCCCGTAGAGCCCGAACAGCGCACCGGCGACGCATCCCGCACCGAGCAGGACTCCGCTCTCCACCATCAAAGCTCCCCACAGCTCGCGCTCGGAGTACCCGTGAACCTTCAGCTTGGCCACCGTGGGTCTGCGTTGCCAGATCATGCCCGCCATCGCAATCGCCATGGCGAGGATGGCGGAGATCAGCACGAGGGCCGATATCTGCGTCAGGCGCGAAAGGCCTTGGCGCGCAGCGGCAAAGTGGCGATCGACGCGCTCGGCACGCGTCTCCACCCGCAACGGCAGCTCCGCTCCGAGTGTCTGGCGCACAACCCCCGCTACGCGGTCCGGCGAGGCGCCCGGCGCCACGTCGATGTGCACCGCGCTCGCGGCCTCACTTCCCCACGCCTTTGCATAGTCGTCTGCATTGAGCACGACCGCTCCGGGCGGCCAGCCGAGGTTGGTCGTGACCGCGGCGACGCGCGTCGGGGTAGGGCGTGGCGTGGGCAGGACGATCGAGTCACCGACCCCTACGTCGTAGTCCTTCGCGATCGCCTCGGAGACCGTCACCCAGCCGCCGGATCGCACGCGGGCGGCTATCTCGTCGAGCTCACCCTTCTCGATCTGGCTGGGCGGAACCGGCATGGCGACGGCCGCTGGTGGTGCGAGCACCCACGCACGTCGATTGCCCAGGTCGAGAAAGCCGCCGCGATAGGTGCGAACCGCTCGTACACCGGGTAGGCGCTCGGTTGCGTCCAGCATCGCCGGCGTGGCCTCGAACGGGGTCGTGGCAAAGGCGTTCGGGGTCCCGGGAAAGGTCGCCCAGATGTCGGCCACGCCGTCAATCTCACGTGCCGACGCATCCAGCCCGCGCTGCAGGTCGGCGTGGGCGCCGCCGATCGAGACCGTCGCGAAGACGGCGATCGCACCGGTCGCGGCAACCGCTAGCGTCCGAGTTTGAGCAGAGCGCGAGCGCAGCTCGAGGATCGCGAGGGTCGGGACGACGCTCTTCATGCCCCTCACCACCAGCGCCAGCACCAGCATTGTCGAACGCAGAAGCAGTGGCAGCAGCAGGAGGAGCGCCAAGGTCAGGCTCACGATCCCGGCGATGGCGGCGTCGGGGTACGCGACGAGGATCACCGTCGTCGCGAACAGGGCCGCCAACCCCGCGAGCGCCAGCGCCCTCTGGGTGCGCTGCAGTTTCAGCCGCGACCGACTGACCAGCGGGTGCTCCAAGGTCATGTCACGCAGAGGCGCAAGCAGAGCGAAGCACGCCGCCAGCACCCCGGCCCCGCCCGCGATGGCGACGCTCTGCCAGGTGACCACGCGCTGATCTCCGAGTGGGAAGGCGAACGCGAGATAGCCCGGCACGGCGTCGAACAGATGCCGCGAGACCTGGTCACCGAGCGCGATCCCGAGCGTGGAGCCGAGGACGCCGAGCACGAGTGCGTCGAAGAGCAGAACCTGTACGCACGACCACGTCGTGTGGCCCGCGATCCGCATGTCGGCGACTAGGCCGCGGCGTTGCTGCGCCGTCAGGAGCATCGCGCTGAATGCGAAGAGGAAGCCGACCAGCGCGCTGAAGACCGAGAACAGGGTTGTCGACTGGTTCGTCGGATAGGCGGCGTTCTCAAAGATCGCGACGTCGGCGTCGGCGTCACGCACGTTGGCTCGGCCGGCGGCGACTCGTTCCAAGGCCCGCTCGACCTGCCGCTCCCGTCCCGCCACCGGCTTGACGAAGATTCTGCTCACTCGCCCCTTGAGATCGGCGATCTCCTGGGCATAGGCGAGCGGGGCGATCGCCACGGGACTGTCGACCAGAGGGCCGATCGCATCGCGCGGCAGCGACAACGCGACGGGGACATGGACCCTCCTACTGCCGATCTCCAGTTGGAATGGGTGGGCAGGCAGGATGCCCAGGGCCTTGGTCATCGGCTCCGGAATCGCCAGTCCCTGCTGACCGCTCAGTACCCGCGCCTCCTGCGGGCTGTCGGTGGCGAAGACCTCCAGCAGCGGCCCGCCTATCTCGACGAAGCGCGGATCGCCGCCGAACAGCTGGATCGAGCGTCGTCCGTCGGGGCCGATCACGTTGGCACGAGCCTCGAGCACGGGAGCCGCGGCCTCGACGCCCACTAGCCGCCTAACCTCGCCGACCAGCCGCTCGTCGATGCCGATCGGACCCCGTGCCACCAGCTGGAAGTCAGCCTCGCCGACGATTCCCTCGGTCAGCTGCCTGACCGATCCGGTGAGGCTGCTGTTCGCCACCAGGGCCGCGAATACGAGCGCCACGCCGATCGTGATCCCGGCCAGCGCCAGCAGCTCCTGTACCAGCCGGGAACGCAGCCGGGTGCGATAAAGGAAGAGCGTGTTGGAGAGGCGCATCGGCCTAGGCCTGAGGGACAGGCGCCGGCAGGCCGAGGTCATCCGGCTCGTAGGCGACCACCTGCCCGTCGACCAGCGCGTGCACACGACTGGCGAACGAGGCGGCGCGCGGGTCGTGGGTGACCAGCAGCATCGCGGTCCGCTGCTCGTGACAGATCTCCGTGAGCAGGGTCAGGACCTCGCGACTGCGCGTGGTGTCGAGGCTTCCGGTCGGCTCATCGGCGAGCACGAGGCTCGGCCCGGTCGACAGCGCGCGAGCGATCAGGACTCGCTGGCGCTCTCCAGCCGACAGCTGATCGGGACGGTGCCCGAGCCTGGCCCCAAGCCCTAACCGCTCCATCAACGGGATCGCGCGGCGATGTGCCTCGCGCACCCCCATTCGCATGCCGAAAAGCTTCAGCGCGGCGTTGTCGATCGCCGGTACGCCGGGCAACAGGTCCGGCGCCTGGCTGACGTATCCCAGGTCGTGCATCCTGTAGTGAGCCGCCGCCTTGGGCGACAGCGACGACAACTCCCGGCCATCCAGCCTCACGGTCCCGCGGTCGGGTGGCAACAACGCCGCCACGATCGATAGCAAGGTCGTCTTGCCGGACCCACTCGGGCCGTAGAGCGCCACCAACTCGCCCGCCTGAATCGTCATAGACACGCCGTCGAGCGCCCTGACCGTCTCGTCGCGGCCCGATCGATAGTGCTTGACCAGGTCCCGCAGCTCCAGCATCACGAGCTTCCCGTTCGACCCGGGAACTCCAGGACGTTGCCGTGGCTGCCACGTGCGGCGGTCGGAACCGAGAGCAGCCGGCCGCGACTCAGGGAATGCACCTGGTCGGCGTGCACCATGGCCGGCATATCGGGCACCGCCATCAAAATCGCCACACCGTCGTCCGCGGCGTGGCGCAACAGCGCGACGATCGCGTCGCGATCCGCCATGCCGAGACCGACTGTCGGGTCGTCGACGATCAGCAGGTCCGGCTTGCGCACCAGCGCGTGCGCGATCGCGACGAGCATCCTCGCCGCATCGGAGAGCTCGTCCCAGCGTCGATCCCCGGAATCGTCGACGCCCACTTCCTCGAGCATGGACGCCGCACGACGCTGCGCCTGCATGGCGCCCATCTGCCCGAGCAGCGGCAGGGCCACATAGGCACGCATCGACAGCCCAAAGCTGCGCGGTCCCGCGTGCTCGACCCAGGCGATCTCGTCGCGATGCAACCGCGTCAGCCTGCGCCGCGACATCGCTGCCAGGTCCTCACCACGAAAGGTGACGCTTCCGGCATCCAGCGGCTCGAAGCCCGCCGCGGTCTTGAGCAGGGTCGTCTTGCCCGCGCTGCGCTGCCCGTAGACGGCGACAAAATCGCCTTGATCGACGCTCAGCGTGACGTCGCGCAGCACGCGAATCTCGGTCGACCCGCGCCAGAACGACCTGTTGGCCGACTCGAGTTGCAACAGCGGCATGCCGAGATCAGCTCGCGTCTACAGCGCCCTGCGCCATCCGCTCCTCGATCACCCTGCACATCTGGTCCAACCAGTCGACGAGCGCCTCCAGCCAGCGCGCCTTGAAGTCGTCGACGAGCGCGGTCGCGACCATGCCCCAGGGCAGGTCGGCACTCACGGGGATTGATCGTCCTCCGATCGCCGCGAGCTCGGCGAGGCACTCGCGCGATTGGGCCTCGGCCGTACGCAACAGGTCGGGGAGGTCCGTCGGGTTGGAGAGCGCCAGCTTTGCGTGTAGCTCGTCACGGACGATTGCGCGATCGCTCGGCTGCGCCATCCAGCGCTTGAACTGCACGACACCCTCGGGCGTGGCGCGGTACAGGACGCGCTGGGTGGCGCGGTGGTGACTGTCGGGCCGCCGCGATCCCATCGCCTCGACCCAGCCATCGGCCTCGAGCCGTTCGATGGTCTTGTAGACGGAGCTCTCGGCGAGACCGAGAAAACCCAAGCGATCGCTGAACTGCTGCTGCAAGCCGTATCCGTAGCCGGGCCGCTCGATCATGAGGCCCAGCACGACATGCTTCGTCGAGAGCTTCGCCATCCCCTCCGCCTTCAACCTCCAATACGGACACGACCGTACTCCATCGGTGGTGCCCAACGCAACAGGGATAGAGCGAAAAATTCGCTATGGACCTGGTCCTAATGGCAATAGGCTGGCCTTGGGATGCCGCAAGCCGCTCATGTCGATCCGACGCCGCTTACCTCTGGGCAAGTTCGGGCGCTGTTCGCCGCCGCTGTACGCGAGCTCGTATGGGGGCTGCCGGAGGCCGCCCGGGCGACGCGCCGCTGGCGGGCGCTCGCCGAGACCATCCCCGACGAGCCGATCCGCGAGGATGCGCTCTATTCGCTGACACACAAGCGCGGCCACGCAGACGGCGCCGCGCTGTTCAGCGCACTGCCACAGCGCCGCAACACGGTGCTGCTCCACCTGCTGGTCGCGTACGAGACGATCTGGGACTTTCTCGACAATGTCAGCGAGCGTCACACCACCGAGGCTAACGGCCGTGAACTCCACCTCGCGCTCGTCGACGCGTTGGATCCGGAACGCCCCCTTGCCGACTACTACCGTCACCACCCATGGGAGAACGACGGCGGCTACCTGAGGGCGCTGGTCGAATTCTGTCGCCGAAGCTGTGAGGAACTCCCCTCGTATGGCCGGGTACGTCTTCTGTTGATACAGGAGTCGTGGCGGGCCCAGGTGCTCGCGCTCAACCATTTGACCGACGACCAGAACCGTGACGCCGCGCTACGGCGCTGGGCTGCGGTCGAGTGTCCCGGCGCTTATGGTGCGACGTGGTTCGAGCTGAGCGGCGCGGCAAGCGCATCGATGGTCGTACACGCCTTGCTGGCGATCGCGGCGGAGGCGAACGCCACCGATCGGGACATTTCGGCGATCTATGCCGTCTACTGGCCTTGGATCTCGCTCGCGACGACGATGCTCGACAGCTACGTCGATCAGGCGGAGGATCGTGCGTCAGGCGATCACAGTTACATCTCGCATTATCCGGACCATGACTGTGCGGTACGGCGGCTCTGTCACTGCATCGCGCACGCGGCGCGCGATGCCCTACAGCTGCCGAACGGGAACCGCCATGCCGTCATAGTCGGAGCGATGGTCGCGATGTACCTGTCGAAGGACAGTGCCCGGGCATCCGACCTGCGCCGCTCGACGCGCACCCTGGTCCGTGCGGGCGGCTCCTTGGTTCGCGTGCTGCTGCCACTGCTCCGCCTCTGGCGAATCGCCTATTCGCAGCGCTCCGATTGAGCCGTCGGACAGCTGGCATACCTGCGCGAGAGTACTCTCGCGCAGGTATGGACAGCCGCGTGCGGGGGTATTACGGTCATCTCAATCGGGTGGTGGGCGATGCGGTATCCCAGGCCCATCCAACCGGGATCGTCCCCATACCGCTGGGTATCGGGACCGGCTAGCGGGAGGGCGGTGTGCCTAGGGGCACCGCCCTCCTCGCCGGTGCGCCACGTCGCCCTTCGGACTGCTCCGGCGCCGCGGCGCTAGAGTGCCCGGAAACGACAGGGGGGCTCGCGGGAAGCGGGCTGAGATAGCGCCCCCGGGAGTTCTCTCGCCTGGCGCTGACCCTTTGAACCTGTGGGGTAATGCCCGCGAAGGGAGCAGATTCCGCATGAAGGTCGAGGCCCCGCCGAGGGCGCCTCTCTCCGTCGAGGCAACCGGCGTGACGTTGACCGGCGTCACGCGCCGCTACGCCACCCGGCGTGGCGCGTCGCTGACCGCCCTCGCGGACCTCGAGCTCTCGCTGACGGGCGGCGAGGTGCTTGGCGTCGTCGGTCCCTCTGGCTGCGGCAAATCGACGCTGCTCGAGCTCGTCGCCGGCCTGCAGGAGCCCGACGCCGGAAGGGTCAGCGTCGGGGAGCGCGATGACGCCCGCGAGCGTCGCGACGCCTGCGCGCTGATGCCGCAGCGCGATCTACTGCTGCCGTGGCGGGACGCGCTGGGCAACGCCGGCCTCGCGCTCGAGGCGCGCGGGGTTGCAGCACGCGCCGCACGTGCGAGGGCCATGCCGCTGTTCGAGCGCTTCGGCCTCGCCGGCTTCGAGCGGGCACGCCCCACCGCACTGTCAGGCGGCATGCGCCAACGGGTCGCCTTCGTCCGCACGCTGCTGGCGGGACGGCCGGTGCTGCTGCTCGACGAGCCCTTCGCCGCGCTCGACGCGATCACCCGCGCCGAGATGCAGCAGTGGCTCGCCGACGCGCTCGCAGCCGAGCCGCGCACGGTCGTGCTGGTGACCCACGACGTAGAGGAGGCGCTCTTCCTCGCGGATCGCGTCGCCGTGCTCTCACCACGCCCGGGCCGGGTCGTGACGGAGCTGGACGTGCCCTATCCCCGGCCGCGCGACCGCCGCGCAGCCGTCACCGATCCGGAGCTGGCGCGGCTTCGTGGTCGCGCCCTGGAGGCGCTCGGGTGAAGCGCGCCGCCCTGACCGCATTACTGATCGCAACCTGCATCGCGTTGTGGGCCTGGCTGGCCTCGCTCGCGTCCGTCGACGACCTCACGCTCGCCTCGCCGGGCGAGGTGGCCCAGGCGTTCGAGGATGACTGGAGCCTGCTCTGGGACAACGCCTGGGTGACGCTGCAAGAGGTCCTGCTGGGTCTGGCGATCGCGGTCGTCGCCGGCGTGGTGTTCGCGGTCGGCATGCACCTCAGCCGCGCCTTGCGAGACGCCGCCTATCCGCTGCTCGTCGGCTCGCAGGCGGTGCCTATTGTCGTGCTCGCGCCGATCTTCGTGCTCGCCTTCGACTACGGGATGGGGCCGAAGCTGGCGATCGTCGCGCTGATCTGCTTCTTCCCGATCACCGTCAACGTGCTCGACGGCCTGCGCGCCGTCGACGCCGAGCAGCTCAAGCTGATGCGCTCGTTCGGCGCCTCGCGCCTGCGCACGCTGCGCACCGTCGAGCTGCCGGCTGCGCTGCCGAGCTTCTTTTCCGGGCTGCGCGTCGCCGCCACCGTGTCGGTGATCGGCGCCGTGTTCGGCGAGTGGGCGGGGTCGGACGCCGGACTCGGCCGACTGGTCCTGCTCGGCAACAACCAGCTCCAGACCCCGCGCGTCTATGCGGGGATCGTGCTCCTGACCCTGATGGCGGTCGCGCTATTCGCGCTCGCCTCGCTGGCCGAGCGGCTTGCCTGTCCATGGAATCGAAAGGAATCGCCCGCATGACGACGACCCGCCCGCGAATCGCCCTGGCCCTCACCGTCGCGCTGCTCTTCGCGGCGTTGGGCGCCGGCTGCGGCGAGAAGGAGGACGTGCTCGAGCCGGCCGACGCCAGTGAGCTGACGCTGATGCTCGACTACTTCCCCAACGCCGACCATGCGGGCATCTACGCCGCCGAGCGCAACGGCGACTTCGCCGACGCCGGCCTCGACGTCACGATCCGCCAGCCCCCCGACCCGGCGGCGCCGATCAAGCAGGTGGCGGCGGGACGGGTCGACCTGGCGATCTCCTACGAGCCCGAGGTCCTGCGCGCACGCGATCAGGGCCTGCGCGTCGTGGCGGTCGGCGCCGTCGTGCGCAAGCCGCTGACCTCGATCATCTCGCTGCCGAAGGCCGGCATCCGCAGGCCGGCCGATCTGGCCGGCAAGACCGTGGGAACGGCCGGGATCGACTACCAGTCGGCCTATCTACGCACGATCCTTGTCGACGCCGGCGTCGATCCGGCGTCGGTCACCGAGCGCAACGTCGGCTTCAACTTCACGCCCGCGCTGCTGACCGGCCGTGTCGACGCGACGCTCGGGGCGTTCTGGAACTACGAGGGCACCCAGCTCCGCCTCGAGGGCCGCAAGCCGCGCGTGATCCGCATGGAGGAGGCCGGCGTCCCGACCTACGACGAGCTGGTGCTGGTCGCGAACGAGTCGGCGCTGGAGCGTGACGGCGGCAAGATCCGCGCCTTCGTCTCCGCGCTGGGGCGCGGCACCAGGCAGCTGGCGCGCGACCCAGAGCGTGGCGTGCAGCCGCTGCTCGAGGCCAACCCCGACCTCGACCCCCAGCTGCAGCGCGCCGCCGTCGCGGTGACCCTGCCGCTTTTCCTGCCGCCCCGCGGGCGCCCATTTGGCTGGCAGGACCCCGATGAGTGGCAGGCGTTTGCCGCCTGGATGCGCGAGAACCGGCTACTGACCGAGATCCCCGACGCGGGCGGGGCGTTCACGAACGAGTTCCTGCCCGGCCAGGGACTGTGACGCACGACGCGCCAAACCCCTATAAACCGACGTGATGCGTATGCGCCGTCTCCTTCCGCGGCCATGGGTCGCCATCCTGCTCGTCGTCGCGGTCGTCGGCGGCGGCGTAGGTTGCGGAGGCGACGACTCTGACGACTCGAGTCCTCAGTCGCTGCTGAGCAGTGCCGCATCGAAGAAGATCGATAGCGCCGAGGTCCGGCTGAGCAGCGACGCGAACGTGCCCGGCTTCCCGATTCTCGGCAGCAGGATCGTGATCTCGGGCAGCGGCCCGTTCGTCGCCAACGGTCCCGACGCGCTACCAGAGTTCGACTGGAACGTCGTGATGCGAGCGGGCGGCCAGACATTCCCCGCTCGCGTCAGCGGCATCGACGGCAAGGTCTACGTCGAGTTCATGGGTCAGTTCTACGAGGCCGAGGAGGACCAGCTCGCACCGCTCGGACTCGAGGGCGGTCCCTCGCGCCCGCGTCCGACGAGCCTGCGCGACCTCGGACTCGAGCCAGACAAGTGGCTCACCCGCGTCAAGGTCGACGACGGCGAGGAGATCGGCGGCGACTCGACCCGCCTCGTCACCGGCGCCGTCGACAAGCGAGCGGTTATCGACAACCTGCTCGCGATCGTGGACACCGATCGGCTCTCGGAGGCCGGCGACGACGTCGAGGGCCTGCCCGAGCTCGACGACGAGACGGCCGGCAGGGTCGCCGACGCGGTCGACTCGGCCCGCGTCGAGGTGAACGTCGACGACGACGGCTACCCACGCCGGGTCTACGCCAAGCTGCGCTTCACGGTGCCGAAGGACGTCAAGGACACGGCAATCGAGAGCGGCACCCTGACCTTCGAGCTGCTGCTCGAGCAGATCGGCGACGTCAAGGTCGACGTCGAGCCCCCCTTCGACCCAGATCCGCTCTCGAGCCTGCTCGACTTCGCCGGTGTCATCTTCGGGATCGACGAGCCGTCCGACCTCTGGAGAACTCCCAACTAGCTAGCCATCCGGCGCCTGGCTCTCGTCTAGGTCGAGCGCCAGGGAGTTGATGCAGAAGCGCTGACCGCCCGGCCCGGGCCCGTCCGGGAAGACATGTCCGAGGTGCGAGCCGCAGCGCGCACAGACGACCTCGGTCCTCCGCATCATCAGGCTGTTGTCCTCACGCAGCTCCACCGCGTCCGCGACCGCCGGCTCGGTGAAGCTCGGCCAGCCGCTGCCCGAGTCGAACTTCGTCTCCGAGCTGAACAGCTCGTTGCCGCAGGCGCCGCAGCGGTAGACGCCGTCGGCCTTGGAGTAGGTGTAGGCGCCGGTGAACGGCGGCTCGGTCCCCGCCTCGCGCAGCACGCGGTAGCGCTCGGGATCGAGCTGCTCGCGCCACTCCGCGTCGCTCTTGCTCACCTTCGCGTCCATCCGCGCTCCTCGATCCGGGTTCCCTTCCAATGGTAGGCGTCGCCGTCAGACCGGCCCAGTGGTCAAAGGCACACGCAGCGCGTACATTCCGGCGAGCGCCTGGTAGGGCGCGTACGGCTCGAAGAAGGCCCGCACCTCCTCCTCCGTTGCCCGGCGGCCGAGCCCCGCCGCCCGCCCGACCCACTTGACGAACGCCAGATCTCCGGCCGGGAGCCGATCGTCGCGCCCCTGACCGAGGAACGCGAGGCAGTCGAGCGTCCACGTCCCGATGTTCCGCACCGTCCGCAGCCGCTGCCACGTCGGCTCGTGCCGCCCCAAGTCCGCGCGCCCACTCGCCACCTCCCGCGCCGCGCGGATCAGCGCGATCGAGCGCTTCGGCGCCAACCCACAGGCGTCCAGCTGCGCCGGCGCCAACCGAGCGAAGGCAGCGGCCGACGGCACGTCACGCAGCCGCCCACACCCGCTCCGCGGGCCGTACCGGCCTACCACCGCCCGCTGGATCCGAAACGCCCGCTCGACGTCGATCAACTGCTCCGTCACCGCCCACGCAAACGCATCGAACTGCTCCGGCCGCCGCCGCGGCCGCAGCCAAGGATTCCGCCGAATCACCGGCCCCAGCAGCCGATCCCTCCGAAAGGCCTTCTGAAACGGCCGCAGATCATGGTCCACCCCCAACGCGAACCGCATCCGCTCCACCGCCTCCGCCGCCACGGGCCGACTCGCCGCCTCACCCCGCACCCGAACCGCACCGCCAGCCACCCACGCCCGCACCGTCGCCGGCTCGCCCTTCACATGCAGTAACCGCTCCAGCACCCCGGCGCGGTTTCGCAACACCCCGTCGACACCGCCCCCAGGCATCCGATACGGCCCGACCGGCACCACGTCGACCTCCACCACCGCCGCAGCGGCAGCTCCCCCCTCGACCGCTGCCAGCGCCCCAGTCAGCGCTTCAACAGATGGACGTCAACCAAGAAAGACCGCGAGGCCGCAATATCCACGCCCCGCTGCTTCGCCAGCATCCGCCGCCTTCGCCGACTAACCGACCGCGCCGCCCCAGGCCGCCGCACCACCCGCGCCAACATGAACGCCGCGACTCCCAGCACGAATCCCCCACTGGCCGCCGCCACCGTCGCCGGCAACGACACCTTGCGCGTGGCAATCGCCTGAGCGGACTCAGCGCCCCCCGCCACCGGCAACGGCCGCGCCTCTACGACCTGCTCCTCCCCGACCCTAACCAGCTCACCGCCAGCCTCAGGCCCGTCCACCTCGCTGTCGCCCACCTCGGCCACGAACGCCGAGTCTAGCCGCCGCCCGGACGCACCCGACGCACCCGCCAACGCCCGCCTCCGCGGGTGGCGACGATTTTGCGTTCGCGCGCGCAGGAACGAGCACGCGAACCAAAATCGGAGACAGGACCCGCGGGCAGCACGGTCGGTCCCTAGCCGATCAAAGCGCCCTCTCGTACACCCGATACCGCTTCACCACCTTCCCCCCCATCCCCTCCATCCCCCGATTCATCGCCTCATTCGTCTCCAGGATCCACCCCATCTCCCCCCACGTCTGCCGCGTCGCCTCCGCCATGTCGAAGTGCTCCATGTACAGCCCCGCCGCGACCCCCGTGTGCTGGTACTCCGGCTTGACCCCGAGGAACCCCACCCGCACCCGGTCGATGATCTGGCCCCGACGCAAATAGCGCGGCAAGAACCGCAGCAACCGCCCGTTGGTCCCCTTCAGCAGCTGGTTCGCGTCGGGAACCGTGCAGGCGATCCCCACGCTCTCCCCGGTGTCGACCTTCTCCGCGATCATGAACCAGTTGCGGTCGAAGACCAACTGCAGATTGACCGCGTAGTCGTCGAGGTCCTCCTTCGACAGCGGCACGAAGCCCCAGTTGTCCTTCCACGCCTCGTTGTAGGTCTCCCCGAAGAGGTCGACCTCCTTGCGCAGCTTGCGTCGCTGCATCTTGCGAATTCGGATCCCGTGCTCGGGCTCCAGCTTGGCGGCGAGCTCGACGATCCCCGGGACGATCTTCGAGCGATCCTCGATGTGCAGCTCCCACATCCAGAGGTCGACCGCCTTCTGCAAACCGGACCCCTCGCAGAGGCGCTGGTAGTACGGCGGATGCCACGGTTGCCTGATGAATGGCTCACGCTCGAACCCCTCGATCAGAATTCCGGACTCGTCGTTCATCGTGAAGTCCATCGGCCCGATCATCCGGTCACGCCCGCGCGACCGGAGCCATCCGGCGGCGGCGTCGAGCAGCGCGCTCGCGACGCCGGGGTCATCCTCGAGCTCGAGGAAGCCGAACATCCCCCAGTCGTTGCGCTGGTAGGCGTTGAAGTTGTGGTCGATGTGCGCGCTGATGCGCCCGACGACGCGACCGTCACGCCGGGCGAGGAAGAGCTGGGCGTCGCCGTGCTTGAACCACGCGTTGAAGCGTGGGCTGAGGAACAGCTTCCGCTCCAGTCGCAGCGGAGGGATCCACTGGGCGGCGTTAGCATGCAGCCGGAACGGCAGCTCGATGAACGCCCGCCGGTCGCGCCGCGATCGCACGGGGGTCACCTCCAGGGCCACGGCGCCGCACCCTAGTCAATGGCGATCGACACCGACCTCTTCGCGAAGGCGCGCGACCACGATCGACTCGAGCAGCTGACCGCCGCCCGCGAGCACGACCTGTTGCCCTACTTCCGCGTCGTCGAGGCGGAGCCGGGTCCGGTGGCGCTGATGGAGGGCCGTGAGCGGATCACGCTCGGTTCGAACAACTACCTCGGCCTGACCGGCGACGAGCGCGTCAAGCAGGCGGCTCGCGACGCCCTCGACGCCTACGGGACAGGCCTGACCGGCTCACGCTTCATGAACGGCACGACGCCGCTGCACCTCGAGCTCGAGCGCGAGCTGGCCGACTGGATGGGCAGCGAGGACGCGCTGGTGTTCACCGCGGGCTACCTCGCCAACGTCGGCTGCATCGCCACGCTGCTCGGTCCCGATGACACCGTGATCTGCGACTCCGGCGACCACGCGTCGATCCTCGATGCCGTCTCGATGTCGCGCGCCCGGATCCGGCCGTTCCGCCATAACCGGCTCGACAAGCTCGAGCGGATGCTCGACCGCGCCGGCGGCGATGGCGGCGGCGTGCTGGTTGTCGTCGACGGCGTCTTCTCGATGGAGGGCGACCTCGCACCGATCCCGGAGATCGTCGAGCTCTGCCGTCGCTACGGGGCCCGCCTGATGGTCGACGAGGCGCACGGCGTCGGCGTGCTGGGCGCGAACGGCACCGGTGCCTGCGAGCTGCTCGGCGCTGCCGGCGACGTCGACCTGCGGATGGGGACGTTCTCGAAGTCGCTCGCGTCGTGCGGCGGCTTCATCGCCGGACCGTCCGAGGTGATCGACTTCCTGCGCGTCCAGTCGCGCGCGTTCATGTTCACGGCTGCGGCGGTCCCGGCGGCCGTCGGCGCGGCGCTCGGCGCGCTGCGGATCATCCGCTCGGACGAGGGGCGCGAGCTGATGGCGCGGCTGCTCGACAACGCGCGTTACCTGCACGCCGGCCTGGCCGAGCGCGGCTTCGACGTCGTCGCGCCGACCCGGTTGCCCGACGGCTCGGAGCTCGTGACGCCGATCGTCCCGGTGATCGTCGGAGACGACTGGCGCGCAGTGCTGTTCTGGAAGGAGCTCTACGACGCCGGCGTCTACGCGAACGTCGCCCTCTACCCCGCGGTCCCACGCGGCGGAGCGCTGTTGCGGACGAGCGTGATGGCAACCCACGAGCGCGAGCAGCTCGACCGCGCCCTGGAGATCTTCGAGCGTGCATATGCGCTTCTGCCTGAGGAGCCGGGTCCGGCGGGCGAGACCCAAAAAGCCCGCTCTTAGCGGGCGAGCCAGACGATCCCCTGTTGACGGTCGCCGGCTGCTCCGATTTATTGCGGACTCGGCTTCGATCCCTCCAAGGAGGCCAGCGGCGCGGACGCTGGTGGTGAGAGCCCGGAGCCGACACAAGGGGAAACTGCATCCGCTAGTCAAGTCACGCACGAAGTGCGGGGAGGACGTATGGGCAACATCGCTACGTTCAGTGCCGGCCAGGCTCAGCACCTGCAGGCGCTGGAGCACGCCAACAAGGTCAGGCTCGCGCGCGCCGAGATGAAGCGCCGCATCGCCGCCGGAGACCTGTCGGCTGCAGAGGTGATCCTGGATTGCCCGTGGGAGGCCGAGAGCATGTCGATCAGCGACGTGCTGATGAGCCAGAAGCGGTGGGGCCGCGCGCGCTGCCGGCGACTGCTCAACTCGATCTCGATCCCCGAGAACAAGCGCGTAGGGACCCTCACCGAGCGCCAGCGCGCGATCGTCGCCGCCACCCTCTCCGGCGAGCCCGCCGACGACCGCGCCCTAGTAGCTATCTGAAGCTAAGGCCGCCGGAGCGGCGCTTGAAGAGCTGGCGCAGGGCGTAGAAGGCGCCGGCGAAGGCGAGCGCTCCGGTGATCAGCACGGGACCGAGCCTGTCGAGCTGCAGGCCGAGGCCGAGCACCAGCATCGCCACGATCGCGGTCGCGCCGGCGAGCAGCGTCGTATGGGAGCGGAAGCCGGTGACGTGCTCGCGGATCGCGAGCTCGAGCCCGGCGAGCGAGGCGATCGCGAGACCCGCCGCCAGCTTGGCGTTGGCCTCGCGACCGCCGCCGTCGAGGAAGCCCCATCCCATCAGCACGATCCCGGCGAGCACCAGCAGCTCGGTCAGCGGGAACGGCGCCCAAAGCGGCGGCGGACGCTCGTCGAGCGTCGGCCGCCGGTTCGTGCCGCCACGCTTGGCGGCCGGCTCCGGCAAACCCTTCCGCATCCGCTCGGCGCGCGCGCGACGGGCCGCGTCGCGCTCGGCGCGGGTGCTGCCGCCGGCCTCCGCGACGGACGTCCCGCCGCCGGCGTCCGCCCGCTTGCGGCTGCGCTTGCCCACCCTATGACCTCACCGTCAGGTGGCTAACGGACAGCCCGATGAGATCTTGACGCGCCACCAGTTGGCGAACATCCCAACCGGACCCCAGCGCGGCACCACGTGCCAGTGGTGGCAGCCGGGCTCACCGATGTCGGCGTTGCTGACGCGTACCCAACGGTGCCTCTCCGGACACTCGAGCATGTCGCCGATCAGGTGGCGGTTGGCGTCCTCTGCAGCGTGGCGGGCGCGCAGGTCGCGGCGGGCGTCGGCGACCCGCTCGGCGAGCGCGTCACGGATCTGCTCGAGCTCGCCGAGGTCGCGGATCCGCGGGCGGCCGCCCTCGAGGTCGACGCCGAACTCGAGGCCCTTGCGCGGCCAAGAGGCCACGAACAGGCTCGCGAGGTCCGCCTCGAGCCGCTCGATCTGGGCCTGCAGCGCACGGCGTGCCGGCCGCTCGTCTACTGCGCCGGTGGGCCGAAGTGGCTGTGCTGGTGCGGTCTGACGCTCGAGTACGTCGATCACTACGTCCTCCCCGGTTTGGACCCTTCCACCCTACCAGCGGCTACGACGCTCGTCCGAGCATGCCGGCGGCGGTCCACAGCGCCTCCTCGATCTCAAGCTGCGACACCGCGGCGGCGGCGAGCGCCCAGACGGCCATCGCGGTCGTGTCGTCGTCGACGGCGCGAGCGGCGGCCACCTGCCCGTCGAGCCGCGCGAGCGGAGCCTGCTCGTCGGCATAGACGACCTCGCCGTGGCGCAGCGTGCCCTCCGGCCCGCCGACCGTCTCGCCGGTCGTCGCCGGCCGCAGCCCCGGGCTGCCGGACAGCTTCGCGGCATCCGCGACGACGATCGGGACGCCGGTCTCGAGCGTGGCGACGACGACGGCGTCGTTCGGCAGGCCGCGGCTCGGCAGTCCACCGTGCTCGAGCCGCTCGACCATCAGCGCCTCGACCGGTGTGCGATCGGTGTCCGGATCGACGCCGAGCCGGCGCCACAGCACGCGGTACGACCAAGGCACGCTGTCCTGGCGCGACTGGACCACGTGGGCGCCGGTGATCCGCCCGGCCAGCGCGTTCATCCGCTCACGAACCGGGCGCGGCGTCCTGCCGGGCCGAGCGTCGACGGTGAGCCAGTAGACGTCGAGACCGGGGAACTCCTCGGCCAGCTCGGGGGCGATCCAGCCCCGCTCCACGCCGCTCACGACCGTGCGACCAGCCTCCGGATGTAGCTGCGCAGCTGCGTCTCGGTCAAGTTGCCGAGCTCGACCCGACGGACGGTGCCGCCCGGAGTCGAGAAGACTGTCGTCGGGCAGACCCCGATGCCGTAGAGGTTGACCACGGCACCGTCGCGGTCGACGGCGACCGGCATCGTCCAGCCGCGACGGTCGACGATCTGCTCGACCTCCTCGCGATCGTTTCCGCTCACCACCGAGGCGAACTCGACCTGCGGGAACTCCTCGCGCATCCGCTCGACGCGATCGACCTGCGGCTCGCAGTCGGCACCGCGCGTGACGAGGAACGTCAGCACCAGTGGCTTCCGGCGCAGCTCGCAGACGTTGACGACCTCGGGACTGACCACCTGGCACGCCGGGACCGGGCCGGCTGCCGCGCTGCCGCCGCTGCGCTGGCGGACGTTCGCATCGTCGCCGTTGTCGGCGTTGCCGGTCGCCGACGGCGCAGCGAAGTCGGGCAGCCGGGAGCCGATCGCCGGTCCGCGCAGTCCCTCGCCGCTGTCCGGAAGCGACGAGGTGACCGCGTAGACGGCGATCGCCATCAGCATCACGATGCCGACGCCCCAGGCGTAGCGGTTGTCGGGACGCGGCGCCTCCGGGCGCCGGCGTGGATCGTCCGGCTCGGGATTGATCCGGTCCTGCTCCTCGAACCGCTCGGCGGCGCTGCGACGGTCCGGCGCTCCGAGATCGCCAAAGCGGTCGTCAGGCATGGGCACCCACGACCGCGCGGCCGTCCGGGTCGGAGGCCTCGAGCGGACGGCGACGCTCCGCCCACACCAACGCGGCGGGCAGCACGAGCATCACTCCGAGCAGTGAGACGGTGAGGTCCACGACAGTGAGGATCCCGAAATCGCGCAGCATCCGGATGTCCGACGCCGCCAGGACCGCGAACCCGGCGATCGCGGTAGCCCCCGAGGCCATCACCGCGGCGCCGGTCGAGGCGTACGTCGCCTCGAGCGCTCGAGCCGGCGACAAGCCGCGCCCGCGCTCCTGCCGGTAGCGCGCCGAGAGCAGCACGCTGAACTCGGTCGAGATCGCGATCACCAACGCGCCGAGGGTCACCGACATCGGGTTCAGCTCGACCTCGAACGGTCCCGGCAGCAGGCCGAGCACGAACATGATCCCGCCGGACCAGCCGGTTGCCAGCGCGATCGGGATCAGCGGAATCGTCGCGTCACGGAGGCTGCGCCGGACCGCGAGCAGCACCAGGAACACCGCGGCGAGCGCGGCCAACAGCGTCAGCACGCGCCGCAGCGGCGAGGCCAGCTGCTCGTTGGCGTCGGCGGCGAGCACCGGCAAGCCGACGACCGCCGCCTCGACGCCCGGCGGCGGATCGAGCTGCCGCTCGATCTGCTCGACGATCTCCTGCTGTTGCTCGAGCGGCTGCAGACGGATCCCAAAGGCGAGGTTGGCCGTCTTGCGGTCGGGGGTGACGACGCCCTGCGACAGGTAATCGGGCATCGCGTCGATCAGATCCTTCGCCTGCCGCTGGCCCCCGCCGGCCGCGGCGAGGATCTCGGGCAGCGACGGCCCCGGGCAGAGATCGGGTGGGCTCTTCGCCTGCGTGCAGCGCGCGCCCGTGCGGTAGCCGGCGCCGTCGAGCACGCGCTGCTGGAAGTCGGCCATCCAGGCGAGGACCTTCGGATCGGTCACGTCATTGGCGCGCACAACCACGTCGATCTCCCCCGAGACGCCGGTCTCGTCCTGCAGCGCCTCGATGTCGCGCAGCGCCTGGAGATCCGCGGGTACCAGCTCACGGACGTCGGAGACGACCGTCTGCTGGGTGTCGGCGGCCCAACCGGCGATCGCCAGCGCGAGCGCGATCGCGAGCACCCGGCCCGGGCGGGTGATCGCGCCGGCGAGTGCGCGCTCGCCGCGCTCGAGCGCCCGCAGCCGCAGCTCGCGCCAGCCGCGTGCGATCCCGGCCCCGGTCCGGGAACCGACGATGCCGTCCGCGAACGCGCCGACCGCGGCACGCAGGCGTGGCAGGGGCGGTGGCACGTCGTCGGGCCGTTGCCGCGGCGTTCCATAGCGGACAAGCAGGGCGAAGCCGGCGAGCAGCATGCAGACGAGCGCGACGACGATGCCGACGACGAGCAGGGCGCCGAAGCCGCGGACCATCGGGATCGGCGACGTCAGCAGGACGAGGAAGCCGACCGCCGTGGCAATCCCGGCCGTGACGATCGTCGGCCCGCCTGCCGCAGCGGCCGCCGGCGCCGCCTTGGCGGGCGGCGCACCAGTACGGGCGCGCACCTCGTCGTAGCGCGCTTGGAACTGGATCGCGTAGTCGACCGCCAGCCCGATCAGGACCGGCAGCACCGCGATCGACGCCATCGTCAGGTTGCCGCCCGCGAGCGCCAGCACACCGAAGGTGATCGCGGATGCGGCGAGCGCGAGGGCGAGCGGCAGCAGCCGCAGCCGCGTCCGGAAGACGACCGCGAGCGTCGCCGCCATCACGAGGATCGCGGCGGCGAGCAGCCATGGGATCGCATCGCGGACCGCGTCGCCAAGCCCGTCGACGACGACCGGCACACCGGTCACGACGTAGCGTGCACCCTGCTCGGGCTGCAACGTCGGCTCCGCCGCCGCTTCACGTACGAGGTCGATCGCGCGGCTGCGCTCGGAGTCCGTCAGCCCGGGTTTGAGGCGCATCTGGATCAGCGCCGCGTCGTCGCTCGGCAGCAGGAAGGAGAACTGGGCCTTCGGCGTCCTGCCGTCATCCTCGAAGGCGAGCGCCGAGACGAAGCTCGGGCTGTCGACCGCCGGAATGTCGGTGATGCCGTAGCGCAGCGCCAGCGCCATCAGCTGGCGCTGGACCTTGTCGACCGCCTCCGGACCGCCCTCGCGCGCGGCTGCGAGCCGCCGCGTGAGCTCGCCGCCGATCGCCTCGACGGAGGTGTTGACGAACGTCCCGGGGCCGAGCACCACCTTCGCCGGGTCGAGCTCCGCGAGCTCGCGACAGGGCTCGGGCAGGGTGCGCAGCACCTCCCTCGGGGCATTGCCCCCAAGGCAGCCCTCGAACTGGATCAGGCGCTGGAGGTCGGTCGTCAGCAGCGTCCGCTGAAGGTCTCCCTCGACCAGCACGACGACCGCATCGTCGCCGAAGTCGCGCTTGAAGCGCTCGGTCTGCTCGAAGGCGGTCGACCCCTTCGAGACGAGCGAATCGGTCCCGTTGCTCGGCTCGAGCCGCAGCGCGAGCAAGGCACCCGCGATCGCCACCACCGCAACCGCAAGCAACGGCACCAGCGGGCGCCGAGCGACGGCGCCCACGATCCGCTCGAACAGCTCACCCGACCGCACGGGGCTCAGCTTAGGTCAGCGGGCCCCGGCCGGGCGCAGGCGGCTACTCCATGCCGAGCGGCCCGCGCGCCTCGCCGGAGAGGAACTGGCGGACGAACTGGTTCGGCGAGTTGAACAGCTCGCTGGCCGGTCCAGACTCGACGATCCGCCCCTTCCAAAGCACCGCGAGGTAGTCCGCGACGCGGCGCGCGCTCATGATGTCGTGGGTGATCACGACGTAGGCGCCGCCGTTCTCCGCGTGGACCTCCTGGATCAGCTCACAGAGCAGCGCCGTGCGGACGGGGTCGAGCCCTGAGTCGGGCTCGTCGAAGAGGACAATCTGCGGGTCGAGCACCAGCGCGCGCGCGAACCCGGCGCGCTTG
>DATABV010000151.1:0-8442 GCA_036259395.1 Thermoleophilaceae bacterium | reverse complement strand
TGACGATCCTCTACACGGCGCCGACGGCGATTCGCGCCTGCATGAAGTGGGGCCCGCAGCACCCCGAAGCCCACGACCTCTCCTCGCTGCGCCTGCTCGGCTCGGTCGGCGAGCCGATCAACCCGAAGGCGTGGCTCTGGTACCACAAGGTCGTCGGCGGCGAACGCTGTCCGATCGTCGACACCTGGTGGCAGACGGAGACCGGCCAGATCATGATCTCGCCGCTGCCCGGGGCGGTCGCGACCAAGCCCGGCTCGGCGACGCTGCCGCTGCCCGGCATCGAGGCCGCCGTCGTGAACGAGAGCGGCGAGCCGGTCGAGGAGCGCGAGGGGCTGCTGGTCCTGCGCCGTCCCTGGCCGGGAATGCTGCGCACCCTCTACAAGGAGGAGGAGCGCTTCGTCTCCACCTACTTCGAGCGCTTCGGCCCCCGCGCATACCTGGTCGGCGATGCGGCGCGCCGCGACGAGGACCGCTACTTCTGGGTGCTGGGGCGGATCGACGACGTCATCAACGTCTCCGGCCACCGCCTCTCGACCGCCGAGGTCGAGTCCGCGATCGTCTCCCACCCGAAGGTTGCGGAGGCCGCGGTGATCGGCCAGACCGACGCCGACACCGGCCAGGCGATCTGTGCCTTCGTCACCCTCGAGGGCGACCTCGACGGCAGCGACGAGCTGGTCGCCGAGCTGCGCGACCACGTCGCCGGCAAGATCGGGAAACTGGCGCGGCCGAGGCGGGTCGTCTGGTCCGGCGACCTGCCGAAGACCCGCTCCGGCAAGATCATGCGCCGCCTGCTGCGCGACATCGCCGAGGGTCGCGAGCTGGGCGACGTGACGACGCTGCGCGACCCGGCGGTGATGGGGGAGCTGGAGCGCAAGATCGCCGCCCGTCGCGACGAGGAAGGCTGACGTGCGTCCCTTGAGCGCTAACGCCCGCCGCGCTCGTCGACGATCCGCTCGACGGCGATCTCGAGGGCCCGTAGCTGCTCGCGCGCGTTGCGCAGCTCGCGCAGCGCCACCTCCTCCGCGGATTGCGCCCCGGCCTCCACCCCTTCCTCGACCTCGGCCATTTCGGGGTCGAGGAAGCGCTGTGCGATCGCGCCGGTGAGCAGGGCGACGAAGCTGATGCCGACCAGGAGGATCGCCACGCCGACGATCTGCCCCCCGGTCGTCGTCGGGTAGACGTTGGAGCCGAGCGTCGTCATCGTGGTCACCGCCCAGTAGGCGCCGTCCCAGGAGTCGAGGTTCTGGTGCGGCTCCTCGAAGGCGGTGAAGACTGCGCCGCCGCCGACCGCAGTCAGCAGCGCGAGCAGAGCCGCGTAGCGCAGGCCCTCCAGCGAGAAGACCTCGCGGGCGAGCTGGGCGAGCCGCAGCAGCCGCAGCAGTCGCAGCAGTCGCAGCACGCGCAGGCCTTCGAGCCCCGGCGGCAGCACGGGCGGCGTGAGCAAGACGATCACGAGGCTGAGCGGGTTGCGCCGCAGCCAGGCGCGACGGTCGGGGACGACGGCGAGCATGACGACCAGCTCGATCGCGAAGGCGGTCCAAATGACCCAGTTGAGAGCGATCGCGACGTCCTCGAGCGTCCCGCCGGGTTTCGACTCGGTGATCGCGACCGCGGGCAGCGTCAGCGCCGCGGCGATCAACAGCGGCGCGTTGAGCCAGCGGGCGATCCGCGCGCTGCGGGCGTCCATCCCGGGCGGGTAGCTGGCGGTTCCCTCAGTCGGTTTCGGCGCCACGGCGGATAGTTCGACGCGTCCCGCCCAGCTCCCACCCGCCGACGGAGCCAAGACAGGACTCCTGGCGGCGGAAACCGGCCCATCGGCCGGGGAAACTAATTCGCTAGACTAATTACCCAGCCTAATCAATGACCGAGCTGATGCCAGAGAAGAAGCCCATCGCTGAGAAGAGATCGCCCGTCTCGGCGGACCTGACCGAATCCGCCGCCCGGCTGCGGATGGCGATCGTCCGCACGGCGCGGCGGATGCGACAGGAGGCCGCGAGCGCCGCCGGCGGAACGGAGCTGAGCCCGACCGGGGCGGCGGCACTGGCTACGGTCGAGCGGCACGGGCCGCTGACGCCGAGCGAGCTGGCCGAGATCGAGCGCGTCAAGCGGCCGACCGCCACCCGCACGCTGCGCCTGCTCGTCGACGCCGGCCTGGTCGACCGCGCGCCCGATCCCGACGACGGCCGCAGCGCCCTGGTCAGCGTCAGCGCCGCCGGGCGCGAGCGGCTGCGCCGGCTGCGCGGCCGCAAGAACGCCTACCTGGCGCGGCGCATGCGCGAGCTGCCGCCCGAGGACGTCGAAGCGCTGGAGCGCGCCGCCGCGATCCTCGAGGAGCTGCTCGAGGCGCAGTCGGAGAGCGAGCGCCGATGAGCGCCGCGGTTAGGCGCAGCTTCGACTCGCTCTCGGTCCCCAACTACCGCCGCTACTTCGCGGGGCAGATCGTCTCGGTCTCGGGCAACTGGATGCAGATGGTCGCCGAGATCTGGCTCGTTCTGGAGCTGACGGGCAGCGGCGTCGCGGTCGGCGCGACCACGGCGCTGCAGTTCCTGCCGATCCTGCTCTTCGGGGCCTGGGGCGGCGTGCTCGCCGACCGCTTCGCCAAGCGCCGCCTGCTGATGGTCACGCAGACGCTGATGGCGCTGCCCGCGCTCGCCCTCTTCGCGGTGACCGTGAGCGGCGCGGTGGACCCCTGGATGGTCTTTCTCGTCGCCTTCGCGCGCGGCACCGTGAACGCCGTCGACAACCCGACCCGGCAGGCATTCGCAATCGAGATGGTCGGCGCCGAGCGGCTCGTCAACGCGGTCAGCCTCAACAGCGTCTTGATCCACGCCTCGCGGCTGATCGGCCCGGCGATCGCCGGAGTCGTGATCGCCACCGCCGGCGTCGCCCCCTGCTTCGCGGTCAACGTCCTCACCTTTGGCGCGATGGTCGTCGCGTTGGGGCGGATGGAGCCGTCGCAGCTGCAGACGCCGCCACGCGGCGGCCGCGAGCGCGGCGCGGTGCGTGCCGCGCTGCGCTACGTGCGCGGCACTCCGGAGCTGGCCGTGCCGCTGGCCCTAATGGCGCTGGTCGGCACCTTCGGCCTCAACTTCCAGGCGATCCTGCCGCTGCTCGCCCGCTTCAGCTTCGACGGCGGCGCCTCCGCCTACGCGGCGCTGGTCGCCGCGATGGGCGCCGGCTCGGTGGTCGGCGCGCTCGCCACCGGCGCCCACGGTCGCACCGACGCGCGCCTGATCGCCGGCTCGGCGCTCGCCTTCGGCCTGCTCGCGGCGCTGGCCGCGGCGATGCCGAGCCTGGCGCTCGAGGTGCCGATCGTCGCCATGCTCGGCGCCGCGGCCGTGACCTTCGCCGCGGCGATCAACTCATCCCTACAGCTCACGGTCGAGCCGCACATGCGCGGTCGCGTGATGGCGCTCTACTCGGTCGTCTTCCTCGGCTCGACGCCGATCGGGGCGCCGCTCGCCGGCTGGCTATCGGAGGCCTACGACCCGCGCGTCGCGCTGCTGTTGGCCGCCAGCTCCGGGCTGGCCGCCGCCTGGGCGGCTCGCCTCACGCTCGGCCGCCGTCAGGCCGAGGCGATGCCGAGCCGCCGGGCCCGCTCGGCGGCCTGAGCGACGATCTCCGCGGCGCCCTCGACGACCCCGCCGCGCATCAGCACCCGACCGGCGACCACGGTCGTCTCGACCACCGAGCCGCTGGCGGCGTAGACGAGGTCCGAGGCCAGGTCGCCGACGCCGATCTCGTGGGCGTCGCGACGCAGCAGCAGGAAGTCGGCCGGCGCGCCGACACTGAGCGGCTCGGGGGTTGGCGCCGCGGCCGATCCCCCGACGAGCAGCGGCGCGTGGGCGCCCGCGGCGATCGCCACCGCCTCGGGCGCGGGGAGCACGGTCGCGTCGCCGGCGGTGTGGCGCTGGATGAGCGCGAACGCCTTCAGGTCGGCGAGTAGGTCGAGCGAGTCGTTGGAGCCCGCGCCGTCGGTGCCAAGGGCCACCGGGACGCCCGCCTCGCGCGCCGCCGGGTAGGGAAAGACGCCACCGACCGCGAGCTTCATGTTCGCCACCGGGTTGGTGACGACGGCGCAGCCGCGGGCGGCGATCAGCTCCAGCTCCTCGCCGTCCAGCCAGACGCCGTGCGCGAGCAGCGTCCGCTCGCCGAGCAGGCCGAGCCGGTCGAGGTAGAAGGCGGGACGCACGCCGTGCTCCGCCACGCAATCGTCGACCTCATCCTCGGTCTCGGAGAGGTGGATGTGGATCGGCAGTCCGCGCTCGGCAGCCCGCTCGCCGACCCAGCGCAGCAGCCCCTCGCTGACCGCGTAGATCGAGTGGGGGGCGAGGGCACGGCCGACTCGCGTGCCGAACCCCTCCAGCTCCTCGAGGTCGCGCAGCACCGTCGCCTTCATCTCCTCGGTTCTGCCGTCGAGGTCGAAGACCGGCCCGCCGATCGTCGCCCGCAGGCCGGCGTCCTCGACCGCCCGCGCCGTTGCCCCCGGCTGCCAGTACATGTCCCAGAAGCGCGCGGTGCCGGTGCGGATCATCTCCAGGCAGGCGAGGCGGACGCCCCAGTAGACGTCCTCGGCGTCGAGCCGCTCCTCGACCGGCCAGACCTTCTCGCGCAGCCAGCGCATCAGCGGCAGATCGCCGCCGTAGCCGCGGAAGAGCGTCATCGCGGCGTGCGTGTGCCCGTTGACCAGCGCGGCGACGATCGGCGCCCCGCCCGCGTCGATCGTCTCGTCCCCGGGCTGTGGTTCGACCCCCGGGCCGATCGCGGCGATCGTGCCGTCCTCGCAGCGCAGCCCGACTGCCTCGCCGTCGAGCTGCCCATTGACGAGTGCGAGGCTCACCGGACCAGTCTCGGCAGTGCCGCGGCGAGCGCCTCGCGCAGCGTCGCCGCGTTGGCGGCGCGATCGCGTTCGAGCTCCTCGGTGCCGAGTGGCCTGGCGCCGATCCCGTTCGCCATGTTGTCGACGATGCAGACCGCTGCGTAGGGGAGGCCGATCTCGGCCGCGACCACGCACTCGGCCGCCAGCGTCATCCCGACCAGCTGGGCGTGCATGGCGATCAGCCGGATCTCCGCCGGAGTCTCGAAGCGCGGGCCGTTCGCCTGCCGGTAGACGCCGCCGTCGCGCAACGGCGCCGCGCCGGCGCCCTGCCATGCGGCGAGCGCCTCCGAACGCCAATCGCGATCGAACCCCGGCATGGTGTGGGCCCGCGCGTCGTCCAGCGTCGTCGTCAGCAGTTGCAGGGCGATGAAGTCGTCTGGGCAGACCAGCGAGCCGACGCCGATCTCCGGACGCAGCGAGCCGACCGAGCCGAGTGCGAGCACCCGGTCGCATCCCGCCTCGGCGAGCGAGCGCAGGTTGGCGCCGTGGTCGATCAGGTGGGGCAGGACGTAGGAGTCGCGGCCGTGGCGCCGCAGCGCGACCGCGCCCGCCGACTCGACCGCGGCGACGATCTCCGCGCCGCCGCGCGCGACGGCGTTCGAGCCGAGGATCACGCCCAAGCGTCCCATCGCGGCGATCCTATGTGGCGACTATCGTGCCGCCATGGCCGATCGTCCCGGGGGCAGCGAGGAGAGCGAGAAGGAACGCCTCGACCGCAACCTTGGCGAGCTCCTGCAGGAGCTCCGCGTCGCCCTCCCAGGGGTTCAGGTCCTCTTCGCCTTCCTGCTCGCGGTGCCCTTCCAGCAGGGCTTCAAGGAAGAGATCACGCCCTTCCAGGAGAAGGTCTACTTCATCACCCTCCTGCTCACGGCCATCTCAGCGGCGTTGCTGATTTCGCCAACCGCCTACCACCGGATGAACTTTCGCCGTCAGCAGAAGAAGCACATGATCTTCCTCGCCAACCGGCTGGCGATCGTTGGCATCGGCTTTCTGGCCCTGGCGATGACCGGCGCGATCATGCTGATCACCGACGTCCTCTTCGGCACCACCGCGACGATCGTCTTCAGCATGCTGGCCCTCCTGATGTTCGTGGTGCTCTGGGGCCTGCTGCCGCTGAGCCGGCGGCTCAAGGCCAACGAAGGGCCCTAGGAGCGGGTCCTAGCCGCTGCCGTCCGCGCCGCCGCGGGCCCAGGCGGCGCGCTGCCCCCACAGCTTCGCCATTTCGTCGGCGAAGCGGTCGACGAGCGACAGCTCCGGCGCGGCGCGGAAGAGCATTTCGAGGTCCAGCTCCCAGACGAAGATCTTCAGGTCGAGCGAGACCGGCAGCTCGGCGTCGACATCCTCGCCCTTTACGGCGTAGGCCTCGCGCAGCGTTTCGACGTTCGCCGTCTTGTCGGCGGTGAAGACGGCGTGCGCCTCGTGACCCGCTGCCGCGACCCGCTCGCGGTGCTCCTCCTTGCGGGCCTCGTAGGGGGCGATCGAGTCGCTTTCTGTCAAGACGCCCACCAGGTCCGCCACCTCCTCGCCAAAGCGCTCCCGCACGTCCTCCAGCCTGACCTCGGTGTGCTCGACGACGTCGTGCAGCAGGCCGGCGGCGAGCACCTCGTACGCGAACCCCTCGCGCGACAGGTGTTCGGCGACGGCGACGGGATGCTCGATGAAGGGGTGCTCGCCGCTCCCGGTTCGGCGCACCTGGCCGTCGTGCGCCTCGCGCGCCAGGGACAGTGCGTCGCGAACCAGCTCGGAACGCTCGGCCGCCGCTTCGATCCGTGGAGCGGAGGACATCCGCGCCCGAGGGTAGCGCGATTAGATAAAAAACTTGACCCGGTCGTACCGAATCAGGACAACGATCGCTAGATCGCTCGTACGGCGGCCGTCGGCGGCGAGCTCTGTGGCCGCGGCTCGTACTCGGCTCCCTCGACGCCGAGCTCGAGCCGCTCGGCGGCGCCGCCGCTGGCCAGCCAGCGCTCGCGCGCTTCCTCGCCGAGTCGGTCGAGCTGCTCGTCGGAGTTCAGCGGGTCGTGGTGGAAGAGGACCGTGCGCTCGGCGCCGGTTCGTCGCGCGAAGGCGAGCGCGTGCGAGAGGGAGGAATGCCCCCAACCGAGATGGTCGGGGTACTCGGGGTCGGCGTACTGGCCGTCGTGGATCAGCAGCGACGCGTCGCGGGCGAGCGCGAAGCCGGAGATCCAGTCCTCCTCGAGCGTTTCGATGTCAGCGCCGAGGGCGGGCTCGTGGTCGGGGATGTAGGCGAGCGAGGAGTCGCCGTCGTCGATCCGGTAGCCGAGCGTCGGCCCGCGATGGGCGACGGAGGCGGCCCGGATCCGCGCCGAGCCGATCTCCCACTCGGCCTCCGGCGTGTGCCGGAAGGAGACGTCGCAGGGCAGCTCACGCACCTCGACCGGCGAGAGCGGCGCCGAGATGTAGCGGGCGATCCGGTCGCGCAGCGAGGCCTCGGGCGAGGCCGGCCCCCAGATGACTATCTCGGTCTGCGGCCGGAAGGCGGGCGCGAAGAAGACGAGGCCCTGGATGTGGTCGAGGTGCAGATGGGTGAGCAGGATGTGGAGCCGGGTCGGCTCGTCGGGCAGCGACAGGCCGAGGTTGCGGATTCCGGTTCCCGCGTCGAGCGCGAGCAGCGAGCCGTCGGAGAGGGTGACGCCCACGCAGGAGGTGTTGCCGCCGTAGCGGATCGTCTCGGGCCCTGGGGACGGGACCGAACCACGCGTCCCCCAGAGCTTGACCTTCACCGCGCCGCCGCTCCGTTCGACGACGGGCCGGCGCCGTCCTGCGCGCACGGCCAGAAGACGGCGATCGCGCCGCGCGTCCCGTGCGCGGTGAGGATCGGGAAGGCGGAGGCCTCGACCGTGTGGCGGGCGCCGTCGGTCGAGCGGATCTCGAAGCCGGCGTGGGCGGGGCGGCCGTTGCGCACCGCGACGACCAGCGGCAGCTCGTCGTAGGGGATCGGCTCGCCGCTCCCGTCGAACGGCCCGAACATCGATCCCCACTCGTCCGGCCCGACCGTCCCGACCTCCTCGAACCGCTTGCCTAGCAGCATCCCGGCGGCCTCGTTGTAGAAGACCAGAAGGCCGCCCTCGTCGACCAGGAAGGCCGGCGTCGAGAGCGCCGACATCAGGTTCCGGGCGAGAATCAGCTCGAGGGGCCGCTGGGACACGGAGGACATTTTAGTTCGTTCTTTTCAGCACTAGGTTCTGGATCTGGCGCTATTACCGGCATTGCGGCCTTCCTCCGCTACCCCGTCGTCAAACAATCGAGCCCTCCGGGGGCCCGCTGTGTGGACTTGGTCACTTAGCGTCTTGCCGCTCGGTTAGATTGCCGCAATCCACCTCGTGCCCAGCGCGAGACCGCGACAGCGGCGAAAGGAGACCCAATGCCCGAGGGCTACTGCGTCAAGGAGCGCAAGAAGGTCGAGATCAAAGACGCCAAACAGGTGACCATGAAGAACGGTCGCCCGGCGATTCAAGGCGTCTGCCCCGATTGCGGTACGAAAATCTTCAAGATCGGCAAGCTCGAATAGAGGCGGCGGGGCGGCGTCAGCCGCCCGCCTT
>DATABV010000150.1:0-4667 GCA_036259395.1 Thermoleophilaceae bacterium | reverse complement strand
GAACCCAGCCCGGGCGACGGCCGCCGCGAGCCGATCGTCGGTCGCGGGCGCCAGCGTCGCGAGCGCCCGCGTCGCGGTCGGGATCTCGCCGGTCGTCGTGCGGTCTTGGAGACCGGCGGCGCGGCTCGGGTCGAGGATCGCGGCGACGTTGCGCGGCGGCGGCATCCTGACGACGATCCGCTGGGTACCGAGCCGGCTGTGCTCGTCGGCGCCGTGGGGATGGAAGCGGCTGGTCGTGAGCGTGCCGGTCTCGAGTTCGGGCAGCGCGAGCGGCGCGATCGCCGCGTTCATGCCGCCGACCGGCGTGGTGCCGTCGGCGAGCAGCGGCGTTGGCGTCAGCTCGCCGCCGAAGGCGCCGCCGAGCTCGGTCACCTCGTAGGCGATCTCGAACGGCTGGCGCGGGTCGGCGAAGCGCAGCAGCCAGGTATCGCTGACGACGTGGTCGCCGAAGCGGACCTGGCGGACCGTGACGGTGCCACCGGCCTCGACGTCCTTGACCTTCGCCGGCGAGTTCCAGTTGAGCAGCGGGATCCCGCTGTAGGCGCGGTCGAGCGGCGCTCCCTCGAGCACGTCGAGCGCGAAGCGGCGCGCGGCGGCGGCGTCGGCCGCGGTCGGCGCCGCGGCGAGCCGATCGAGCGCGGCGGCGAGGTCCTCCTCCGGGCCGTCCGGCGCGCCGAGTGCGGCCAGCGCTGCCGCATCGTCGTCGTCCGGCGACGACGGCGCCGCCAACAGTCGCAACAGCGACGGGTCGCCCTCGAGCTGCGCGGTCTCGGACAGCGTCGAGGTGTTCGGGATAGGAGAGCCGGAGAGGTCGGTCGCGGCCGAGGCGGGCCCAGCGAGCGCCAGCGCGCTCAGCCCGAGCGCCGCCGCGAGGAAGCGCAGCATCGCCGCCCCACCACCGCTCAGCGCTTGCTCGCCGGCACGACCGGCCCGAAGACGACGATCGGTCGCTCGACGCGCGCGGCCCAGAGCGAGCTCGAGCGCTTGCCGGCACGCAGCTCGACCACATAGCGGCCGCCGCGCATTCGGCGCAGCTCGCGCTGACGCAGGCGCCAGGTGACGCGCGTCTTCTTGCCGCCCTTGACGGCGAGGACGCGCTTAGCGATCACGTTCGCGACGCCCTCGGAGTCGAGCTGCAGCAGCCGCAGGCGCACCACGCGGCTGCCGGCCGGCGCGCGGAAGCGCAGGCGGATTCCGCGCTTGGCGAGCTTGCTGAGCTTCACGCGCTTGGCGACGCGCAGGCCGGTCGGCTTGCGGACGATCGGCGTGGCGGCGTCGCCCGACGACTTGTTCTGCCTCGCCTTCGGCTGCGTCGGCGTCTGGACCTGAGCCCGGGTGTCATCGCGAGGTCCGACGTCGCCCTCCGGCACCAGGTCCTCCGGGGGCGCCGGCGGTCGCGGGCAGCGGTCGTCGTGGAGCGGCATCGGGTTGCAGCCCTCATCGGGCGTGACGCGCATCAGGCCCCACATGCCGGCCTCGGTGAAGGCGCGGCGCAGGTCGCCGTAGAAGAAGTCTCCGGTCGCGTGGTTGCGGCCGCCGGCGCCCTCGATCTCGAAGTCGAGCGACTGGCGCGGGCCGACGAGGTGCGAGCCGACCTCGTTCGAGCGCGGGATCAGCGGGTCGATCGCGAACGACTGGCCGCCCATGCTGAGCACGTGGGTCTGCTCGTTGCCGGGCGCGCCGAGCGCGTGGACGCGCACCCTGTCGCCGGCGTGGGCGCGCAGGATCGGCGTCGCGGGGTCGCCGCGCACCGCGCTGCTGAACTGGGTCGGCGAGTCGGGCCGGCGCGCGGAGCGGTGGTTGACCAGCGCCGGGCGGTCGACCGCGCTCGGGTACGGCATGTTGCTGCCGCCGATCACGGGGTCGTCGTCGGCGAGGTTGAGCGTGAAGTCGCGGTAGGCGTCGCCGTTGGGCAGGTGGACGTCGACCTGCGAGCCGATGCTCGTCGGAGCGCCGGTGCTCGAGTCGAAGAACTTCGCGCCCTTGTCGGCGACCACGATCGCGCCGTAGAGGCCGTCGCGGCCGCTGTCGACGTCGCCGTAGTCGGACAGCTGGGCGCTGCCGATGTCCTTGGTGTCGGCGTAGTAGCGGTAGACGCGCGACTGGCCGGGCGCGACCGTCTGCTCCGGGCCGTAGCCGACGTTTACGCCGGACGACTCGGCCGAGCGGACGAGCTCGTCGGCGTGCAGCGACGCGCGCTGGCCGCGGCGGTTCTCGAGCTGGGCGACGATGCACTCGCCGGCGGCGGCGTGCATGACCAGCGGCTCGGGGCGCAGCCTGCCGGACTCGACGGCGTCGGCGTCAGCGGCCGGGACGAAGGCCGCCAGCGTGCCGAGCGGCGAGCCCAGCGGGCGGTCGACCGCGGCGACCTTGAAGTGGCGCTCGGGCGCCCCGCTCGGGCACGGGTTGCCGGTCGCGGCGGAGGCCGGCGGACGGCCGCCGGTTGGCGTCGGCAGCGGCGCGCCGCCGAGCGGCACGTTGGTACCGGGCAGCGGCTGCAGCTGGGAGACCTGCTTCGGCAGCACGCGGATCATCCCCCAGGCGCCCTGGCGGAAGCGGCGGCCGACGCCGTTCATGTAGAGGTAGTCGCCCGGCCGGCCCTGCGGACCGCCGGCGCCGCCCTCGAGGATCAGGCTCGCCTTCTCCGAGGCGCCATAGGTCATCGTGCTGAGCGAGGTCGACTTCGGCCAGCGCGTCTCGAGGTTGAAGCGGTGGCCGTCGACGTGGAAGCTCTCGCCGTCGGAGGAGACGCTGATCGCGCGGATCACGAACGGGTCGTTTGCGTAGGCCATCGGCAGCGGCGTGACCGGGTCGCCGTGCGTCCAGGAGCTGAACAGCAGCGACGGGTCGCTGTTGCGTGCGTAGCGGTCGGCGAACGGCTCGGCGCGCAGGTTGATCGTCGAGTCGGTGACTGGGTTCTCGTCGATCGTCCAGGTGACCATCTCGCGGAAGCTGCCCTTGACCCCGGCCGCGGCGGCCATCGGGTTGTTGGTGCGAATGTCGGCGATCGCGCCGGACTCGATCTCGGCTCCGGTGCGCGGGTCGTGGTAGGTCGATCCGGGCGGCTCGACGATGAACTGGCCGACGAGGCCGTGGCCCCAGCCGTGGATGCCATCGACGTGGTCGTGCCAGAAGACGTTGTCGAGCATCGCGTCGGGGTACCAGCGGTACTGGGCGAACTCGACGCCCGCGGTCCTGCCGGACGGGTGGTCGTTCTGGAGCGGCCGGTCGAGCGTGACCTGGCGCTGCGCTGCGTCGATCGACTCGATCGTGCGGATCTCGATCGCCTCGGTCCCGAGGCCGACGCCGATCGCGACGCCCGGCTGGAACTTCGAGACGTCGGTCAGCGACAACGTCGTCGCGCCGGTGTTCGCGGCGGCCGTCAGGCGCGGGTCCTCAGCCGCGTACGGGCGCACCGACTGCTCGTAGGACATGCCGCTGGTCACGCCGTCGGAGGCCTGCGTGTCGAACTGCACGTGGTGGATGTGCATGTTGACCTTCGCGTAGCGGTCGGAGGCGTTCTCGTCCCGCTGGCGGCTGGTCAGGGTCAGGCTGACGCAGTCGCCCTGATTGCCGCGGATCGCGAGCGGCTCGGCCTGCTTGCGTCCGGCGGCGACGTCGTCGGCATCCTTGGCGAGCACGAAGATCTTGCCGGTGCGGTCGGTGACGTTGCGCGTCACCGGGACGGACACGTCGAGCGCGACGACGTTGAAGTGGCGGCGCGGCGAGCCGGCCGGGCAGATGCCGTCCTCGCGGTTCGCCCACGGGTCCGGTCCGTCGCCCTGCTTGGGCAGGTCGCCCTGCTCGCCGAGGTACGGCGCGCCGGAGTGGCCGTTCGGCGAGAACGGCGGACGGTCGCCGATCTGCGGCCGCAGCAGCGGGAAGGCGGGGCGGCCGTTCTCGGGGTTGAAGAGGATCTTCGGGCGGTCCTGGGGCCCGACCGGCTCGTCGCCGGGGAACAGGCCCGGGTGTCCCGGCAGCTTCTGCTCGTCGAGCGCGTTGGTCAGGTTCGGCCAGCTCGGGTCGCGGAACTCAGGCTCGCCGAGGTAAAGCGGGTTCTCGGGGTCACTGTCGTCGACCTGCCAGTTCCAGACGGTCGCGTCCTGCTCGCCGCTCGGGACGCCTTGCGGTGGCAGCTGCGGCCGGATCCAGGCGTCGATGTTGTCCTTGGTCAGCGTCGTGCCGTCGGGCATCGTCTTGCCGATCAGCTCGGCCGAGTCGACCGCCTCAGGCGGCGGCTCGCGGTCGGGCAGCGGCGCGAGGTGCGGCTGCAGCGTGTCGAAGACGCGCCAGAAGCCCCACATGCCGGCGACGTAGTGCTCGGCGATGTGGCAGTGGAAGAGGAACTCGCCCGCTCCCGCCTGGCCACCGCCGGCGCCGTTCTCGACCTGGAGGTCGAAGGACTGACCCGGACCGGTCGACTGGGAGTCGAGCCGCGACGACGGCGACTGGGCGACTGCCGGGTGCTTGTTCAGCCCGGTGTCCTGGTAGTCGAACGTCGTGTCGGCGTGCGGGTTGAAGCGCCAGCGGATCGCGCCGCCGTGCAGGTGGTAGACGTGGAAGGTCTCCGAGCCGCCGTGGAGGATCCGCATCTTGGTCGGGTCGCCCTGGTAGCTGCGCGGCATCGGCGTCGCGGGGTCGCCGAAGGCGTAGGAGCCGTAGGCGTG
>DATABV010000149.1:0-5013 GCA_036259395.1 Thermoleophilaceae bacterium | reverse complement strand
GGCGTAGCTCAGCCACTGGCCGACGTTCGGCGCCGTGTCCCAGTAGTCGGTCCCCACGCCGAGCGGATTCGCGTGGCCGCCGCGGGCGAAGACGTCGATCCCGGCTGCCGGGGAGCCCAGCTCCGAGCTGTGGATGACCATGTTGACGCCGTAGTCGCCGGCCTCGTAGGCGAGCGTCGCGGGTGCGCCCATCTGCCATGCGCTGCCGTTCCACACCCAGTAGCCCAGTGACTGACCGTTGATGTAGCGCTCGTAGAAGAGGGCGTAGTCAGCACCGTTGAAACCCGTGGCGTCGTTGAGGTCGGAGTCGATGTAGACCGCGAGCCGATTGCCGCCGATCAGCACGTTCGTGGACACGCCGATGCCGACCAGCCCGTCGTCGGTGTAGGCGAGCGCGATCCGCTTGATGTCCACGCCGGGGTAGACGGCGTCGTTGACTCGATCGTCGTAGACGGCGGAGTTCGCCGCCGTGGCGGTCGCCGGCAGCGCGAGTAGAGCCACGCACAAGGCGACGAGTCGCCCGCAGGCGAGGAGGAAGGCGGACATCTCACGAGCCTAGCTCGCTTAGGGTTTCCGCTCGAATGTCCGAGTCCACCCTGCGCGAGGTCGTCACGACGCTTGCCCCGCTCGAGCGGGGGGCCGGCTCCGAGGGCGAGGCCGAGGCGGCGCGTTGGCTTGCGGAGCGGCTCCAGGCGGCGGGCGCGCCCGCACGGGTCGAGTCGGTCGACTATCGCGCCGGCTACGCACGACTGCTCGGGCCGCTCGGGACTGCGGCGACGATCGCGGGCGCGATCGCCCTGACGGGCCGCCATCGACGACTGGCCGCGCTGATCGCCGCCCTCGCCGGCTTGGCGATCGCCGACGACGCCGACAACCGGTGGCGGGTTTGGCGCCGCGTCGCGACCCGTCCGCGCAAGACGACGAACGTCGTAGCCGAGATCGGAGATCTCGCCGCCGAGCGAACGCTCGTGGTGCTTGCGCACCACGACGCGGCGCCGACCGGCTGGATCTTCGACCAGTCGCTGCAGCGTGCGCTGGCTCGCAGGTTCCCGGCCGTGATCGAACGCGCGAACCGGTCGCTGCCACTGTGGTGGCCGATCGTCGGCGCGCCGCTGCTGGTCGCGCTCGGCGCGCTCGCCAACCGCCGCGGGCTGCTGGCGACCGGGACGGCGACGGGCGTTTTGACGGGGGCGGTCGGGGCCGACATCGCCCGCCACAGGATCGTTCCGGGCGCGAACGACAACCTCTCGGGGGTGGCGGCGCTGGTCGACCTCGCCGAGCGCATCCGCGAGCGGCCGATCGACGGGCTGCGCGTGGTCCTCGCCTCGTGCGGCGCCGAGGAGGTGCTCCAGGGCGGGATCTACGACTTCGTCGACCGCCATCTGCGATCGCTCGATCCGGCGCGCACCTCGGTGCTCAACCT
The DNA here is from genome assembly GCA_036259395.1 of Thermoleophilaceae bacterium. Lineage (GTDB taxonomy): Bacteria > Actinomycetota > Thermoleophilia > Solirubrobacterales > Thermoleophilaceae > JAAYBF01. The sequence goes on along the minus strand of DATABV010000149.1, from coordinate 3,590 downwards.
CGACACGGTCGGCTCGCCGCGGCTCGTGCTGCTCGAGGGCGAGGGCGTGCTGAGGATCGAGGAGTACCCGGGCCGGGCGTTCCGCGATCTGATCGCCGAGAGCGCGGCAGGTTCCGGCATCCCGCTGGTTCGCGACCAGTGGGCGCGCAGCAGCACCGACAGCGTGATCCCCAGCCGCGCTGGCTATCCGACCGCCACGATCACGTCGTTCGAGCCGGAGACGAAGCTGCTGTCGAACTACCACCTGCCGACCGACACCCCGGAGAACGTGGACTTCTCGACGGTTCGACAGGCCGTCGACCTGACAGAGGCGCTGGCGCGCCGGCTGGCCAGCGCGTAGACGCGTCGTTTCCTCGCGCTGGGGCGCGGGCAAGCAGCTGGGAATGGTCGAGCACGAGGCGACGCTGGAGGACCTGCCGCCGCTCGAGCTGCTGGAGCTGCGTCTGCTTGACCTCGAGGCGCCGTCGCACCCCGGCCGCCCGGCGCATGTCTCGGCAGCCAGCGGCGTCGTCCAGCGCGGCGACTTCGCGTACGTGATCGGCGACGACGAGCTGTTCCTCGCGGTCTTCCGGGTCTCCGACCAGTCGCCGGGACGGCTTCATCGCGCGCTCGGCGGGGATCTGCCACTCGGCCATGACGATCGCAAGCGGGCCAAGCCCGACCTCGAGGTGCTGACGGCACTGCCGCCGTTCGGGTCGCACGCTCACGGGGCGCTGCTTGGGCTCGGCTCCGGGTCCAAGCCGAACCGCGACCGCGGCTTCGTCTGGGGGCTGGCGCCGGACGGCTCGCTCGACGGCGAGCCCTACGAGATCGACCTCGAGCCGCTCTACGCCCGGCTGCGCGAGAGCGTCGATGACCTCAACGTCGAGGGCGCGGCGGTGATGGGCGACGGGCTCTGGCTGCTCCAGCGCGGCAACGGCGAGCGCGGGGTCAACGTCGTGACCGAGGTCGCTCTCGACGAGGCGCTCGACGCGCTGCTGCGGGACCGTGCGTTCGTCGCGAGCGAGCTCCGGGCAATGCGCTCGTACGACCTCGGCCGGCTCGGCGATGCCAAGCTCACGTTCAGCGATGCGAGTCCGCTCGGCGACGAGCTGCTCGTCTTCACCGCCTCGGCTGAGGCGTCGCCCGACACCTTCGCGGACGGCGAGATCGCCGGGTCGGTAGTCGGGACGATCGGTCGCGACGGCGAGGTTCGCCGGCTGCGCGAGATCGACAGCGACCACAAGGTCGAGGGCGTTCACGCCGCGCTCGACGCCGGGGTGGCGACGCTGACCCTCGTCTGCGATCAGGATGACGCCGAGGCCGCGTCGCCGCTGCTGTCCGCCACGTTGCCACTCGACCAAGAGGAGAAGACATGACCAGGAAGGCCGACTTCAACGCCGAGGAGTGGTCGACGCTCGTCGAGGCCCCGCTGCTCGCCGGCATGCGCGTCGTGACCGCCGGCCGCGGCGGCACGATCCGCGAGAGCATGGCGATCGGCAAGGCCTATGCCGCCGCCCGCCAGCAGCACGGCGAGAGCGAGCTGCTGGACGACCTCGTCTCCTCGCCGCCGGCGATGCAGCCGCCCCGGGTCGGCTCGGCCGATGAGGTCCCGCGCGTCGTCGACGAGCACCTGCGCAAGGCCGTCGGCATCCTGGAGACCAAGGCGACGCCCGACGAGCTCGAGGCCTACCGCGGCTTCGTCGTTACGCTCGCCGAGGCGGTCGCGAACGCGCACAAGGAGGGCGGCTTCCTCGGAGTCGGCGGCACACCGGTCAGCGACGACGAGCGCAAGGCGCTCGACGAGATCGCGGCGACGCTCGGGTCGTCGGGCGCCTAGCCCTCCGAGCCTCATCCATATTAGTCGGGAATGCTATAAGTAGCACATGCGCGTGATCGGGATCCGCGAGCTGCGACAGCAGGCAAGCCGCTACCTGCGTGACGTCGAGCGGGGCGAGACGCTCGAGGTGACCGACCGCGGCCGCCCGATCGCACGCGTCGTTCCGATTCCGCCAGCCGCGGGACTCGAGCAGCTCGCTGCCAGCGGACGCTTGACCCCCGCGAGCGGGGATGCTCTGGAGCTAGGCCCTCCATTGGCGCCCCGGGGCAAGGTCCTCCCAAGCGACGTGCTGGCCGACCTTCGCTCGGGTGAGCGCTGAGACGGTCGTCTACCTCGACTCCTCGGCGCTCGTCAAGCTCATCGTCGCCGAGAGCGAGTCCGAGGCACTTGCCGCCTACCTAGGCGATCACCCGACCCGCGCCTCGTCCGCTCTCGCTCGCGTCGAGGTCCTGCGCGCGACCCGCCCCCACGGACCTCGCGCGATGGCACGGGCGCGTCAGCTACTCGCACGGATCTCCCTCCTGCACCTGGACGATGCGCTGCTGGATGCCGCCGCCCTGCTCGAAGCCGATCGTCTACGCAGCCTCGATGCGATTCACATCGCCTCGGCACAGACGGTCACCAGCAACCTCGCAGCACTCGTCACCTACGACCACCGCATGGCACAAGCCGCCGAGGACCTCGGCTTGACCGTCGCCGCGCCGGCCTAGCCACAGCCCGCTTCCGCACTTCCCAGAGCCCTCGTCCGGACTCGAACCGGAGACCCCTTCCTTACCATGGAAGTGCTCTACCAACTGAGCTACGAGGGCGCGCTGGAGGCAGCCTAGCGCGAGCGCGGATCAGTCGGTGGGAGGCTGCTCGCCTTCGTAGTAGTCGACGACGTCGTCGAGGCGGAAGAAGGTGCGTAGGCCGCCGCCCTGTGGCCGGCGCTCGCTGGCGCCGACCTTGTTCGAGTCCGGGTAGAGGACGATGTCCGGCTCGCCGTTGGTGCTGATCGCGAGGAAGCTGACGGTCGAGTCGGTGCGGTTGACGACCTGGTGGGCTCCCTCCTCGCCGCGTGGGAACGAGACGACCTCGCCCTCCGCGAGGTCACGCCAGCCCTCGGGGGTGCGGAGCGCCAGGGTTCCCTTCAGGACGATCAGCAGCTCCTCCTCGGCGAGATGGAGGTGGTACGGGTAGGCCGCCTCTCCGGGCGACAGCTCCCACTGGCTGATGCCGAGGCGCTCGGTACCGAGCTGGTAGCCGATCCGTGCCCGTCGAGCGCGAAACCCCTCCTTGTCGCGCTGCTCGTCGTACTGCGGATCGTTGAGGTTCGGCAAGTGGGGGGAGCAGGATTCGAACCTGCGTAGGCATAGCCATGCGGTTTACAGCCGCACTCCTTTAACCACTCGGACATCCCCCCGAGCGTGCGGAGATTCTAGCCGGAGCGCCCCGGAACGAGGACGGGCGCCGAGTGGCGCCCGTCCGGCTCCTCCCCAGGAGTCCTAGGAGGCCTCGCGGAGGCGTTGGGCCTCCGGGAGGTTCTCGAGCTTCTTGAGGGTGTTGTTCTCGATCTGGCGGATGCGCTCGCGGGTCACGCCGAAGGCGCGGCCGACCTCCTCGAGCGTGCGCGCCTGGTGGCCCTTGAGGCCGTAGCGCATCTCGAGGACCTCGCGCTCGCGCGGAGGCAGGGCCTCGAGGACCGTGCGGACGTTCTCGCGGCGGATGTTCTCCGACGCGGTGTCGAACGGGGACAGCGCGGCCTCGTCCTCGACGAAGTCGCCGAGCTCGG
>DATABV010000148.1:0-4282 GCA_036259395.1 Thermoleophilaceae bacterium | reverse complement strand
CGTCGCGCGCGGCGCAGACAGTCCGAGACGCGCATCCCGGTCCGCGCCCCGAGCTCGGCGGCTAGCCGCTCGGCCTGGTTGTAGCCGCGGGCGCGGGCGCGGCTCGGCTGCAGCGGAACTGGCACGAGCAGCGCTGGCGGGCGCAGCAACCGCGTCGGGGCGCCGGCCGCGATTTGAGCCGCCATCGGCGACGCCAGGCCGACGGCGCCACGGAACTTCAGACCAGCCACCAGCGCCCGCGCCGGTCCGTCGTAGGCGACGGGGGCCCAGACCTTCACGCCGGCGAGGTCGACCGGCTCGTAGTCCAGCCAGCGCAGCCGCGCGCGGCAGGCGAGGCACAGCGGCTCGCGCTGCCGGGCTCGGGCGCCGCACGCCCAGCACGACGGCGGCGCGATCAGGCCGAGGATCGGCGCGAGCGGTCCCATCGGTCGATCGTCGCGGCGTTGCGACGGCCCGTGACGACCGCGGTGACACAATCAGACGCGTGTTCGGCGACAACGTCGTGTTCGTCGGCGCGACCGACCCGCAGCTGCACTGGCTGCCCGATCCCGGCGTGCTCGCCCCGATCGCGCTGCTGGTCTTCGTCTACGTGCGCCGCTTTCGCAGCGCCCGGCGCGAGGAGGGCGGCCGCGGCGCCGGCTGGCCGCAGGCGCTGGCGTTCGCCGCCGGTGTCCTCGCGCTGCTGATCGCCGTCGCCTCGCCCGTCGACGGGCTCGGCGAGGACTACCTCTTCTCGGCGCACATGGTCCAGCACGTGCTGCTCGGCGACATCGCGCCCGCGCTGCTGCTGCTGTCGCTGTCGCGGGTGATCATGCGGCCGGCGACCCGCCGCCTGCACAAGATCGAGCGCGCGCTCGGGCCGCTCGCCTCGCCCTGGACCGGGATCGCGCTCTGGCTGCTGCTGATGTACGTCTGGCACATCCCCGCGCTCTACGACGCCGCGCTCGAGAACCCGTTCGTCCACCTCTTCGAGCACGTCTCCTTCTTCACCGCCGGGGTCTGCGTCTGGTGGCCGCTGATCCAGCCGGTGCCGATGCGCCGTCCGCTGAAGGGCTTCCAGACCGTCGCCTACATCGGGACGGCGAAGTTCGGTCTCGCTGCGCTCGGGCTCTACCTGACCTGGTCCTCGTCCGTCTTCTATCCCTACTACGAGACGGTTCCCCGGATCTGGGGCCTGAGCGCGATCAACGACCAGAACGCCGGCGGCGCGATCATGATGGTCGAGCAGTCGCTGACCTTCGTCATCGCCCTTGCCTTCCTCTTCTCGCGGATGCTGACCCAGTCGGAGGTCGACGAGCGGCGCCGCGAGCGACTGGAGGAACGCGCCGCCGGCTGAGCCGGGCGTAGCCAACGATGCGCCTTCGAGTTGGCCCTGCGACGCTGGCGCTCCTGTTCCTCGCGGGCTGCGGCGACGGACCGTCGAAGCAGCCCGCGCTGCACGGGCCCGCGCAGGGGTCGCGTGGTCGGCCACAGCGTCGTCGAGCTGCCGACCCGTCGTGTCGGCACCACCCGGGTGCACGGTCGCCGCGCGGCGATCATGAAGGCGCCGCCCTATCCGAAGGGCGGGATCCACGGTGACCATGCGATCGTCATGTGGAACGAGGGCGGACACGGCTACCTCGTCTCGGCGCACAGCGAGAGCTCGCGTCGAGCCACCCAGGCGGCGATCGGAATCGCGCGCTCCTCACGAGCGGAGAACTGAGTAGGCGCAAGTCCGTCGCGAGGCGAGCTTCACTGGTCGCCACGCAGCAGGTCCAGGATCTCGTCAGCTCGATAGATCCGCCCCCGACGTCTTCCCGTTATCTCGCGCACGATGCCGTGCTCCTCCAACGTCTTGATCGCCCCACGGGCGGTTGGCGGGGTCACGTCGAGCGCGAGCTGCACACGTCTGGTCGAGACCAAGGGATTGTGGAAGAGATGGTCGATCAACGCCAGCGCAGTAGCCGTAGCTCTCGCCGACAGCAGCCGCTCGCGATACTCGCCCTGCATCTCCAAGAGCCGATCCGCCAGATCGGCGGCCTCCTGCGCCTGGATGCTGACGCCGTCGAGGAAGTACCTCACCCACAGATCCCACTCACCTCCCGTGCTCACCCGTAGCAACAGCTCGTAGTAAGTGGAGCGCGTGCGCTCGAAGTAGGCCGACAGATACAGAAGAGGTCGGGGCAGCAACCCACGGTCGCGCAGAAACAGCGCGATCAGCAAACGTCCCACGCGACCATTTCCATCGCCGAACGGATGGATCGCCTCGAAGAGGTAGTGGATGACAGCGGCTTGGACCAGGGGAGGTAGCGCGTCCTCGTGAGTGAAGCGCTCCAGATCATCGAGGCAGCGCGCCATCTCGTCAGGCGGAGGGCCTACGTACGTAGCCTCGGCAGCGCTATAGCCGCCAATGAAGTTCTGGTACTGGCGGAACTCTCCCGGCTGTCGCTCGTTGCCCCGCACCCCGGTCATCAACTCACGGTGGAGAGTCCGAATGAGCCGCAAGCTCAAAGGCACCTCACTTGCGAGGCCTACCTCATACGCCGTCACGTAGTTCTGGACCTCGCGAACGTCGGGAGCGCGCACAAGCTCGAGTTGGTTCAGCTCCGACGCGAACAGGTCGGACATGGTCGTCTGAGTTCCCTCGATCCGCGAACTGAGCACTGCCTCCCTACGCAGGTAAGGCGAGATCAGCAGATGAGGATTTGGGAGCCGGCGACCGAGCCCATTCAAGATGCCGAGATTGGTTGCTGCCTCGTCGAGCGAGCGCACGGCGGCACTTGAGAGCGGCAACTCACGCGGTGCAGGTCCCGGTACAAAAGCGGGGTGGCCATCGGGGGTCGTGGCTAGACGGCCCGGAGAGCCTTCGTCAAAGACGGCAGCATCCATCTAAGAAAGACTAACGGCAATCTCTTTCATAGCTGCATGCGAAGAGTCTCTGCTCTTTCATTGCACCGGGCGCCAGCCCTCCAGGTAGGCGTGCTGCTCGGCAGTCAGGCTGTCGATCTGGACGTCGAGGGCGGCGAGCTTGAGGCGGGCGACCTCGTCGTCGATCGCGCGCGGGACGTCGAGCACGCGCGAGTCGAGGCCGTCGCGGTGGAGGGCGAGGTGCTCGGCCGCGAGTGCCTGGAGCGCGAACGAGACGTCCATCACGGCGGCCGGGTGGCCCTCGCCGGCGGCGAGGTTGACCACCCGCCCGGAGGCGAGCAGGTTGAGACGGCGGTCGCCGAGGTCGTACTGGTCAACCAGCGGCAGGACCGGCTGGATGCCCCCCGTCGCGAGCGAGCGAAGGTCGTCGAGGTCGATCTCGACGTCGAAGTGGCCGGCGTTGGCGAGCACGGCGTTGTCCTTCATCCGCTCGAAGTGCTCGCGGCGCAGGACCGAGCGGGAGCCCGTGACCGTCACGAAGAGGTCACCGCGCCCCGCAGCCTCGAGCGCTGGCATCACCTCGTAGCCCTCCATGCGCGCCTCGAGCGCCCTGAGCGGGTCGACCTCGCAGACGATCACCGCGGCGCCGGCGCCGCGGGCCCGCTGGGCGCTGCCCCGCCCCGCGAAGCCGTAGCCGAGCAGCACCAGCGTGTGCCCGGCGAGCAGCAGGTTGGCGGCTCGCAGGATGCCGTCGAGCGCGGATTGGCCGGTCCCGTAGCGGTCGTTCAGCGTCCGCTCGGCGAGCGCCTCGTTGACCGCGAGCACCGGGCAGCGCAGCGCGCCGTCCGCCTCGAGCCGGCGCAGCCTCAGCAGGCCCGTCGTCGTCTCCTCCGTCCCCCCGATCAGGCCCTCGTCGGGCTCACGGGCGTGGATCGCGGTCAGCAGGTCGGCGCCGTCGTCGAGCGTTATCTGGGGGTCTGACTCGACCAGGGCGGTGACGTGAGAGAGGTAGGTGTCGAGGTCCTCGCCGTGCTGGGCATGGACGTCGATCGAGTCGTCGCGCGCGAGCGCGGCGGCGACGTCGTCCTGAGTCGAGAGCGGGTTCGCCGAGCAGAGGCCGACCTCCGCGCCGCCGGCGACCAGCGTCCTGGCGAGGCAGGCTGTCTCGGCGGTGACGTGCAGGCACGCCGCCACCCGCACGCCCGCCAGCGGCCGCTCTGCGGCGAACCGCTCGCGGATCAGCCGCAGGACGGGCATCTGCCCGTCCGCCCACGCGACCCGGGCCGCGCCGGCGGCGGCGAGACCCGGGTCGGCGATGTGGCTAGTAGCGGTAATGGTCGGGCTTGTACGGGCCCTCGACCGGGACGCCGATGTAGGCGGCCTGCTCCTCGGACAGCTCGGTCAGCTTCACGCCGAGCGCGTCGAGGTGGAGGCG
>DATABV010000147.1:0-5496 GCA_036259395.1 Thermoleophilaceae bacterium | reverse complement strand
GTTGGCGGGCCATCGAGGCCCGCCTCCCGATCCTCTAGCGGCTAGAGGTCCGCGGCTCTACTGGGAGTCGCGCGACCTGTGGCGCAGGATTCCGCCCGTCGCGATCATCGCCACGCCGCCGATCAGCAGCGGGATGGCGAGGAAGCCGGTGAACGGCAGCGAGTCGTCGCTGTCCCCGGCGACCTGTACCTGCTCCGACGGAGAGGAGTCGCCGTCGTCGCCGCCCTCGTCCTGGTCACCCGCCACGTCCTGTGGCGCGAGCGTCGGCTGCGGCGTGTCGTTCGACTGGTTCGTCCGGGTCTCGTCGACCTGGCTCGTCGAGGTCGTCTCGGTGACCGTGGTCGTGGTCGTGACCGTCTCCGTCGTCGGAGTCGTCTCCGTCTCCGTGGTCGGAGTCGTGTCCGTCGTCTCCGTGGTGGTGGTGGGCGTCGTGTACTGGTGCTCCTCGGCGCTACCGGAGCCGGAGCTGCCGGTGACCGCCAACGTGGCGCCCGTGCCGCTCATCATCGCGCCGACGGCTATCAGCGCGGTGAGTGCGAGTCGCGACTTCAACATGTTTCCTCCTGGGGAAGTGCTGCTTCGTGCCGCCTGGTGCCTCGCGCGCAGCTTGAGCTCGTCGAGCTCGAGCGGCGTCGGAACCGACCGACTCTCGCGCAGCCGATCGGCCACCTCCGAGAGGTCGCCAGGGGCGGGGTTGTTGCTTTGGTCCATCACAACCCCTTATACGGAGCTCGGCCCGGTTTCCTTATCGGACAAGATGCCGGGATGCGAGACGAGGAGTTCGAGCGCCTCTACGAGGACCACGCCGCAGGGCTGCTGGCCTTCCTCATGTACCGCACGGGCGACCGGACGCTCGCCGAGGACGTCGTCGCAGACACCTTCGAGCGCGTGCTGCTAGCCCGCCGGCGCTTCGACCCGCGTCGCGGCAGTCGCAAGACCTGGGTCTACTCGATCGCCCTCAACCGGCTGCGCGACCTCCAGCGCAGCCGTCAGTCCGAGCAGCGCGCGCTGACGCGGATCGAGCCCCAGGCCTCGGGAGGAGCCGGCGACTTCGAGGCGATCGAGCACCAGGACGAGCTGACGGCCGCGCTCGCGCAGCTGAGCCCGGAGGAGCGCGAGGCGATCGCCCTGCGCTACGGCGGCGATCTCACGGTGCCCGAGATCGCGCGACTCCAGGGCGAGCGGCTGAGCACCGTCGAGGGTCGCGTCTACCGCGGGCTGCGCAAGCTGCGGGAGCTGCTCGATCGACCTGGCTCGTAGAATCGCCGCGGTGCTGCTCCGGCTCGTCTATTGGCTGGTCGTGGTCGCGATCTCGCTCGCCCTGGTGGTCGGGCTGATCCTCTACCTCGAGTCGCGCGACCAGTCCTCGGTCGAGGGCGCGAACGCGGCGCCGGCGGCCGTCGAGTCCGTCTGACGCACCCTAGGAGTCGGCGCGCGCGAAGACGACGATGCGCTGCTCCGCGCTGTAGAGCGGGTGACAGGCGGTCAGGACCAGCCGGTCGTGGCCGACCCTGCGCAGGACCGAGCGATCGGAGTCGTCGACGATCCGAAGCCGCTCGACGCGGTAGGTGTGGCGCTCGCGCGGCAGCTCGACCACGATCCGGTCGCCGGGGTCGAGGTCGTCTAGCCGCCGGAACGGCGCGCCGTAGGTCGTCCTGTGCCCGGCGATCGCGGAGGTGCCGCGCTCGCCGGGAAGCGGGGTCTCCGGGTAGTGGCCCGGTCCCTTGCGCAGATCGCCCGTGTCGGTGCCCTCGACGACGTACTCCGAGACGCCGATCGCCGGTATCTCGAGCTTCGCGACCGCGTCTCCGGGCAGCGGCCGGCCCTCGACGACGCGCCGCGGCGGGTTCGCGAGCGCCTGCTCGAGGTCGGACTGGTTGCGTTGCGCGACGATCGCTGAGATCGGCTCCTGCCATGCGAGCGTCAGTACGGCGTCGGCGACCAACAGGGTCCCGCTGACGATCATCACCGACGCCAGGAAGCGGAGGCCGGCTCGCGGCCAGCTGCGCCCTCTCGTGGCCATCGAGCCAGTGTAGGTCGCGCTGGGGCTAGTGCCCCTCGTCCTCCGCGGCGGCGGGCGGCCGCGACTCCTCGGCCAGCGACGTGATCGCCAGCGCGCCGCGCGCGGCGCCCTCGAGCACGTCGGTCGCCTCCTCGGCCGAGCGGGCGTAGAGCTCGACCAGCATGTGGACCACGACCTGGCCGTCGTCCTCGTGCTTGTGGAAGCGGACGTGGGTGAAGAACTCCCGCGTGCCATGGTCGCCGAAGGCCGCGAAGGCGAGCGAGTCGGCGGCCTCGGGGCCGGAGCAGCTCTCGACCTGGTCGCCCTCGACGGTGACCGTGCAGGACGCGACCCACGGCGTGCCCGTGACCATCCGCTCCCAGCGGTCGTCGACCGCTTCGATGCGGCTGACCCGGCGGCCGTCCTCCTCGTAGAACGCCAGGCTCAGGTGCGGCTGATCGTGCATGCAGTCGAGGCACTGGACGACCGCCTCCTGCACCTCCTCGACCGGCTCGACAGCTTCGGCGGTGTCGGTGTCGACCTTGAGGATCCCCTCGTAGTGCACCTGCACCTCGAGGTTCTGCGACCAGCAGCGGTAGCAGCGCAGCCAGCTGGAGCGCGTTCCGACGGAATCTGGAGCGGAGCCCTCCATGCGGCCATTATGACCGGCGGCGGAGCTAGCGCCTGAGCAGCAGCCAGACCAGGACGATCGTGAAGGCGATCTGGCCGATTCCGAGCGCGGTGCCGAGGTTTGCGGCGCCGGCGAGCAGTGAGAGCGCCGTCGTGGCGGCGAGGACGCCGAGTAGGAGGGCGGCCTGGACGGGAAGGGTCATCGCGCGGCATCCTCGCGGTTCGACCGCTCGCGCAGCGTGGCGACCAGCTCGAGCACGTCGAGGCCGGGGTCGAGGTCACTCAGCAGGCGCTCGGCCTCGCGCCGGCCGCCGAGGGCGCGGAGGGCCGACTCGCCATGCTCGGCCACGAGCTCGCGCAGGGCGGTCAGGCGGCGCGAGCGCAGCCGGCGGGCCTGGAGGTCGATTCGGTCGCGGTGGGCGGCCAGGGCGTCCACGAGCTCGGCGATGCCGGAGGGAGGGGGGACGGAGGAGACGGCGATCACCGGGATGTCGCGCGAGCCGAGCGCCCGGGCGGCCTGGCTGAGGTCGCGCCGCGACCGCAGCGCGACGTCGCCGAGGTCGGCCTTGGTCACGACCAGCACGTCTGGCACCTCCATGATCCCGGCCTTGAGGAACTGCAGCGTGTCGCCCGAGCCGGGCTGGACGACGACCGCGACCGTGTCGCACACCTCCTCGACGTCGGTCTCGGACTGGCCCACGCCGACGGTCTCGATCACGACCACGTCAAAGGCGGCGGCGAGTGCCTGCGCGGCCTCGCGGGTCGGGGCGGCCAGGCCACCGAGCCGCCCACCGGCCGCGGTCGAGCGGATCAGGATGCCGTCGTCGCCAGGGTCGTGCTCGATTCGAGCGCGGTCGCCGAGCAGCGACCCTCCCGAGCGGCGCGAGGAGGGATCTACCGCGAGCACCGCGACCGTCTGGCCGCGCTTGCGCCACTCGTGGACCAGCGCGCTCAGCAGCGTCGACTTACCGGCCCCTGGTGGGCCAGTCAGCCCGATCAGGTGCGCCGGCGCCTCGCTGCCGAGCGCCGCGGGGGAGACCTCTCGCAGCAGCGCCGCGGCGCCTTCGCGTCCGTGCGTCGAGCGGTCCTCGATCAGGTTCAGCGCCGCCGGAGCGGCCGACCGGTCGCCGTCGCGCAGCCGTGCGCCCAGTTGCCGTCCGTCGACCGTCACGGGCGGCACGCTAGCCGAGACCGTCCTGAGCGGAGAGCGCAGCCGGAACGGTCCCGCCGCTACATGCCGACGCTAGGTGGAGCGAGGTCCGGCGAGCACCGCGGCGGCACCATGTCGCTCGGCGACGACGTCGACGATGTCGCCCATGATGCGCGACACCTCGAAGTCCTTCGGCGTGTAGACCCGGGCGACGCCGGCCGCCAGCAGCTCCTCCTCGTCGGCCCTCGGGATGATCCCGCCGACGACGACCGGGACGTCGGCGCCGGCGGCGTGCAGCTCGTCGAGGACCTGGGGGATCAGCTCGCGGTGCGAGCCCGAGAGGATCGAGAGGCCGACGACATGGACGCCCTCCTGGACGGCGGCCTGGGCGATCCGCGACGGCGTCAGGCGGATGCCCTCGTAGACGACGTCCATGCCGGCGTCGCGCGCCCGCACGGCGATCTGCTCGGCGCCGTTGGAGTGGCCGTCGAGGCCCGGCTTGCCGACGAGGATCTTGATCCGCCGGCCGAGCTCCTCGGAGACCCGCTCGACGCGGTCGCGCAGCTCGTCGAGCGCCTCGTCGCCGGGCGCCGCGGCGGCGTCGGCGACGCCGGTCGGGGCGCGGTACTCGCCGAAGACCTCGCGCAGGGCGGTGGCCCACTCGCCGGTTGTCACGCCGGCCTTGGCGGCCGCGAGCGTGGGGGGCATGATGTTCGCGCCCGGGTCGGCCGCCGCCTGGCGGAGCGCGTCGAGCGCCTCCTTCACCGCCGCTCCATCACGCTCGCCGCGCCAGCGCTCGATCGCAGCGATCTGGTTCTGCTCGACCGCCGGATCGACGGTCAGGATGCCGCCGTCCTCGCCCTGCTGGAGTGGCGACGGCTCGGTGCTGGTGAACGAGTTCTGGCCGATCACCTTCTGCTCACCGCTCTCGATCGCCCCGACGCGGGCGCGGTGGGACTCGACGAGCTGGGTCTTCATGTAGGGCACCGCCGCGACGGCGCCACCGTGCTCGGCGACGACCGCCATCTCCGCCCGGGCGCCCTCGGCCAGCTCCTCCACGAGGCCGTCCATCACCTTCGACCCCTCGAAGATGTCCGGGTAGTCGAGGATGTCGGTCTCGTGGGCGAGGATCTGCTGGATCCGCAGCGACCACTGCTGGTCCCATGGCCGCGGCAGGCCGAGCGCCTCGTTCCACGCCGGCAGCTGCAGCGCGCGGGCGCGGGCGTCGCGGCCGAGCGTCACCGCGAGCGCCTCGAGCACGATCCGGATCACGTTGTTCTCCGGCTGTGCCTCGGTCAGCCCGAGCGAGTTGACCTGCACGCCGTAGCGCATGCGCAGGAACTTCTGCTCGGTCACGCCGTAGCGCTCGCGGCCGATCTCCTCCCACAGCCGGCCCATCGCGCGCAGCTTCGCGTGCTCCTCGATGAAGCGGATGCCGGCGTTGACAAAGAAGGAGATCCGCCCGAAGACGCGCGGGAAGGTCTCCTCGGGCACACGCGGGCGCGCCTCGTCGAGCACCGCGATCGCCGTCGAAAGCGCGTAGGCGATCTCCTGGACCGGCGTCGCGCCCGCCTCCTGCAGGTGGTAGCTGCAGATGTTGATCGGGTTCCACTTCGGGACCTCGTCGACGGTGAAGGCGATCATGTCGGCAATCAACCGCAGCGACGGCTCGGGCGGGAACGCGTAGGTCCCGCGCGAGAGGAACTCCTTGACG
>DATABV010000146.1:0-11854 GCA_036259395.1 Thermoleophilaceae bacterium | reverse complement strand
GGGAATGGACATCCAATCCGCTTGGGAATCGCTGCTCGGGGATGCCCGTCGGGACGGCTACTTGAGCCGCGCGGACAGTCCGATGCGCTTGGTCGTGGCTGGCGTGACGGCGAAGCGCTCTCCGACGGCGAGGCCGGCGACCCAGGCGATCTGGCCGTCGACCTCGACGATGGGGAGCGAGCGGCGGAGCTCGCGGGGGACCTTGCGGTCGGTGAAGATGTCCTGGAGGGACTTGCTGCCGCCCAGGCCGAGCGGACGGATGCGGTCGCCGTCGCGCCAGCCCCGGACCGTGACGGCGTCGCCGAGGGCGGCGGCGTCGAGCTCGACCTCGCCACCGCCTCCTGCGGTGGCGCGGAGGTGCCAGCCGCCGAAGCGGGCTTCGCCTGGGATGGGCAGGTCGACGGGCCCGGGGGTGGGAACCTCGGGGCCGGCGCGGAAGCGGAGCGTGCCGTACTCGGCGATGGCGCGAAGGTTGTTGCCGAGGTCGAGGGAACGGGTTCCCCCCTGGGGCTCGGGCGTGGCTGGTACGCCCCGGGGAATGGACATCCAATCCGCTTGGGAACGGCTGCTTGGATGTCATTCCCCGGGGCTATGTCGGCCGGGCTGTGGGATGGCGTTGCGCCTGCGAGGGCGAGGATGGCCTCGACGTCGGAGCGGGTGAGCGGGTGGGGCGCGCCGGCCTCGCGCTCGGCGAGGCGGCGGAGGACGAGGCGGGCGAGGGCGGGGCCGAGCTCGGCGAGGGCGGCAGCCTCGACGGCGGGGCCGCCGCCGAGGCGTTGGAGGGCGTCGGTGATGGCGGCGTCGAGGACGTCGGCCTCGTCGCGGAGCTGGGCGGCGGTCTCGGCGATCGTGCGCTCGGCGGCGGGAGCGATCTCGCGCAGGGCGGGCAGGAGGCCGTGGCGGACGCGCGCGCGGGCGAAGCGGGGGTCGTCGTTGGAGGCGTCGTCGCGCCAGGCGAGTCCGTGGGCTTCGCAGTAGGCGCGGGTCTCCTCGGCGGTCGCGCCGAGCAACGGCCGGACGAGCCTGCCGCGGCGCGGCTCCATACCGAGCAGCGCGCGGCGGCCGGGCGAGGCGGCGAGGCGATAGAGCACGGTCTCGGCCTGGTCGGAGAGCGTGTGGGCGGCGGCGTAGTCGCCGCCGGCGTGGCGCTCGGCGAGGCGGTAGCGGGCGTCGCGCGCGAGGGCGTGGAGGTTTCCCTCGCGCGGCAGCGAGACGGCCTCGACGGTCAGGTCGACGCCGAGCGCGGCGCAGAGGTCGCGGCAGTGGTGTTCGTCGCCAGCGGCGGCCTCGCGCAGGCCGTAGTTGACGTGCAAGGCGCTGACGTCGGCGCCGAGGCGCAGAGCGACGTCGAGCAGGCAGACGGAGTCGGCGCCGCCGGAGAGCATCACGAGCAGCGGCTCGCCCCGGCGCACGAGCCCGCTGGCGCGGGCGGCGGCGAGCGCGGCACCGGGGTCGGCCGCAGCGGTCAACGCGACAGGCCGGTCGCCCGGCAGAGCTGGCGCGGCTCGTCGAAGCCCTTGAGCTTGACCTGGCCGATCCCCTCGAAGGCCAGACGACCGGAGGCGACGTGCTCGACGACCGCGTCGGTCGCCAGCACCTCGCCGCCGCGGGCGCGCGCGACGACGCGCGAAGCGAGGTTGACCTCGCGGCCGAAGTAGTCGCCGTCGCGGTAGAGCGCGGCGCCGTAGTGGATGCCGATGCGCGGCTCGGGGCGTGCGGTGAACTCGGCCTGGAAGCGCACCGCCCACTCGGTCAGCGCCTGGATGTCCTGGCCGACGATCATCACCTCGTCGCCGATCGTCTTGACGACGCGCGCGTCGTCGGGCAGCGTCTCGGTGACGCTGTCGACGAACCGCTCGACGTAGGAGAGCGCCTGCTCGTCGCCCTCCTCCTCGGTGAAGCGCGTGTAGCCGGCCAGGTCGCAGAAGCAGATGCCGACGCGCAGCCGGCCGAGATCGACCTCGCCGTCGAGCTCGACCTCCATGTGGCCGACGACGTCCTGCGCGACGAAGTGCGCCAGGTAGCGCCGGTGCAGGTACTCCATCAGGCTCGTCGAGCGCGGCAGCAGCTCGCGCGCGAGAACCTCCATCTGCTCCGCCATCTCGAGACCGGGGACGCCCTCGCGCATCAGCGGCTCGTGGACGTAGAGGTGGATCAGGCGCACCTCCGCGTCGGCGATCTGAGACAGCGCCTGGCCGTAGACGCGCGCGAGCTGCAGCGAGGCCACCAGCGGCAGCCCGGCCGAGAGGACGCCCGCGGCCTCGCGCATCGCCTCGACGTCCTCGTCGGACATCGCGTCGAGGTCCTGGCCGGGGAGGCCGAAGCTGCTCCACAGCCGCTCGATCAGCGCCGGGGCCAGACCGGCGGCCTCGGCGACGTCCTCCAACGACGCGTCGCCGTCCTCGCTCGGCAGCAGCTCCTCGACGAAGCCGAATGCGAGCCGTCCGTCCTCGGTCGCCTGGCGGATCTGCTCGATCGTGTGGCCGCGATCGCGGAGCCGAGCCACTACGCGCGCCTGGGCCGCGGCCGCCGGGGTCCAGGCGCTGCTGCCGCTCCCGTCGAGCTGGGGGATCAGGCCGGTCTTGACCCAGCGTCGCAACGTCGCGGGCGAGACGCCCGCTCGCTCCGCGACCCCGTTGAGAGTGAGCTGCTCGTCGTTCACGAACGCCGCTGACGCTACAGCGGTGGCGAGCCGGGTTACACTCGCCCGGCGTGAACTACTTCGTAACCGGCGCGACGGGATTCATCGGGAGGCACCTCGTCGAGGAGCTGCTGAAGCGCGACGGGACGATCTACGTGCTCGTCCGGGAGGGCTCGCGCGGCAAGGTCGACGCGCTGGCACAACGGCTGAACGCGCCCGAGGGGCGGATCGTGCCGGTCCCGGGCGACCTGACCCAGCCGGCGCTCGGCGTCGACGAGGACGCGCTTCCAGCCGATCTCACGATCGATCACTTCTTCCACCTCGCCGCCGTCTACGACATCGAGGCCGACGAGCAGACCGCGCAGCGCGCCAACGTCGAGGGCACGCGCCACGCGATCGAGCTCGCCAACCGCCTGAGCCCGGGGCGGTTCCACCACGTCAGCTCGATCGCGGTCGCGGGCGACTACCGCGGCGTGTTCCAGGAGGACATGCTCGACGAGGGCCAGCGACTGCCCCACCACTACCACCGGACGAAGTACGAGTCCGAGCAGATGGTCCGCCGCGACGTGAAGGCCAAGACGCTCGTCTACCGGCCGGGGATCGTCGTCGGCCACTCGCAGACGGGCGAGATCGACAAGATCGACGGCCCGTACTACCTCTTCACGCTGCTGAAGAAGCTGCGCGGCGCGCTGCCGGCCTGGATGCCGCTCGCCGGTCCGGAGGGCGGCAAGACCACGATCGTCCCGGTCGACTTCGTGGCACGCGCGATCGACCACATCGGGCACATGGCCGACGAGGACCTCCCGGGCGACACCTACCACCTCGTCGATCCCGAGCCGATGACCGTCGGCGCGGCGGTCAACACGTTCGCCAGGGCCGCGCACGCGCCACAGCTCGCGATGCGCGTCGACGAGAACCTGACCAAGGCCGTCCCCGCGCCGGTACGCGCCGGCGTGATGGCGCTGCCGACCGTCAAGAAGATCCGCAACCAGCTCTACCGCGACCTCGGCATCCCGCCGGAGGCGATGGAGGTGCGCGACTTCAAGTGCACCTTCGACGCGCGCGACGCTCAACGCGCGCTGAGCGGCACCGGCATCGCCGTGCCGCCGCTCGACAGCTACGCCGGGCGGCTGTGGGACTACTGGGAGCGCAACCTCGACCCGGCGCTGTTCCGCGACCGCTCGCTGACGACGGCAGTCCGCGACAAGCGGATCGTGATCACCGGCGCGTCGTCGGGGATCGGGCTCGAGACGGCGGTGCGGGTCGGCGAGGCCGGCGCGATCGTGATCCTCGTCGCGCGCACGCGCGCGAAGCTCGAGGAGGTCGCCGAGCAGATCCGAGCCGCCGGCGGCACGGCCCACGTCCATCCCGCCGACCTCTCCGACATCGACGACGTCGAGCGCGTCGGACGGGAGATCGTCGACGAGCACGGCGGCGTCGACGTCCTGGTCAACAACGCCGGCCGCTCGATCAGACGCTCGGTCGCCCGCTCCTACGATCGCTTCCACGACTACGAGCGGACGATGCAGCTCAACTACTTCGGCGCGCTGAAACTGATCATGACCTTCCTGCCGGGCATGCGCGAGCGCAAGTCGGGACATGTGATCAACGTCTCCTCGATCGGCGTCCAGACCAACACACCGCGCTTCTCGGCTTACGTCGCGTCGAAGTCCGCACTGGATGCCTTCTCGCGCTGCGCCGCACCGGAGTGCGTCGCCGACAACGTCAAGTTCACCACCGTCTACATGCCGCTCGTGCGGACGCCGATGATCGCTCCCACCGACATCTACAAGGCCTTCCCGACGCTGACGCCCGAGGAGGCGGCGCAGATGCTCTGCGACGCGATGATCGACAAGCCGAAGCGCAAGGCCTCGCGGCTCGGCACCTTCGGCGAGATCCTCTACTCGCTCTCGCCGTCGACGGTCGACATCATCCTCAACACCGCCTACAACCTCTTCCCGGACTCGACCGCGGCGAAGAAGACCGGCGGTGCCGGCGAGCTAGCCGACGGCAAGGCCGACGACGAGATGTCGACCGAGGCCGTCGCGATGGCCTACCTGCTCAAGGGCGTCCACTTCTAGCCGACGTTCGAGAGACGGCGCTCGATCTCCGCGAGGCGCCTGTCGATCCGGCGCAGCTCGGAGCGCAGAGCCCGCATGTCGTCTTGGCTGGCGGGCAGACGGTCCTCGACGGCGGCGAGCACGCCGCGACGGCCGCGGGCGATGTTGCGCTCCGCCCCCTTGACGAGGTCATCGACTGCGTCAGCGACGCCGCCCGCGGCGCCCTGGGCGCGCTCGCGGGTATCGACGGTCGCACGAACGGTGCGGTCGACTGCGTCGCGCAGGGCATCCTGGATGTCTGGCCGGTCGGGCACACGGCGAGGATAGCCACGCCGCCGCCGCGATCGCCGGACCCGACCCTTAGGGTGGCGCGCGTGACCGACCCGGCGACGCTTCACCTGCGGCCCGCGACGACACTCGCCGAGCGCGTGCTGCTGCCAGGCGATCCCCACCGCGCGCTCGCGGTCGCCCAGGCGCTGCTCGAGCGGCCGAGGATGTTCAACCATAACCGTGGCCTATGGGGCTACACCGGCACAGCTCGCGACGGGGAGCCGCTGACCGTACAGGCGACCGGGATGGGCGGGCCGAGCGCGGCGATCGTCGTCGAGGAGCTGATCGAGCTTGGAGCCCGCGCGCTCGTGCGGATCGGGACCTGCGGCGCGCTGCGCGACGGCTTCGAGCTCGGTGAGCTCGTGACGGCCGCGACGGTGATCGGTGCGGACGGGACGAGCGCCGCGCTCGGCGCCGAATCGCCGCTCGCACCCGACCGACCGTTGACCGACGCCTTAGTCAGCGCAGGCGCGCGACCGGTCACCGCCGTGAGCACCGACCTCTTCTACGACCCCCGTTCAGACCTCCCGGCCGAGTGGCTGGCGAGCGGAGCGGACGTCGTCGAGATGGAGGCGGCGACGCTGCTCACGATCGCGAGCCGGCGCGAGGTCGCGGCAGCTGTCGTGCTCGGCATCACAGACCTGCTCGCCGGCGGCGATCGCCGCCGGCTCCCGCACCACCGGGTTGAGCCGCTCGGCCTTGCGCTCGGCGAGGCCGGCTGGGCCGCGCTGACGCAGTCGCCGAGCTAGCTCTTCTTGGCCTTGGAGCGCGTCTTCGGCGCTGGCTTCGGCTTCGGCGGTGGAGCGGCGAGTCGCTCCTCGAGTCGATCGAGCGTGTCCTCGATCGACTCCAGGCGCTGCGAGACCGAGCGCAGTCGTCGTGTGACGCGCTCGATGTCGGCGGCAGAGGGGATGTTCAGCGCGCCGAGCGCCGCCTCCTGAGCCTGGACGGCTTTCTCGCGCGCCTCAAAGGCGCGTGACACCGCGCCGGTGACGATCGGGTTGCCGATCAGCTGCTCGGCAAGGCGGCCGAGCGCCTCCTCGCCCTGCTGCGAGACGCGGTCGACGAAGGGAGCTTCACGGTCGGCGGCCATGGCAGCGCAGCCTACAAGGGTCGGCTAGCGGAGGGCCGCCTACCCTGAAGTCTCACTGTGTAGCTTAGGGTTAGGGAAGCCGGCCACAAGGCTCTGCCCGGCCGGGTGGGCCTCCTGGCGCCCGCAACGACGCATCCAGCATTTGCGGAAATGGCGCACGATGCCGATACTCGGTGGACGCCCGCCCGCACCACGCGGGGTTTTCCCGACTTACCGATCCCCCTTGTACCTCTCCGATGCGATAGCTAGCGTTCTGCCTGCGCCCAGCCGATCTATAAGCTTGCGCGCGCCTAAGAGCGTCCCCGCCGGGGGCGTGCAAGGAGGAGACGAATTTCCGGGATGAAGAAGCGGCTGTGGCACACCCTGCTTTGCGCAGGCGTCGCGCTGACCGCGGCCCTCACCGGCTTCACGGTGGCGGCCTCGGCTGAGACGCGCGTGCTCACCGTCACGCTGGTCAGCGGCGAGGTCGTGACGATCACCGTCGACGTGCCGCCCGGCACGCCGGTGTCGGCCATCCAGCTGCCCTCGGATATCGGACCGGTCCAATCGGTGACCCAACAGGAGGTCGCTCCCGCCACGACGACAGAGACGACGCCTCCGCCGCCTCCGCCAGTGCCGACGGCAACCACGCCGCCGCCTCCTCCCGCCCCAACCACTCCCGCTCCGCAGACGACGCCCGCCCCGCCGGCTGCGCCCGCCCCACCGCCGGCGCCGCTCGAGACGGATCCCGCGGGCCCCGCCCCTACCCCGAGCGGCGGCCGGAAGCAGAAGTCGGGCGGCGACGACCGGCGAGCCGTCAAGCGTCCCACGACCAAGAACTCTCAACCTTCGCCTGAGGGTGAGGCCCATGAGCGGGGTGGCGCACAGGCGGAGCCTCCGGCGCTGCGCAACCCCGACGGCTCGCCCTCGACCTCGAACCCCGCCTTCTTCGAGGCGCTTCCCGGCCCGTCGGTAGCGCAAGGCGTGCCGAACTTCGTCATCCGCAAGTTCCGCGTCCCGCTCTTCCTGCTGCCGATCTACCAGGCCGCCGGGATCGAGTATGGGATCCGCTGGGAGATCCTCGCGGCGATCAACGAGATCGAGACCGACTACGGCCGCAACCTGAACGTCTCGAGCGCCGGCGCTCTCGGCTGGATGCAGTTCATGCCGCCGTCATGGCGGGCCTACGGCGTCGACGCCAACAAGGACGGCCGCAAGGACCCGTACAACCCGGTCGACGCGATCTTCGCGGCCGCCCGCTACCTCAAGGCGGCCAACTACGAGAACGACGTCCGCGGTGCGATCTTCGCCTACAACCACGCCGATTGGTACGTCGACTCGGTACTGCTGCGCGCCCGGTTGATCTCCGGTGTCCCGGCCGACCTCGTCGGCTCGCTGACCGGCCTGACCGAGGGTCGCTTCCCGGTCGCGGCGCGGGCGCGCTACGCCGACGACCTCGCCGAGCAGGAGGCGGTCAAGCGGGTGAGAGTCGGCGAGAACGCCGCGAACGTCGTCGAGTCGCAGGACGACCGCCGCTCGCTCGAGATCTTCGCCCAGAAGGGCTCGCCGGTCGTCGCGACCAACGACGGCGTGATCAAGAAGGTCGGCGAGTCGAAGCGCCTCGGCAACTACGTCGTGCTCCAGGACGTGTACGGCAACCGCTACACCTACGCCGGTCTCGGCGAGATCGCCGAGCACTACCCCGTCCTGAAGGAGGACGCGACCGACGTCCGGGCGATCAAGGCAAACGGCGACGCTGTGGACCCGGAGCCGACCAAGGCCGCGTCAGCCGGTCGCCAGGCCGCCAGCGACGACGCGACCGACGACGACGCAGGTGCAGCCACTGCCACCGCCGAGCCGACCGCCTCGTTGCCCTTCAAGGAGCGCCTCTTCGCCCACCCGAACGCCGAGGGCGCCCGCGAGTCCGGCGGCCTGGAGCAGCTGCTGGCCGCCAAGGCCCGCCTGGACGGCAAGTTCGAGACCTACAGCAACTACTTCTCGCGCCCCTTCGGCGCCGACGCCAAGGACGTCCGCCTGCGCCGCCTGAAGGTCGGGTCGCGTGTGATCGGCGGGACGATCCTCGGCCGACTCGGCAAGGTCGACGCGGCGAAGGCCGCCCACCTCGACTTCGGCATCCGCCCGGCCGGCCGCGGCGCCCCGTCGATCGATCCGAAGCCGATCCTCGACGGCTGGAAGCTGCTGGAGGCGACCGCGATCTACCGCGCCGCCGGCAAGAACGTGCTCTATGGCCGCGACGCGCGCGTCGGAAGCCTGTCGATCGGCCAGATCCTGCTGCTGCCCAAGCCGCTGCTCGAGAAGCGCGTGCTGGCCGACGAGCGGATCGAGATCTATGAGGGCGGCCGCTCCGACATCCAGTCCGGCCAGGTTGACCGCAGGGTCCTCGCGACGCTCGCCTACCTCGCCGAGTCCGGGCTGCGCCCGACCGTGACGAGCCTGAAGTCGGGTCACAGCTACCTGACCGCATCCGGCAACGTCTCGCACCACTCCTCGGGCAACGCCGTCGACGTCGCCGCGATCAACGGAGTGCCGATCTTCGGCCACCAGGAGCCCGGCGGCGTCACCGACCAGGCCGTCCGCCGACTGATGCGCCTGCAAGGCACGATGCGCCCAGACCAGATCATCAGCCTGCTCGACTACGGCCAGAACACGGTTGCGATGGGCGACCACCACGACCACATCCACGTCGGCTTCCAGCCGTTGTTCGGCCAGAACCGCAGGCTCGGCCAGCAGGCGCTCGCGGTGCTCGAGCCCGGCCAGTGGTCGGACCTGATCGCTCGCCTACGCGAGATCGACAACCCGGTCGTGCCGACCGAGCCCTCGAAGTACTCGCTGCCGGCCGACAAGCCTGCGTCGCACGCCCACGACGGCGAGTAGCGCCCTGGAGCAGATCGCGCCGCCCGACGGCGTCTGCGACGGTTCGGCGTGATGGCGTCCCCCCTGTTCGGCTTCGTCCAGCTCGAGTTCGGCTTTCTGCTCGGACCGGGCGACGGCCGCTACATGGTCCGCGCCGATCCGGGCGAGCGGCCCGAGACGGTGCTCGTGCTCTCGACGCTCGCGGCCCCGCAGCGGCGGCGCCTCCGCGGCCGCCGCGCCAAAGCCGTCACCGAGGCCACCCCTGAGGCCGTTCCCACCAACCGGGCCACGGTCGTCCACACGGACCCCTTCCCCACGCCGGATCACGCCGACCTCTGGCTGGCCGCCGTCCGCGACGACAGCGACCGCCGCGCGGCCGAGCTCGACCGCGCACTTTCGACGCTCAACGGGGCGCTGCACGCCTACCGCGTGGCGCGCGCCGATCCCCATGTGCGAGATGTCGACCACAGCCAGGCGCTGGTCACGCGGATCGGCTTCGGGTCCGGGGACGAGGCGGTCGCGGGGATGTTCAAGCAGGCCCTGGAGCTGCCGGCGGCCGGCATCGTGCGGGCGAAGCGCTCGATGGAGGCGCCCGAGGAGCGCTTCGCGGCGCTGCTCAGCGGCCGCGAGCGCGTCCTCGCTTGCGAGGAGCTCGTGCTGCGCGCGCGAATGGACATCGCGGCGGGACGCGGCCGTGAGGCCGCCCTGCAGGCGCGCGTGGCGCTCGAGGCGCTGCTGGCCGAGCTGTCGCAGCTGCCCGACGGCCGCCGCGGTGAGCTCGAGGGCGACCGGCGGGCCGTCGGCGACGCGGCGAACGCCGCGCTGCGTGGCGAGCTGTCCGCGGAGCTCGCCGACGAGCTGGCGGCGAGCGTCGGGCGGATGGAGTCGGCGCTGCGCGCCCGCCGGCTAGACAGCGCAATCTAGGTTCGCAGGGCTTCGGCCACCGCTTCGAGCTCCGCTACGACGTCGCCGCTCAGCTTGACGGCCGCACGGTCGTCGAGCGGCGTCGGGCCCTCGGTGACGATCGCGATCCGACCGCCTGAGCCGAGCGTGAGTTGCGGCAGCCCGGCAGCCGGGTGGACGGTCAGCGAGCTGCCTATGCAGACCATCAGGTCGGCCTCGAGCGCGAGCTGCTCGGCCTCGGCCATGACGTCGGCCGGCAGCAGCTCGCCGAACAGCACCACGTCGGGCTTCAACGGCGCGATGCACGCCGGGCACTCCGGCGCACCGTCGCCGGCGGCGAGCAGCGCGACGACCTGCTCGACGGCGGTCCGGCCGCCGCATTGCGGGCAGACGCTCGACTCGATCGAGCCGTGGATCTCGAGCAGCCGCCGACTGCCGGCGACACGGTGCAGGCGGTCGATGTTCTGGGTGATCACGGCGCGAACCCGCCCGCTGCGCTCGAGCTCGGCGACGACCTCGTGGGCGCGGTTGGGGCGCTTGTCGACAAGACCCGAGAAGCGAGAACCGTAGAAGCTCCAGAAGCGGTCTGGGTCGCGCCGCCAGGCGTCGATGTGGGCGACCTCCATCGGGTCGACCCCCTCCCAGATCCCGGTACCCGGGCTGCGGAAGTCGGGGATCCCGGATGGCACCGAGATCCCCGCCCCCGTCAAGACGATCGCCCGCTCGGCCCCGCGGAGGAGGCCGGCGAGCTCCGCTGTGGTGCTCTCTAGCGTCCTGACCACTTGGGCGTTCGCTTGCCGAGGAAGGCGCCGATGCCCTCCTTGGCGTCCTCGGTCGCGAACACGGCAGCGAAGCCGGCCTTCTCGGCCTCGATCCCCTCGTCGAGGTTCCCGGCGGCCGAGACCTCCTTGATCCGCTCGACCGCGACGGGCGCCTGGCCCGCCAGCTTGCGCGCCCACGTCAACGCCGTGTCGAACAGCTCGTGGTCGGGCACGACGCGGTTCACGAGGCCGTGCTCGAACGCGTCGCCGGCGGTGATCGCATCGCCGGTCAGGTTCATCTCGAGCGCCTTGCTCTCCCCGACCAGTCGCGGCAGCCGCTGCGTGCCGCCGAACCCGGGGATGATCCCGAGCTTGATCTCCGGCTGACCGAAGATCGCCGACTCCGCCGCGATGCGCACGTCGCAGGCCATCGCGAGCTCGCAGCCGCCGCCGAAGGCGATCGAGTTGACCGCCGCGACGGTCGAGACGCGGTTCGACCCGAGGTCGCGCAGGAGGGCGTGGCCCGAGTGGATCAGCTCCGCCCCCTTCTCCTCGTCCATCTGCGTGAACGCCTTGATGTCGGCGCCGGCCGAGAAGACGACCGGGATCGACGACGCGATCACCAGCGCGCCGACCTCGCCCTCGCTCGTCACCTTCTCCCAGACGGCGCCGAGGTCCTCGATCACCTGCGGGGAGATCGCGTTCATCGGCGCGTTGGCGAGCCAGGCGATCGCCACGTCGCCGCGCGTCTCGAGCTTGACCGTCTCGCGCTGATCGCCGTCGTCCGGACGCGCCCAGGCGTAGAAGCCCTGGCCGGCGGCGATCCCGAGCCTCCCCTGGGCGACCATCCGCCGCAGGATCGTCGGCACGCCGAAGCGCTCCGGGCCGTGCTTGGCCTCGAGCGCCTCCATCTTCTCGAGCGCCACGTCGAGGCCCTCGACGTCGGCCTTCCAGAACGGCGGGAGCAGGCCACGGCGTGGGTCGAGCCCGGCGCCGGCCATCAGGCCGAGGTCGATCTCGCGGACGCTGGAGACGCCCTCCTCGAGCACCAGCAGCGCCTCGCGCAGCGCCTTCATCGCCCAGAGCTCGGCGAGCTCCTCCGCGTCGGCGTCGCCGTCGCCATCGACGTTCGGCTGGCCGTCGGAGTAGAAGCCGTCGCCGCCGGTCTTGGCGCCCAGCTTGCCCTCGCCGACCAGCCGCTCCATCGCGGCCG
>DATABV010000145.1:0-2911 GCA_036259395.1 Thermoleophilaceae bacterium | reverse complement strand
ACGCCCTTCGGCGAGCGCGAGCGGATGCTCGGCGGCTCGGCCGTCCACTTCTCGCTCGCCGCGAGCTTCTTCACCGACGTGCGCGTCGTCGGGCCGGTCGGCGACGACTTCGGCGACGCCGAGTACGAGGTGCTGCACGGCCGCGGCGTCAACACCGACGACATCGAGCACGTCGCCGGCGGCGATACCTTCTTCTGGCGCGGCCACTACGAGTACGACTTCAACCAGGCCCACACCGACGACACCCAGCTCAACGTCTTCGGCGAGTTCGAGCCGAAGCTGTCGGAGGCCTCGCGGGCCGCCGACCACCTCTTCCTGGCGAACATCCAGCCGGACCTGCAGCGTGGAGTGCGCAGCCAGTGCGGCGGCGTCCGCTGGGCGGGCCTCGACTCGATGAACCTCTGGATCGAGATCGCGCGCGACTCGCTGGTCGAGACGATCTCCGGCGTCGACCTCGTCTTCCTCAACGACGCCGAGATCCGCCAGCTGACCGAGCAGCCGAACCTCGTCCGCGCGGCGCGCGCAGTGATGGAGATGGGACCGAAGGTCGTCGTCGCCAAGCAGGGCGAGTACGGCGCCGCGCTGTTCACCGAGAGCGGCTTCTTCGCGCTGCCCGCCTTCCCGCTTGAGACGGTGATCGACCCGACCGGCGCCGGCGACTCCTTCGCCGGCGGCTTCCTCGGCTACCTCTCCTCCCAGGACGACTGGACCGGCGAGGCGACGCTGCGCCGCGCGATGGCCTACGGCTCCGCGCTCGCCTCGTTCAACGTCGAGGAGTTCGGCACCGAGCGCGTCGCCCGCCTCGAGCGCGACGAGATCGACGCCCGCTTCGAGCAGTTCCGCCAGATCACCACGCTCGAAGCGCCCGCGCCGGCTTAACAAATCGATCCGGTTCGCCGGCCGCCGGGCGGGTACTCTCGGACACCATGGAGGCAGTGCTCTGGATGGCGTTGGTCCTGAAGATCCCGATCTTCGCGCTGCTGTGGCTCGTCTGGTGGGCCGCCAAGGCGCCCGAGCCGGCGGACGCGACCGAGGACGACGGCGGCAGCAAGCAGCCCGACCGCCCGCACGGCCCGCTCTCCCCGCCACGACCTCCCCGCCGCGGTCCCGACCACGGCGCCCCACTGCCCGCACCCCCGCGCGTCCGCACTCGTGCGGTAGGGCGCCGGTCCGGCGTCGGACGCTGACCCCAGCCGGGGCGTGTTAGGTTTTCCCCGCGGTGGAGGTCTACTACGTCATCGGCAGCGTGCTCGCGGCCTGCGCCCTGCTCGTCTCGCTGCTCGGCGTGGTCCGCAAGGACTTCCCCGGCTCGCGCGGCGGCGAGATCGCCGTCGGCGTGATCTTCCTCGTGCTGGTGCTCGCGACGGTCTCCGCCGCGGTGGTGGGTGCGCTCACCAACGAGGAGGAGGACGAGCCGCAGGACCACGGCGCCGTCCCCACGCTGATCGCCTGATCGCCGTGGCGATCGACGACGGCACAGCGATCAGCTACACCGCGCTGCCGACCGGCGTTCCCGTCTACAGCTCCGACGAGATCGCCGTCGGGACGGTCCGCGAGGTGCTCGACAACGCGCGCGAGCGGATCTTCGACGGCATCGTCTTCGAGAACGAGGCCGGCGTGCGCGTCTTCGTCGACGCCCCCGAGGTCGCGCGCACCGCCGAGCGCGGTGTGACCCTCACGCTCACCGCCGCACAGGCAGCAGAGCTTCCGCCATACAAGGGCGGCGGCATGCTCGGCAAGCTGTTCCGACGCTAGATCGCTACCGTGGCGGCCGTGCCGAACGACTCGCTGACGGTCACCGACAACCGCACCGGGCAGACCTACGAGCTGCCGATCGCCGACGGCACCGTCAAGGCGATGGACTTCCGCCAGATCAAGACGTCGGAGGACGACTTCGGGTTGATGACCTACGACCCGGCGTTCACCAACACGGCGTCGTGTCGCAGCGCGATCACCTACATCGACGGCGAGGCGGGCGTGCTCGAGCACCGCGGCATCCCGATCGAGCAGCTCTGCGAGAGCTCGAGCTTCCTCGAGGTCGCCTACCTACTCGTCCACGGCGAGCTGCCGAGCAAGGCCGCGCTCGACTACTGGGTCTACGCGATCACCCACCACACCTACGTCCACGAGAACATCAAGAAGTCGATGGAGGCGTTCCGCTACGACGCCCACCCCATGGCGATGCTGCTCTCGACGGTCGGCGCGCTGTCGACCTACTACCCGGCGGCGAAGAACATCGACGACCCGACCGAGCGCTACATGGCGATCGTACGGCTGATCGCCAAGATGCCGACGCTCGCGGCGTTCTCCTACCGCCACAACCTCGGCCTGCCCTACGTCTATCCGGACAACGACCTCTGGTACACGGGCAACTTCCTCTCGATGCTCTACCGCATCAACGAGCCGCAGTACGAGCCCGACCCGCGGCTCGAGCGGGCGCTCGACGTGCTCTGGATCCTCCACGCCGACCACGAGCAGAACTGCTCGACGGCGGCGGTGAGCTCGGTCGGCTCGTCGCAGGTCGACCCCTACTCGGCGGTGGCCGCCGGGATTGCCGCGCTCTACGGACCGCTGCACGGCGGCGCCAACGAGGCGGTGCTGCGGATGCTCGACCGGATCGGGACGGTCGAGAACATCCCCGACTTCCTCCAGGGCGTGAAGGACCGCAAGGAGAAGCTGATGGGCTTCGGCCACCGGGTCTACAAGAACTACGACCCGCGCGCGCGGATCATCAAGAAGCACGTCGACGAGGTGCTCGATGTGCTCGGCGTCGACAACCCGAAGGTCGAGATCGCCGTCGAGCTCGAGAAGCACGCGCTCGACGACGAGTACTTCACCGACCGCAAGCTGTTCCCGAACGTCGACTTCTACTCGGGCCTGATCTACGAGGCGATGAACATCCCGACCGACA
>DATABV010000144.1:0-10995 GCA_036259395.1 Thermoleophilaceae bacterium | reverse complement strand
TCATGCCAGCAGCTTCCTCTCGTCGAGCCAGTTGACGATCTTCTCGACCGTCTCGTTGGTGTCCTCGTCCTCGATGATCTCGCCGGCCTCCTTCGCGGGCGGCGGGTTGATCGCGAGGACCGCGGTGCGCGAGCCGTCCTGGCCGACGCGTCCGGCCTCGATGCCGGCGTCGCCGGTCGACTTCGTCTCGAGCGGCTTCTTCTTCGCGCCCATGATCGCCTTCAGCGACGGGTAGCGCGGCTCGTTGATCGCGTCGCCGACGGAGATCACCGCCGGCAGCGACACCTCGACGGTGTCGTAGCCGTACTCGGCCTGGCGCTCGCAGCGCAGCTTGTCGCCCTCGACGTCCATCTTGATCACCTGCGTCAGCGACGGCATCTTCAGGTGGTCGGCGACAACGGCGCCGATCGTGTAGCACTCGCCGTCGTCCGACTGCTGGCCGAGGAGGACCAGATCGGGGCTCTCGGTCTCGAGCACCTTGCTGAGCGCGTAGCCGGTGGCGGCGACGTCGGAGCCGGCGAGGGCGTCATCGGTCAGGTGGACCGAGCGATCGGCGCCGAGCGAGACGGCCTTGTGGAGCGCGCGGAAGGCGCTCTCGGGGCCCATCGTCACCGCGACGACCTCCTCGACCTCGACCGCACCGCCCTCCTTCAGCTGCATCGCAGCCTCGATGGCGTGGGTGTCGAAGGGGTTCAGGTTCTTCTCACCGCTGCGATCGAGGCGCTTGCTCGTAGGATCGATGCGCTTCTCGACGGCGGCGTCGGGTACCTCTTTCACGAGGACGCAGATCTTCAAGGGGTCTCCTTGGAAAGTTGACTGACGAGTCAGTCTACGGAATTCTCGATGAACTCGACGATCTCCCGCACCGGCGCGCCGGGCGTGAAGACCTCAGAGACGCCGAGGTCTTTGAGCTGCGGGATGTCGTCCGCGGGGATCGTTCCGCCGACGACCAGCACGACGTCCTCGATCCCCTGCTGCGCGAGCAGCTCAGCGATCCGCGGGACGAGCGTCATGTGGGCGCCCGAGAGGATCGACAGGCCGACCGCGTCGGCGTCCTCCTGGATCACCGTCTCGACGATCTGCTCGGGCGTCTGATGCAGACCCGTGTAGATGACCTCCATGCCCGCGTCGCGCAGCGCGCGGGCGATGATCTTGGCGCCGCGGTCGTGGCCGTCGAGCCCCGGCTTGGCGACCACCACGCGGATCTTGCGACCGGTCGCCGGGCGCTCCTGTGCTGTCTCGGTGTCGGGGGCCATCGCTACGCGGCAACCTCGAGGATCATCGCGTCGCCCTGACCGCCACCCGAGCAGATCGCGGCGACGCCGAGACCGCCGCCGCGGCGGCGCAGCTCGTGGACGAGCGCGCCGAGGATCCGGGCGCCGGACGCCCCGATCGGATGCCCGAGCGCGATCGCGCCGCCGTTGACGTTGACCTTCGACTCGTCGATCCCGAGCATCCGGACGGAGCTGATCGCAACCGAGGCGAAGGCCTCGTTGATCTCGAAGAGGTCGATGTCGTCGACGGTCAGCCCGGCCTGCTTGAGCACCTTCTTCGTCGCGTTGGCCGGAGTCTTGGCGAGGTAGGGGAAGTCGTCGGCGACGGCTGCCTGGCCGACGATCGTCGCCAGCGGCGTGCGGCCGTTGGCCTTCGCCCACTCGTCGCTGGCGAGGACGATCGCTCCGGCGCCATCGTTCACGCCGGGAGCGTTGCCGGCGGTGTGCGACCCGTCGGGACCGGTCAGCCCGGGCAGCTTGGCGAGCGCCTCGATGCTGCTGCCACGGCGTGGCGCCTCGTCGACCTCGACGACCGTGTCGCCCTTGCGCGACTTGACGGTGATCGGCGCGATCTCCTCGGGCAGGCGACCCTCGTCGGTGGCCTCGATCGCCAGCTCGTGGCTGCGCAGCGCGAAGCGGTCCATGTCGGGACGGGTGATCTCGAGCTCGTCGCCGACCTCGGTCGCCTCGACGAACATCTGCTTGCCGGAGAAGGGGTTCGTCAGCCCGTCGTGGACCATCGCGTCGAGCGCCTTGGCGTCGCCCATGCGGTACCCGAAGCGGGCCTTAGGCAGGAGGTAGGGAGCGCTCGACATCGACTCCATGCCCGCTGCGACGGCGACGTCGAGGTCGCCGGCACGGACCTGCTGATCGACGATGCCGGCCGCGCGGATCCCCGAGGCGCAGACCTTGTTGACGGTCTCCGACGAGACCTCCTTGGGAATCCCGCCCTTGATCTGGGCCTGGCGCGACGGGATCTGACCCTGACCAGCCTGGAGGACCTGTCCGACGACTACGTGCTGAACCTGGTCGCCGGATACCTCCGCACGCTCGAGCGCGTTCTCGATCGCATGCCCGCCGAGATCGGTCGCGTCGAACGAGGCGAGCGCGCCTCCCATCTTGCCGAACGGGGTGCGAGCGGTGCCTAGGATCACGGTCTTGGGCATGGGGGCGTCGGTCTCCTTCGGTCTGCCTGGGGGTCATTGGACCATATCGGAGGCGTAGTGCCGATCCGGCTGCGCGCCTCCGCCTTTAAGCTCCCCCGTCATGCGTGAGATCGCCGTCACAGTCCGCTCCGGACCGCCAGAGGAGACCAGCGCCGACACCCGCGTGCTCGGCCTGTTCGACGGCGAGCACCTGCCCGAGCCCGAGTTGCAGCAGCTCGTCGACAGCGGTGAGGCGAAGCCGGCGCTGCGCAAGGTCGCGGTTGCCCACGAGGAGACCTCGGGCGGCGGACGGCGGCGCGTCCTGATCGCCGGCCTCGGGTCGCGCGACGACTTCGACGGCGAGGCGGCCCGCGTCGCCGCGGCGGCCGTCGCCGGCCGAGCGAAGGAGCTCGGCGCGTCCTCGTTGTCCTGGGCGCTGCCCGACGACGGAGCCGAGGTCGGCCTCGTGGAGGGAACGCTGCTGAGGCTCTACTCCTTCGACCGCTTCAAGTCCAAGGGCGACGACGACTCCGGCGGCGTCGAGACGCTCGAGATCGCCGGACCGGGCGTCTCGGAGGAGGCTGCACGGCGCGGTCGCATCGCCGCCGACGCGGCGAACCGCGCGCGCGAGCTCCAGAACCTGCCGTCGAACGTCGCCGACCCGGTCTTCCTCGCCGGCCGCGCGCAGGAGATCGCCGACGCCCACGAGTCCGTCGAGCTCGAGCTGTTCGACCGCGACCAGATCGCTCAGCGCGGAATGGGCGCGTTCACCGCGGTCGCGCGCGGGACGGACGCCGAGCCGCGGCTGATCGTCCTGCGCTACAGCGGCGGCGATCGCGGCCCGCACCTCGGCTTCGTCGGCAAGGCCGTCACCTTCGACACGGGCGGCATCTCGCTGAAGCCGGGGGCCAAGATGGCCGAGATGAAGTTCGACATGTCGGGCGGCGCCGCGGTGCTGGAGTCGATCGACGCGATCGCCAAGCTCGCGCTGCCGGTGAGGATCACGGCCGTCGTGCCCG
Organism: Thermoleophilaceae bacterium; assembly: GCA_036259395.1. Classification (GTDB taxonomy): domain Bacteria; phylum Actinomycetota; class Thermoleophilia; order Solirubrobacterales; family Thermoleophilaceae; genus JAAYBF01. The sequence continues at coordinate 7,557 of DATABV010000144.1, read as the reverse complement.
CCACCGAGAACATGCCGAGCGGCCACGCGACCAAGCCCGGCGACATCGTCACCGCGCTCAACGGCAAGACGATCGAGATCAACAACACCGACGCGGAGGGCCGGCTGATCCTCGCCGACGCGCTCTCCTATGCCGTCGAGCAGGGCGTCGAGCGGATCGTCGACCTCGCCACTCTGACGGGCGCGATCATCGTCGCGCTCGGCTCCACCCATGCTGGACTGTTTTCGAACCACGACGAGTGGTTCGAGCAGGTCGACGCCGCCTGTCAGGCGACCGGCGAGCTGGGCTGGCGCCTGCCGCTGCACCCCGAGACCGCCAAGCTGATCGAGGGCACCTACGCCGACCTCGACAACGCCCCGGCTGGACGCAAGGCGTCGTCGATCACCGCTGCTCACTTCCTGAGCAACTTCGTCGGCGACGTGCCGTGGGTCCACATGGACATCGCGGGCACTGCCTGGGAGCTCGGCCGGCCATACGTCGGCAAGGGAGCCTCCGGCTTCGGGGTGCGCACCTTGATCGAGCTGGCCGACCGCGCGGCCGACGCCTAGGTGCGGCGCCCGGCGCTCGTCCTCGCCGCGCTCCTCGCGGCGGCAGTCACTGCGTGCGGGGCTCCGAGCGAGCTCCCCGAGGCCGACGGCGTCGAGCTCGAGCTGGCGCGCGACCGCGTGATTGCCGCGATCGACACGGAGCAGCGGTTGAGCGCCTCGCCGGACGCCGCAGAGCGTCTGCGCTCTCGGGTGCGCGAGATCGTGTCTTCGGGCGCCTTGGAGGCTAGGCAGCTCGACGAGTTCGGGCTCGCCGCGCTCGGTGAGCTCGGCCTGGCTGTCCCCAGCCTGGTGGTCTTCGACCGGCGCGGGGTCCCGCGCGAGCTCGACCGCGCCGCCCTGACCGCCTTCCTCGCGCACGCCACGACGGACCCCGCGGCTGCCATGCGGCCGGCGGCGGCGAGCGCCGTCACGCAGGTCGTCGAGGTCTTCGAACGGGCGGATGCGAGCTCCGACAGCGAGATCCCAACCGTTGAGATGACGGCCGACGTCTACCTGGCCGACCTCGCCGCGCGCCTACGCGAGGTGTGGCCCGAGCTGGCCGGTGAGCTCGGTGCGGTCCGCAGCAGGCTCTGAGAGCCGGTCGCCGTAGCATCCGAACCATGCGCAACCCGGGACACCTCGCCGTCGGCTCATGGAGCGGCGGCCGCTTCATGCACTTCGGCGAGCCGATCGACGAGTCGCGCCTTGAGGCCCTGCTGCGCCCCGGCGGCGGGATCGACACCGTGCTGACCGCCGACGTCTATGGACAGGGTGCCGCCGACAGGCTGGTCGGACGAGCGCTGGCCGGAGTTCCACGGGAGGACTATTGCCTCGTCGGCGCCATCGGGCACGACTTCTACTCCGGCGAGCGTCAGGGGGCCAAGGGGTTTCCGCGCTTCAGCGACCCGGCGCTGCGGGGTCCCGACGGCTACGCCGACTACCTGCGGATGGCGACCGAGCGCAGCCTCGAGCGCTGCGGCGTCGACCGCTTCGACGTCCTGCTGCTGCACAACCCAGACCGCACCGGCTACACGAGCGAGACCGTCTGGGACGCGATGGCCGCACTGCGCGACGAGGGGCTGACCGGCGCGATCGGAGTCGCCCCGGGCCCCGCCAACGGCTTCGTGCTCGACCTGATCGACTGCCTGCAGCGATTCGGCGACCGGATCGACTGGGCCATGACGATCCTGGGGCCGCTCGAGCCCTGGCCCGGCGAGCTGGCGCTACCGGCGGCCGTCGAGGCGCGCGTCAACGTGATCACCCGCGTCGTGGACTACGGCGGGCTGTTGTGGGGCGGCCTGCGCGACGCCGGCGGCCTCGGTGAGCGTGACCACCGCTCCTTCAGGCCGAAGGGCTGGATCGAGGCCGGACGCGAGCGGATCGAGCGGCTGCGCCCGATCGCCGAGCGACACGGGCTGACGCCGCTCCAGTTGGCGTGCCAGTGGAACCTCGCCCACGACGCCGTCGCATGCGTGGTGCCAACGCTGATCCAGGAGTGGGTCGCTGACGCCCAGCCGATCGAGAACCAGCGCGCCGAGCTGGCGTCGACCCCGGCCGAGGTCCTGCTGACGACCGGCGAGGTCAACGAGATCCGAGCGATCGGCGACAACTTCGGGACGATGGCGCTGAAGGGCGGCGTGCCAAACCACGACGGCGAGCAGCGTCCGGACCGTTGGCCGCTGACCGCCGAGCTGGTCGTCGCGGGCGAGCGCTGGGGCATCGACCCCGAGCGCGACCTGGCGCTGCTTACGCCGTCTCCGCGAGCGACCGCTTGAGCACCTTGCCGGTCGCGTTGCGCGGCAGCTCGTCGAGGAAGCGGATCTCGCGCGGCACCTTGTAGCGGGCGAGGTTCTGCTTCACATACGCCTTGAGGTCCTCCTCACCGACCTCCGCGCCGGGCTTGAGCACGACGAACGCGAGCAGCCGCTGGCCGAACTCGGCATCCGGCACTCCAAGCGCCGCGGCCTCGGCGATCGCCTCGTGGCGCGCAAGCAGGTCCTCGACCTCCTTCGGGAAGACGTTCTCCCCTCCCGAGACGATCATCTCGTCGTCGCGGCCCTCGACGAAGAGGCGTCCGGCGGCGTCGAAGCGCCCGACGTCGCCAGTGGCCATCAAGCCGTCGATCTCCTCCTTCGTCCCGCCGCCCGTGTAGCCCTCGAACTGCAGCTCGTTGCCGACGAAGATGCGACCCGTCCCCCCCTGTGGCACCGGCCGACCCTGCTCGTCGTAGAGCCGCACGACCGTCCCGCGCGGGGGGCTGCCCGCGGTCCCGGGCGCCGCGCGCATGTCGGCGGGTGTTGCGATGGTCGCTTGCGCGACCTCGGTCGAGCCGTAGAGGTTGTAGAGGTTGTCGCCGTACTCGTCCATCCAGTCGGTCGCAAGATCACCGGGCAGCGCCGAGCCGCTCGCCGCGACGACCGACAGCGAAGAGGTGTCGTAGCGGCGCCGAGTCTCGCGGGGCAGGTCGAGGATGCGCTGCATCATCACCGGCACCACGACGAGCGAGTCGGCGCGCGTGCGCGCGATCGCCGCCAGCGTTGCCTCCGGGTCGAAGCGCCGCTGCAGCACCAACGTCGAGTTGAGCATCAACCCGAGCGCGAAGTGCGCGAAGCCCCAGGTGTGGAACAGCGGAGCGGCAATGACGGTCTTCTGGCCACGCTTGAGCGGGAACTTCGAGAGCAGCGAGATGACCGGATCGAGTGACTGCGGCGACGGGCGGTTGGCGCCCTTCGGCGAGCCGGTGGTGCCGGACGTCAGGATCACCGTCCGACCGATGCGGTCTGGCGGCGGGGGCAGCCGGTCGGCCCCGGCGGAGATGAGCTCCTCGAGCGTCGGATCGGCGGCAGCTCCTTCGTTCCAGGCGACGAAACGCATCCGGCCGTCGCCGGCTCGGTCGAGCAGTCCGCTGAACTCTTCGTCGTAGATCAGCGCAGTCGGACCCTCGCGCTCGACCACCTCGGCGAGTTGAGGACCGGCGAAGGCGGTGTTGAGGTAGAGCACATCGGCACCGAGCTTTGCGGCGGCGACAGTCGCCTCGACGAACCCGCGGTGGTTACGACACATGATTCCGACGCCGTCGCCGGCGCGCACGCCGGTCGCTGCGAGTGAGTTGGCGAGGGCGTTGGTGCGGCGGTCGACATCGGCGAAGGTGAGCGACCCGAGATCGTCGAGGATCGCCGTCTGTCCGGGGCATAGGAGCGCCGAGGTGATGTAGCCGGACGCGGGCCCGCGTCCCCAGCGCCTGAGCGTCTTGGCGACGGCGAGCAGCTTGTCGGGCCGTACCGGCCGCACGATGCCTGCGTCCGCCAGCACCTTGACGCCGCCGGCCTTGTAGACAAGCGCGTCTAGAACTCCTTGACCCGGCTCTGTCGGCTTCCCCGCCCGCATCCGCCGGCGGAGTGTGCCAGGCCCGAACGAGACGTGGCGCTACCCCGCCTTCCGGGTCCGCCTGCGCGTCAGCGACCGATCAGCGTTTCTTCTTCTCCCGGGGTGGGCGCGGTGGATTGGCCTTGCGCTCGGCGGTCGTCATCTTGCGAATCACGAGCGAGCCCTCCTCGACCTGCTGCTGAACCTGCTTCAGCTTCTCCTCGCGTCGCTTGTCCTGCTGCTCGCGCACGGTTCTCGCCATAGCGGGAGTTCCTCGCTTTCGATAGCCAGCGTCATCTTCAAAGGTAGCCGCTCAGGACTCGGAGCTCTCCGGATTCTCGTATGCGTCCTTCTCCCACGGAGGCGAGATCCCTGGATCGAGTCGCCGGTAGCCGCTTCGGTCGATGCTCTCCAACGGCACGAGGCGAATCCCGTCCGCCGTGATGGTGCGCTCACGCGCACGATCGAGGGGGACGTGCCCGGCATGGCTGCCGCGCGACACGCGCGTCCAACCGGTGGCTGGCCCCCAGCGGTCCTCGCATCCCCGCTTGCACCACTGCCAGTGACCGTGAGAGGTGACACGTACGGCTGTGCGGCCGTCCGCCTCGACGCGGACCATCGCACCCTCCCAATCGTCAGGGTGGTATCCGGGGTAGCGCTCGGATCCGGTCACCAGCTGCCCGATCTGGCCCAACGGCGCGCTCCTCCAGATCTTGTCGGAGCCAGCCCAGGTCGTGTTCGAGTCGGGGTAGTAGAACCAGTACTGGATGTAGCGGCGATCGCCGCGGCGCAGCAGGCGAGTGAACACCGTCGCCCGGTGGCCGGCCGCGCTGCGGTGGACGTCGAGGTCACGATCGTCAGGCGCAACGGCGCACGGGACGGCGCGGCAGTCTCTCCAGTCGACGGGGATCTGCCGTTCGCCCGGCTCGAAGACCAGGCCCTGAAGATTGCGCCGGACTAGCTCGGCGTCGCGGGCGCCGTACGCGCGCACCAGCGCGTCGTTGTCGGCGCAACCGCCTTTGACGGCGCAGGTGAGGCGGTGCGCCAACGCACCGCCCAAAGACCTCCCGTCGACGCCGGGAACCGCCGCCAGCAGACCGCCTGTCGCAAGCGCGACGAGCAAGACCAGCGCCACCCATTCGACCGAGGCCTGACCACGCTCGCTCGTCATCGGCCGATCATCGCGGGATGGCGGTTACAGGAGACAACGCCAGCGTTGCGAGACCAAGCGAGTTCGGGCACGAACTGTGGATGACACATTCACGTTTCTTGTTGTCTAAGACAAGGCAGTTCCGGTTGGTCGATGCGGCCGCGCTAGGTTCGCTGGAGGATGGAGACGGCGCGTCATGACCCCGAGAAGCTGCCCCGTGGCAGTCACGGGCTACCGCCGGAGTTCGTCGTCCACTCCCAGCGGGAGCGGCTGTTCGCCGGAATGGCGCGCGTCATGGCGGAGCGCGGCTACGCCGCCACGACCGTCGACCAGATCGCTGCCGAGTCGGGCGTGTCGAGAAAGGCGCTCTACACCCACTTCTCAGGCAAGGAGGATGTCCTGCTGCAGGCGCACAGGTCGCTGGTCCAGCGGATCGCCGCGGGAGCCGGGCCGGTGGTCCGTGATCAGGACGACTGGCGCTCCGCACTGCGAGCGCTGCTGGACTGGGGCCTCGAGCTCTTTGCTCGGGAACCCGCACTTGCGAACCTCTCGCTGGTCGAGGTCGCGGCCGCTACGCCGGCGTCTCGGCGGCTACAGCGAGAGACGCTGGCGAAGATACGCGCGCTGATCGAGCGTGCGACTGCCGATGGGCCCCGAAGCGTCCCCGATGTCGCGGTCGACGGCATGCTCGGCGGGATGGTGTATGTGGTCGCGAAGGCGGCGGAGGAGGGCGACGCGTCACGGTTGCCGGCGCTGCGCCCAGAGCTGATGGCGTGGTTCAGGCTGGTGTTCGAGGGGCCGGAAGCCGCGGAGCATGAGCTGAAGCCAGACCGTTAGCTGCCTGGAGGAGGTCCGAGGTCCAGCAGCAGCTCGTATCGACTGTCGACCCTGACGATCGCGGCTCGGAGGTCATCTGCCGCGATGCCTCCGCGCCAATACTCGTTGCAGTCTTCGGCAAGTTGCTCGGCAGCCGCGCAGAGCGTGTCATAGACGGCGCTCCAGAGCAGCCGCCGAGAGCCGCTCAGTGGGTACGACGGATCGCCGACCGTGGTGGGATCGGCCAGCTGCTCGAGCAGGCCGTCGATCTCCTCCCGGCGCTCGGCATCGCGACGCTGATCGATCAGGCTGCGGCAGATCGCGTCGACAAGCTCGGCCGGAACTTGGATCGTCGTTGTTGCGGACATCGCGCCCTCCCAATTCGTGCTCTTCATTGGACTACGAACATACGTTCGTGACTGGACGACCGGACGGCAAAACGGGTGTTCCAGACGAGCGGTTGCAGACCTGTTGCAATCGTTATCGTTTCTTAGCATATATGCGGTGCCAGGTAGCTGTCAGCGCCCGGTGCGGCCGATTAGGCGCGCGCCGGCGCCAGGCTTGGCGATACAGTCCCGCGCCGTGGTCTTCGACCTCACCGACGAGCAGGCGGCGATCCAGCGGCTGGCGCGAGACTTCGCCCAGCAAGAGGTCAAGCCGGTCGCCGAGGAGCTGGACCGCGAGAAGCGGTTCCCCTACGAGATCGTCTCGAAGCTCGGCGAGCTCGGCCTGATGGGGATCCCCTATCCCGAGGAGTACGGCGGCGGCGGAGCCGACACCCTCTCCTATGCGCTGGTCGTCGAGGAGCTGGCTCGGATCGACTCGTCGGTCGCGATCACCCTGGCGGCCCACACGTCGCTCGGCTCGTGGCCGATCCACGCGTTCGGCAACGAGGAGCAGAAACGCGAGTGGATGCCCCGCCTCACGGCTGGAGAGTCGCTAGGCGCCTTCGGACTGACCGAGCCGGAGGCCGGCTCGGACGCGGGCAACGTGCGGACCACGGCCAGCCTCGACGGCGGCGAGTGGAAGATCGACGGCGCGAAGCAGTTCATCACCAACGCGGGGACCGACATCTCCGCTTTCGTAACGATCACCGCACGCACCGGCGAGGGCGAGGTCTCGAACATCATCGTGCCGCGCGGCACTGCGGGCTACGCGGTCGGCCCGGCCTACCGCAAGATGGGCTGGAACGCCTCTGACACGCGACCGCTGGCCTTCGACGACTGCCGCGTACCGGAGGAGAACCTGCTCGGGCCGCGCGGCATGGGCTTCAAACAGTTCCTGCAGACGCTCGACGGCGGCCGGATCTCAGTCGCGGCGATGGGCGTCGGACTCGCCCAAGGCGCGCTCGACGAGGCGCTCGCCTACGCGAAGGAGCGCCAGGCCTTCGGCAAGCCGATCGCGAAGTACCAGGCGATCCAGATGAAGCTCGCCGACCTATCGACCGAGATCGAGGCCGCGCGCCTGCTGACCTACAAGGCCGCGATCGAGAAGGACCTCGGCCGCAACTTCTCGCTGACCGCCGCCCAGGCCAAGCTGAAGACCGGTCGGCTCGCGGTGCGCGCCACCGAGGAGGCCGTCCAGATCCACGGCGGCTACGGCTTCATCGAGGAGTACCCCGTCTGTCGCTTCTACCGCGACGCGAAGATCCTCACCATCGGCGAGGGCACCGACGAGGTTCAGCAGATGGTCATCGCC
>DATABV010000143.1:0-3593 GCA_036259395.1 Thermoleophilaceae bacterium | reverse complement strand
CTCGTCGGCGATGAACTGGCCGAACTCGGACTCCTCCTCGTCGCCGACCGGCTTCTCGAGCGAGACCGGCGCCTGCGCCGAGCGCTTGATCGAGTCGACCTCCTCGGGGTCGATGCCGGTGACCTCGGCGATCTCCTCGGGGGTCGGCTCGCGGCCGAGCTCGGTGACGAGCTTGCGCTCGGCACGGCCGATCTTGTTCAGCTTCTCGACGACGTGCACGGGGATGCGGATCGTGCGCGCCTTGTCGGCGAGCGCACGGGCGATCGCCTGACGGATCCACCAGGTGGCGTAGGTCGAGAACTTGAAGCCCTTGCGGTAGTCGAACTTCTCGGCGGCGCGGACGAGGCCGAGCGTTCCCTCCTGGATCAGGTCGAGGAACGGCAGGCCCTGGTTGCGGTAGTTCTTGGCGATCGAGACCACGAGGCGGAGGTTCGACTCGACCATCTTCTGCTTGGCGTCGAGGTCGCCGCGCTCGATCCGCTTGGCGAGGTCGACCTCCTCCTGGGCGGTCAGCAGGCGGACCTTGCCGATGTCCTTGAGGAACAGCTGCAGGCTGTCCGTCGTCATGTCGGGCTTGAGGTCGATCGTCGCCTTCTTGCGACGGCCGCGCTTGTCCGGCGCGCGCTCGACCTGCTGCGCGGCTGCGAGAGCGGGATCGATCTCCTCGACCAGCTCGATCTCGGACTTCTCGATGAACCCGTGGAGGTCCTCGATGTCACCCTCGTCGAGGTCGACCTCCGCTAGCGCGGTGGCGACCTCGGCGTAGGTCAGCACGCCGATCTGCCGCCCCTTGGTGATGAGCAGCTTTACCTCTTCGAGCTCCTGGAGATCCCCTACCGACATGCAGTATCAACACCCTTGTGGTGGGTCCGAGGGCCGCGCCTCGGGCCATTCAAACAGACGCTCGCAAGCATAGCGGCGCGCCGTGGCGAGTCAAATTCCCGCTAGAGCTCACCTACTACTCCAGCACCCGGGATTGGGTACAGCGCGGTCTGTCGAGCTAGCTCGAGGTCTTCTCGACCTTGATCAACTCGGGGTTCTCAGGATCCCCGAGTGCGACCTTCAGCCCGCCCGCCTTGGCCCGGTACATCGCCTGGTCGGCCATCTCGAGCAGGGCGTCGATGTCGTCGCCGTGCTCGGGACAGGAGACGACGCCGATCGAGATTCCGATCGGCGAGTCGGCCCCGCTCTCCGTGTCGACAGCGTCGGCGATGCGCTGGGCGAGCGGCTCGGCGGCCGCGGCGGTCTGGTTCGTCGCCAGCACGCAGAACTCATCGCCGCCGATCCGCGCGGCGGTGTCGGTGGTGCGCAGCGTCCGCCGCATCGCCGTTGCGACCTGGACGAGTGCGCGATCGCCGGCCTGATGGCCCTTGGAGTCGTTGACCCGCTTGAGGCCGTCGACGTCGAGCACCAGCAGCGCGAACGGCGTCTCGTAGCGCTTGTAGATCCCCAGCGCCTGACGCAGCTGGTCCTGCAGATAGCGGCGGTTGGAGAGCCCGGTGAGCGGGTCGCTGTTGGCGAGCGACTCGAGCTCGTGGACCTGCTGCTCGACGAGGCCCTCGACCGCGACCGATTGCAGGACGCCCACGGCCTCCGCAAGGCGCAGCGCGAGGTCGGCGAAGCCCTCGACGTCGAGGCTGTCGGGCTCCTTCGCCAGGCTGCCGAGGATCGCCGCCTGGATCGCCGTGAGGTCGCGCGACATCTCCGCGGCGGCGTGCTCGCGCGCCCCGCGCAGGTCGGCGAGCCGGGTCGCTCGCTCGCGCGCCCCCGGGGGCAGCAGGTCGGCGTCCCTGCCGCCGGCGGACGCCAGCGTCAGGACGTCGCCGATCAGCTCGGGCAGCTCGTCGGCAAGCCGGTCGGTCGGCAGCTCCTTGATCTCGTCGAGCGAGGCCCGCTCGATCAGGCGGACGAGCCAGGCCTTCGCGAGCTCGTCGCGCTCACGGTCCAGCCGCGCGAGCGGTCCGCGGAGCGGGAATTTGCGGCGGAGATCGTCGTAGTCGGGCATGAGAGCGGCTTTTCGGGAGCCTGAGGCCACTGTAAGACCAACTTCGGCGGGAATGCGCTTTGCCACGCGACTTTGCGCAGCTTTGGCGGCGGGTATCTTTGGGCGCCGCATGAGGCGACGTGACCCGAGGCGGCTGCTGCGTCGCCGCCGTCAGGCCCGCGCGCGGGTGCGCATCGTCCGCGTCGAGCAGTCCGAGGCCCGGCCCGGTGAGAGCGTCACGACGCGCCAGGAGGCCGACGTCACGTTGCCGCGCGCCGAGCTCGAGCGGATCTGGAGCGCCGCCTACCTGGAGCGCCTGGCGCGCACCTACTGGCGCTTCCTGACACGGATCTCGCTCGGTCTGCTGCGGGTCCTCTACTCCAAGGATGCGCGCGAGGTGGTGCTGCTGATGCGGCCGTTCGTGCTGCTGCGCTTCCACCCGCCGGAGTACGAAGCGACGGGCGACCGCGGGGCTGTCACCTGGCGGATCGATCGCGGCCTGCTCGTCGCGCCCGCGGGTCGCGGTCGCGGCTACCTGCGCATCGCGGTCCAGCGGCCGCCGGCGGGCGAGCGCGGCGGCGAGGAGGTCACCGGGCGCGTGACGTCCGAGGTCGCGAACTTCTATCCCGCGATCGCAGGCTGGGGCTGGTTCGCGCGGATCGGCCGCCACCTCTACGCCGCGACCCAGCTGCGGATCCACGTGATCATCACCCACGCGTTCCTGCGCAGCCTGGCGCGGCTCGACCTGGCCGAGAGCCGGGTCGGAGCGCTGGCCGCCCGGCTGCCCCAGGCGATCACCGGCGACGAGGACCCGGCCTCGCCCGCCGCTACGGGCTAGCGCTGGTTTCAGCCCGGCGACCGCGGGGAAGCCGATTGGCGATGACCCCGGCGACTGCGACCGCGACGATCCCGGTCACGGACCCGGCGACCGGCGAGGAGATCGGATCGATCCCGGCCTCCGGCCATGAGGAGGCCACTCGGGCGGTGGACGCCGCCCGAGCGGCCCTCTCCGACTGGTCCGCGCGCGACCCTGGCGACCGGGCCGCGTGCTTGAAGGCGGCCGCGGGCCGGCTGCGCAAGCGCCTCGCGCAGATCGCCGAGCTCGAGACGCGCGAGGGCGGCAAGCCGATCGCCGATTCGCGCGGCGGCGTCGAGGCGGGCATCGGCGCGATCGAGCAGTACGCCGAGCTGGGTCCGCTGCACGCCGGACGCAGTCTTGCCGGCTCGCGCGACGCGACCGACATGGCGGTCCGTGAGCCGCGCGGCGTCGTGGCGCTGCTCGTGCCCTGGAACGACCCGGTCGCGATCGCCTGCCAGGGGATCGCAGCCGCCTTGGCCGTGGGCAACACCGTCGTCTTCAAGCCGTCGGAGCGGACGCCGCTCTCGGGCATCGCGCTCGTCGAGGCGCTCGACCTGCCGGCCGGGGTGCTGACGCTGCTGCCCGGCGACGGGCGCGCCGGCGCGGCGTTGGTCGAGAGCGAGCGCGTCGACATGGTCGTCCACACCGGCTCGGTCGACACCGGCCGCCGGATCGCCGTCGAGTGCGCGGCGACGCTCGGGCGCAAGGCGCTGCTCGAGCTCGGCGGCAAGGACCCGTTGATCGTCGACG